>VXLW01000091.1 GCA_009841435.1 Dehalococcoidia bacterium | reverse complement strand
GGGTGTTGGCGTTGGTGTTGGCGTGGGGGTGGGTGTTGGCGTTGGGCGTGCCCTGACCGGACGCGGCGCCGTCACCTGCACGACCCCCAGCCCCTCGAGGCTCGTGCCCGCGCACCCCGCCGTCCCCGTCACCTGCACGGTCGCGATGTACAACGCCGCCCCCTCCGGCGCGACCACGCTCGCCGTGAGGGTCACCGGAGTCCCGTACAGGTTCGCCGGCTCCACCTCCCGGGCCACCGGCCGAGCGTTGTCGTCGAGGATCTCGAGCGTCAGCCTCGCCGTCTCCGCCCCCTCCCCCGGCCGCACCGTCACCGACGCCCGGTAGGTCGCGCCCGTCACCAACCCGCTCACCCTCCCGCATTCCTCGCGTTCCTGCCCGCGAACCGATCCGCCCCAGCCCAGCACAACGACAGCCGTGATCACGGCCGCAACCACTGCCACCAGCACCTTTGGCGAAAACAACGGTGGAGACTAGCACACTCGTCCTCCCTACAGCGTTGACACCCGCCCCACCGGCCCGAACAATGCGGCCCGTCCCCGGTTCGGATCGACCGGTCGTGGACCCGCTCCCGGGGCGAATCTGAGCACTCCAGGAGGTCCCCATGAAGGCCGCAGTCATGTACGGCGTCGACCAGCCCCTCGTCATCGAGGACGTCGATATCGACGAGCCCCGCGCCAACGAAGTCGTCATTCGCACCAGCGCCACCGGCGTCTGCCACTCCGACCTCCACTTCATGGAGGGCAAGTACCCGATGGCCTGCCCCGCCGTGCTCGGGCACGAGTCCGCCGGGACCGTCGAGAAGATCGGCGACGAGGTTACGAACGTGCAGGTCGGCGACCGCGTCGTCGTCGCCTTCGTCGCCTCCTGCGGCTTCTGCGACCAGTGCGTCCAGGGCCGCCCCTTCCTCTGCTTCCAGACCAACCGCCTCGGCCGCCAGGACCGCCTCAGCATGGGCGGCCAGGTTGTCACCCAGTTCGCCGGCATGTCCGCCTTCGCCGAGCAGCAGCTCGTCAGCGCCACCGCCCTCGTCCACGTCCCCGACGACGTGCCCATGGAGGCCGCCGCCCTCGTCGGCTGCAGCGTCATGACCGGCGTCGGCGCCGCCACCAACACCGCCCGCGTGCAGGCCGGCCAGACCGTCGCCGTCGTCGGCTGTGGCGGCGTCGGACTCAACGTCATCCAGGGAGCCGTCGCCGCCGGCGCCTCCCGCGTCATCGCCGTCGACATGCTCGAGAACAAGCTCGCCGCCGCCAGGGAGTTCGGCGCCACCGATATTGTCGACGCCTCCGAGGGTGACCCCGTCGAGGCCGTCAAGGGAATCGTCCGTGGCGGTGTCGACTACGCCTTCGAGGCCATCGGCCTCGTCAAGACCGCCGAGCAGTGCTTCGAGATGGCCAAGCGCGGCGGACGCGCCGTCATCGTCGGCATGCTCCCCTTCGACTCACAGGTCACCCTGCCCGGCGCCGCCTTCCTCAACGAGAAGGGCATGATCGGCAGCTTCTACGGCTCCACCCGCCAGACCTACGACATGGCCTGGCTCATGGAGCTCTACCGCCAGGGACGCCTCAAGATCGACGAGCTCATCTCCCGACGCTACGAGCTCGGCCAGATCAACGAGGCCTACGACGCCCTCAAGGCCGGCGAGGTCAACCGCAGCGTCCTCATCCTCGACAACTGACGAGCGGTTGGTGGCTGGTGGTTAGTGGTTAGTCGGCTCGGCGGGCCGTAGGCCCTCACCGACCACTAGTCACTAGCCGCTAGTCACTACTCACCGCGAGCGCAGCGTCGCTGGCGCTAGCCTGCAACGCAGGCCAGCACCGGACCATAGTCCGGCAGCTCGACCACCGCCGGCGCCGTCTCGATGTGCGCCACGTTCCCCTCCCCGTCGACCACCACCACCACGCGGTTCGCCATGTTCATCCCCGGCAGCAGGACGCCGTACGCCTCCGCCGTCGCCCCGATCGGGTTGAAGTCGCTCAGGACCGGGTAGCTCACGCCCGTCTGCTGCGCCCACGCCGCCAGCGTCCACGTGTTGTCCGTCGCAATCGCGACCGTGACCGCCCCCTCGAGGCTCCCCAGCTGCTCCTCGATGATCGGGAGCTGGTTGCTGCACACCGGCGAGAACGCCGCCGGCACGAAGTTAATCACCACCGTCGACCCACGATGGTCGCTCAGCTTGAACGGACCCGGGTCGCCCATGGGGCTCTGGGGAAGCTCGAAATCCGGGGCCGCATCGCCCACCTTCAAAGTCGCCGTCTCAGACATGTCTCACGCCTCACATTAGAAATTGGAGCCGCGATCGTACGTGGTAGGGAGGAGGGGCGCTAGGAGGGAGAGAACAATCTAAGAACGCGTGCCCTTACCGGTCCTTCAGCTTGTTCTGGATGTAGCGCTCAAGGTGGTCCACTGCAGCATCCTCTTCGTGGCTTGCGCGTACCCGAAGTGCGCTCGCTTCTTCGACACGGTCAGCGATCTTGTCCTCCAGGTCACCCAGCCTAGGTACTGGTACCGCAGCTAAGTCTGTGGGCGCGATCTCCGGGACCGACGATCCAAACGCGAGACGCACGACAAGGGGTCTCCCCAGCGTGCGGTGCCCGAGTGCGAGCATGAGGTATCCAGGCCGGACATGTCTAGGAATAACGCGGATGATGTGCTCCGAGACGACCCTCTGCTCATGCCTCTCCGTCGCTAACGTTACGCTTCCATTTATGCCGTAAATCTGCCCTGACCGGGCGACTAGCAGCCAGTCCCTCTCGACGAAGTACTCCGTGATGTCCTTGGCCGATGAAGGAGCTACAAACTTCTTAGTCGCAGGGTTCACTTTGAAGATATCTTTGCTGTCGACGTGCGGGATGCCGCCCGGGACGTATACCCGCGCAAAGCGATTGGGTAACACGATGCGTTCCGCCACTTGAGATAGCGATTGCACTTGCGACTCAGAGCGCACCAGCCGCTCAATCTCACTCGCGTGCGCGTTGTAGTGGTAGGCATCGAGTCGCCGGCGGCCCGAAAATGCGCGACTCGCGGGGATCGTGTACCCCTTGTCCTCCACTACCGGGACAGGCGGAAATCGTTGGGAATAGAGGCTCTCCGCCTCCTTCGACAACTGGAATGCCCGTTCGCGTAGGTCGTACACGAGGTCGATCCGATCGTTGAGGTCCTGATAGATCGCTTCCGGAGCCGTCGGCATTGGGACGTCGGCGAGGTGCGAAGCTTCCAGGTGCTTTACGACGCTTCCGTACTGGCTCGAACTCAAGATCGCTCGACCAACCCCCGAGCGCAGATAGGAGTAGACATATCCTCTGTGTTTGGGGTCGCGCACCTCCAGCCGCAGCAGGTCGTCGGAGATAATGGCATCGAAGTGTGGCGCATAGGCGAGAATGGCGTCGCCCACGCTCCCGGAACGCGTGACGAGAATCCATCCAGGCTGAACCTGACGGCGGCTGAGGTCAGGCGTCTTTCCCGGAGCAAGCCACTTTCGAGCCGCCGGTCGGATGTCGAACACCTGCGTAGCGGTGAGGAACGCTTGTCCGGCTTCGGCGTGCACTTCCGTCGCCTTTAGCCTGCTTGGCTGCCAGACATCCCCGATGTTGCCAAGCCTGGTGTGCGGAAGTAGTGACTCGACGCGCCTGCGTAGCCCGTAGCCGCCCGTAAGGTAGGTCTCGGCCTCCAGGCGGCGTTCGCCGACAGCCAAGACCGACATAGGGAGCGAAACGACACCAGTCTCTGCAGAGTGGCCAACGTCAAGCTCGCGAAGGACGGTCTCAGGACTCACGCTTGATCCACTAGCCACTCGCGGAATTGGCTGGCGATGCGGCGGGTGGTGTCGTCCCGGACCTTCTCTCGCGTCTCAACCTCGTGAACAACGGTTACACCGTCGCGCACCTCGCGCCGGCGTTCCTTGCGGGGCATGACGATCTCGTTCCCTTGGGCGTCTCGCAAGTACACCGTCTTTCCCCGCTTGTTATGCCCGATGTGGTTAGCAAGGGCGAGAAACACGTGGTAGTCGTTCTTGCGGTCTGCAGCCTTCTCTAGCTCGATTTCCCGGAAGCCCTTCCTTTGAAGTACTAGCAGGCTAGTCTGGGTGCTATTGTGTGGCTGAAATGTGTCAGGATGCATATCAATACTGGCCAATATGCGTGTCTGCTGCAGGATCCATTCGCGAACATGGCCTAGTCCAGGTGCACCAAGAATCGCGTCGGGAAGGACGATTGCCAACACTCCCCCAGGCTTTAGGAAACGCACACACCGCTCAACAAACAGGATCTCTGGTGGCTGTGACTTCGTCAGAGTTCGGGGCTCCCGAATCGTCCATGTATCGGCATCTTCGTCATAGTCCCAAGCGTGTCCCAGGTCGTACTGTTCCAAGATACTGGGTTCCATGACCGGGATCCGCATCCCAAAGGGTGGGTTCGTGAAAAGCCGATCGACGGTCCCCAAGAGGTCACGCTCCCTCAAGGGAGGGCTCCATGCTGCTGGTCGCTCCAGTGAATTGCCCTGATACAGGCCGCCTGCACCGTCATTGTTCATGACCATGTTCATCTTGGCGGCCTTCACGAGGGCGGGATTAAAGTCGACGCCGACGATGAAACGTTGGAGGTACTCGTTCTGCTTTCGAATCAGCTCGGCACGCTGGTGCTCTGTCGGGTGGAGGGGGTCACGCCACTTTCGTTCCTCCGTCGCGCGAATCTTGTCGCGAACATAGTTCATCGTGACGATGAGGAAACCACCAGTGCCGCACGCAGGATCGAGAACGAGGTCTCTCGGACCTGGATCGAGCATTTCAACGGCCATCCTGCAGATGTTTCGAGGGGTGAAGAATTCCCCTCGGTCTCCCCGTAGATTCGAGCCCACGATTTCTTCATAGGCTTTTCCTTTGACATCAACTTCGCTCTCCAACAGTGAGTACTGCTGGAGCTGCGCCACGATGTAGGCAAGCACACGTGGCTCAAGCTTTATCGCCTCATCCTTGTCAAATATGCTCGGGTAATCCTCCCGGACTTGCCGGAAAATCCCTGCTATCCGGTCCCGAACTTTCAATTGCCCATTCAAGCCTTGCCACTCTTGCGTTGTTGCAAAGAAGTCGACTTCATCGGAGCGCTCATCCTCAATCTTGCAGAAGATCAGCTTGAGCAACTCTGCAAAGGCCTCGGACTTCTCCAGCCCTTGATTGCCCGCGATGAAGTTGTGACAGCGCTGGAATGTAAAGAGGAGCGCATCCGACTCGGCGGCCTTCATCGACGCCATCGTTGGACGCTCTGCATCCTCCGGCGGCCGCCCCTTCACTGGAATGTCGGCGATATCCGCGAAGCCCCACTCACCAGTTGGTCCAAGGGTTTTGCGGAAGCAAAACCGCTCTTGCCCGTTCGTCCACATGCCGTACTCCGCATTTGCGGAGGCGGCCATGTAGCTCTTCAGTTGCTCTACGCCTTGGGTGCGATGGTCAGGCGGGATGGTGGCCGCTTTGCACTCACAGATGGCCCAGATGTTCTCTTGGCGAGCAGGCGCACCCTCAGGGAAAATCGCGATGTCGACCCGCTTCGTTGCGACTCCCATCTTGATACGGAACTCGACGCGAATCTCCTCGCGGGAGTACATGTACTCCCTGACGAGGGACTTCTCGATCTCCTGCCGGACATATTCTTCGGGGGTCTCGTTTCGGATGGTGTCGTCGATAAAGTCGAGCACCTTACCCTGCGGAACTATGAATCCAGTAACTACACCCGGGTCTGTCATGCCCGCATACTAAGTTGCTGGCCCACCGCAGTACACAGAATCCTCGACCCGTGCCACCCGCCCCCCGCCCCCACCCCCCCCCCCGGAGCGGCGTAGATCGAGCGGGGCCGCCG
>VXLW01000046.1 GCA_009841435.1 Dehalococcoidia bacterium | reverse complement strand
CGCTTCAGCCCCGGTGATGGCGCCGTCGTCGCCGGGACCGACAGCTGCCTCAACGTCCGCGCCGAGGCCGACATCGAGGGCGAGATCCTCGACTGCATCGCCGACGGCACGATCGTGACCGTGCTGGAGGGACCCGTCGAACAGGGCAACCTGACCTGGTGGTTGATTGCGGCCCCCGAGGTCAACGGCTGGGCCGCCGAGCTCTATCTCCAGCAGCGCTAGGCGAGCCGTTCCCGCAGTCGCGCCATCTGGATCGCCGCTTCCGCCGCCTCCTCGCCCTTGTTCCCGTGCTTCCCGCCCGCCCGGGCGAGCGCCTGTTCGGCCGTGTCACACGTCAGCACGCCAAAGGCCACCGGCACGCCCGTCTCCTGCGATGTCTCCATGATGCCCGCCGCCGCCTGCCCCGCGATGTGCTCGTAGTGGTCCGTCTCGCCCCTGATCACCGTCCCGATGGCGATCACCGCGTCGTAGTTCCCCGACTCCGCCGCCCACCGCGTTGCTGGCGGCACCTCGAACGAACCCGGCACCCACGCCACCGTGATGTCGTCCGGACGCACGCCGCGTTCTCCCAGCCCCGCCTTCGCCCCGTCCAGCAGCTTGTACGTCACGGATGCGTTCCACTGCGCCACCACGATGCAGACGCGCAGTCCCTCCCCGTTGCCGTCCGCGGCGAGCTCGTTCACGCCTCTTCCCCGGGCCCGTTGTCGAGCTGATCAAGGAGGTGGCCCATGCGCCGCCGCTTGGTCTCCAGATAGTCGAAGTTGAACCGGTTGGGCGGCACCTCCAGCGGCACGCGTTCCACCACCTCCAGCCCGTATCCCTCGAGCCCCGCCAGCTTGTCCGGGTTGTTCGTGAGCAGCCGCAGCTTGCGCACCCCGAGGTCGAGCAGGATCTGCATCGCGATGCCGTAGTCCCGCCCGTCGGCGGGGAAGCCCAGCGCCAGGTTCGCGTCGACCGTGTCGAGTCCGTCGTCCTGTAGCCGGTAGGCGCGCAGCTTGTTGTGCAGCCCGATGCCCCGCCCCTCCTGCCGCAGGTAGAGGAACACGCCCCCTTGCTCGCCGATCAGCTTCAGCGCCAGGTCCTTCTGCTCGCCGCAGTCACAACGCATCGAGTGCAGCACGTCGCCCGTGAAGCACTGGTCGTGGACGCGCACGAGCACCGGCTCATCGGGGTCGATGCTGCCCTTCACCACCGCCACCTCCTCCTCGCTCGCGTACTTCGCCTGGTAGGCGACGATCGCCATCTCCCCCATCGTCGTCGGCAGGTGCGTCTCCGCCACGCGCTGCACCAGCCGCTCGTTCTTCAGGCGGTACTTGATGATCTCGTTCGTCGTCAGGATCTTCAGGCCGTGGCGGCGGGCGAAGCGCTGCAGCTCCGGCATCCGCGCCATCTCGCCGTCGCCCTTCATGATCTCGCAGATCACCGCCGCCGGACGCATCCCCGCCAGCCGGCAGAGGTCGACGCTCGCCTCCGTCTGTCCCGCCCGCACGAGCACGCCGCCTTCGTGCGCCCGCAGCGGGAACATGTGCCCCGGCCGCACCAGGTCTTCGGGGCGCGTCTCCGGGTCGAGCAGCACCTGCACGGTCCGCGCCCGGTCCGCCGCGCTGATTCCCGTCGAGACGCCCGTGCGCGCCTCCACCGACACCGTGAAGGGCGTTCCGAAGGGCGAGTCGTTCGTGCGCTCCTCCACCATCATCGGCAGGCGCAGCTCGTCCACCCGCTCCGCCGAGAGGGCAATGCAGATCAGCCCCCGCGCATACCGCGCCATGAAGTTGATGGTCTCCGGCGTCACGCACTCGGCCGGAATCGTCAGGTCACCTTCGTTCTCGCGGTCCTCGTCGTCGGCGATGATGACGAACTTGCCCTGGCGGTACTCCTCCATTGCCTCTTCCACACTGACGGACACGGGATCCCTCACTTCGGTCATGCCGGTTCCCCCGCCGCCTCGCGCTCCGCCACGAACTGCTCGACGTAGCGCGCCAGGATGTCGGTCTCGAGGTTCACCTTCGCCCCAACTCCCCGGCTGACGAGGTTCGTGTGCTCCTGTGTGTATTGCACCAGCGACACCATCAGCGACGTCTCGTCCTTCGCGATGATCGTGAGGCTCACCCCGTCGATGCAGACCGGCCCCTTCACGACGGTGTACCGCAGCAACTCCGGGGGAGCGGCGATTTGCACGAGGAGCGCTTCGCCCTCGGGCGTGATGCTGGCGATCTCCCCGACACCCTCGGTCACGCCGCGAACGATATGGCCGCTCAGCCGGTCGCTCGGCCGCACGCTCCGCTCGAGGTTCACCCGATCGCCCGCGCGGAGGTCGCCCAACGCCGAACGCCGGTACGTTTCGGGCATCAGGTTCGCGAAGAAGGTGTCGTCTCCCATCTCGGCCACCGTCAGGTCGACGCCGTTGATGGCGATGGAGTCGCCGAGCGCTGAGTCGCTCACGACCATGGGCGCGTGGATCAGCAGGCGGCCCTCGCCGCTTTCGAGGACGGTGCCAAGCTCTTCGATGATGCCGGTGAACATCCCGCCTCGCGCTCGTGCGACTAACGCGCCGGGGATGACGGGAAAGGCGATACCAGCGGCTTGCCGCCAGAGGCGGCCGCGCGGTCGTTCTCTCCCATCCGGACTTTGACCGTCGGCCCCGGAATTCCACCGGATCAATCCGCCGAAGCGGAGTCGCGGGCTTTCACCGCCGGTGAGGATTTTCACCTCGCCCCGAGAACGTCGCCCCGATCGTTAGGGTCAGGATTGCCGTTGTCAAGGACCGCCGCCCAGGCCCGCCCGCTCCGCCAGCTTCACGAGCACGTCGTAGGTCGCGTAGGCGTCCGCGAGGGCGGTGTGTTCCCCGAGCCGCCCGATCCCCAGCCGGTCGGCCACGTGCCCCAGGTTGAAGCGGTCCACCTCGTCCCTGCCGAGCAGCCTCCGCGCGATCAGCTGCACGTCGATCGCCACGTCCGCGAAGGGCCACGGTGTGCCCGTCCGGCGCGCGCTCTCAGCGAGGAACGCCATGTCGCCGCCGATGCCCCACCCTGCGATCGTCGCCCCCTCGCCCAGCTCCGCCAGCCGCCCGAACGCCTCCTCGAGCGGGACGGCATCCCGCCACTTCCGCGCCGAGTATCCCGCCACCTTGAGCGCCCCCACGTTCGCCGTCCCGATGTGCAGCGGACGCACGCGCGCTCCCCACGACTCCTGCTCCGGGAAGCCTGCCCCCACGGTCGCCAGCACCCCGCCCACGTCGATGACCTCGTGCTCGCGCGGGCTCGGCCCGCTCATCTCGAGATCCACGACCAGCAACGCCGCTCCCGGCGAGGCGTCGTGCTGTTCGTCCCGCGGCAGGAGCGTTCCGTCCCGTGCGAGGGCCCGACGCCCAGGCTCAAGGAAAGTCTGCAGGGATTCCATGATTCCGGAGACTACCGAAGTCGCCGGCGCGCATCGTGATCGCCTTTCCCGCCTGCCACGCGCTACCATGACCGCCATGCCCGACCCTTCCGTGGAAGCCCAGCAGTTCTTCGCCGAGCGTTACGGCATCGACTCCGCTCGTATCGCCTCCCTCCTCTCCGATGCCCTCGCCCAGGGTGGCGACTTCGCCGAGCTCTTTTTCGAGCACCGCACCAACGGCGCCATCAGCCTCGAGGACCAGCAGATCAAGTCCGCACTCCGCAGCGTCGAGCAGGGCGTCGGCATCCGTGTCGTGAAGGGCGACAGCATCGGCTACGCCTACACGGAGTCGCTCGACCCCGAGGCCATGCGCCTCGCCGCCGCCACCGCCGCCCGCATCGGCGAAGGCAGCGACCTCCCCACCGCCATCGACACCACCCCCGTCGGAGCCAGCGAAAGCTATTACGGGGAGAACGCCCTCCTCAGCGACGAACCCGCTGCCGCCAAGGTCGCCCTCCTCGAGCGCGCCGACCGCGCCGCTCGCGCGTTCGACCCCAGCATCGCCCGCGTCGACGCGAGCATCGCCGACGAGCGCAAAGTTGTGCTCGTCGCCCGTAGCGATGGCCAGATCGTCGGCGACGTGCAGCCTCTCATGCGCTTCAACGTGATGGCCCTCTCCCAGCGCGGCGAGAACCGCCAGACCGCCCGTACCGGCGGCGGCGGACGCCTCGGCGTCGAGTATTTCGACCGCGTCACGCCCGAGGACACCGCCCGCGAAGCCGCCCGCCAGGCCATCCTCTTGCAGGACGCCGTCGACGCCCCCGCCGGCGAGGTGCCCGTCGTCCTCGCCGCCGGCGATAGCGGCATTCTCCTGCACGAGGCCATCGGTCACGGCCTTGAGGCCGACTTCAACCGCAAGGGCACGAGCAACTACACCGACCGTATCGGCCAGCCGGTCGCGAGTGACCTCGTGACCGTCATCGACGACGCCACCATCGAGCAGTCGCGCGGCTCCATCAACGTCGACGACGAAGGGAACCCCACGAAGAGCAACACCCTTATTGAGGGCGGCATCCTCCGCGGCTACCTCCACGATGAGATCAGCGCCCGCCACTTCGGCGCCGAGCCCACCGGCTCAGGCCGCCGCCAGTCCTTCAAGCACCCCATCATGCCGCGCATGACGAACACCCTCATGCTGCCCGGCCCCTCCACCCCCGACGAGGTCATCGGCAGCGTCGAACGCGGCATCTACTGCGTCTCCTTCTCCGGGGGGCAGGTCAACATCTCCAACGGCGACTTCGTCTTCTCCACCACCGAGGCCTACCTCATCGAGAAGGGCCAGATCACCGCGCCCCTGCGGACGACCAACCTCATCGGGAACGGCCCCGAGGCCCTCTCCCGGGTGAGCATGGTCGCCAACGACTACGCCCTCTCCGACGGCCGCTGGACCTGCGGCAAGGAAGGCCAGTCCGTACCCGTCGGCGTCGGTCTCCCCACCGTCCTCGTCTCCGCCATGACCGTCGGTGGTACCCAGCTTGGCTGAGGCAACCCCACTCGAGCTTGCGAGCCGCGCCGTCGAGCTTGCCGTCGCCCGCGGCGCCGAGCAGTGCGACGCCATCGCCTTCTCCCACACCGAGTCCACGGTCTCCATCCGTCTCGGCGACATCGAGAAGCTGATCGAAGCTACCTCCCACTCCCTCGGCCTCCGCGTCATCGCCGGCGGCCGCACGGCCGTCTGCTCGACCTCCGACTTCACGCCTGCTGCCTTCGAGCAGTTCGTCGGCGAGACCGTCGAGCTGGCGCGCATCTCCGCCCCCGACCAGTACGCCGGCCTCCCCGAACCCGAGCAGCTCGCCACCGGCGGCGGCGACTCCCTCCAGCTCTACGACGAGCGCATCGAGAGCCTGCCCCTCGACGAGCGTATCGACATGGCCCGCGCCTGCGAGGCCGCGGCCCTCGGCTTCGACCCGCGCATCACCAACTCGGAGGGCGCTGGCCTCACCACCCGCATCGGCGAGGTCGCCCTCGCCAACTCTCGCGGATTCGCCGCGAGCTACCCCGCCACCTCTATCTCCCTCTCCACCGAGGCCCTCGCCGACGACGAAGACGGCAAGAAGCGCAACGCCTGGTGGTTCAGCGCCGAGCGCAACCTCCGCAGTCTCATGGACCCCGAGACGATTGGCCGCATCGCCGCTCAGCGCGCCGTCGACCAGCTCGGCGCCCGCAAGACCGATACGAAGCGCGTCCCCGTCATCTTCGAGCCGATGATGGCCGCCCGCCTCGCCGGCGACGTCGCCGGCTGCGCCACCGGCGGCGCCCTCTACCGGGGCGCCACCTTCCTCGCCGGACGCACGGGCGAGGCCCTCGGCTCCCCCCTCGTCACCATCGTCGACGCCCCCCCCCCGGGGTCTGTTACCCATCTCCGGGCCCCCGAGACAAGCGGGCAGAGCGTATGGAGGGGGGGGGGTGTAAAAAATAAGGGGG
>VXLW01000085.1:2448-6025 GCA_009841435.1 Dehalococcoidia bacterium | reverse complement strand
CCTATTTTTTTTACCTCTCGATCCCCCCTATCTCCTTTGCCTTTTTTCTGGTTGGCTGGGATTTTGGTATAAGACAAGGGCCGCGACGTGCACGGCGTGCCCGTCTACGACACCGTTCGCGAGGCGGTGGCGGACCACGGGCCGAACGCCGCGGTCATCGCGGTGCCGCCGCGGGCGCTGCGCGACGCCGCCTTCGAGTGCATCGCCTACGGCATCCCGCTCGTCGTCATCGTGACGGAGCGCGTCCCACGGATGGACGCGGCGCAGGTGGTGGAGCTGGCGGCGCGGGAGGGCGTGCGCGTCATCGGGCCGAACAGCATGGGGCTCATCTCGCCGGGAAAGACGAAGGTCGGAAGCGTTGGCGGTCCCGCCGCCGACACGGCCCGCAGCTTCGTGCCGGGCAGCACCGGGATCATGTCGCGCTCGGGCGGGATGACGACGGAGATCGCGAGCCTATTGGCGCAGCAGGGCCTCGGCGTCTCGACCGCCATTTCGATCGGCGGCGACCCGATCACGGGGTCATCGTTCGCGAGCCTGCTGCCTCTCTTCGAGGCCGATCCCGAGACGGAGGCGGTTGTCACGTTCAGCGAGCCGGGCGGGGCGATGGAGGCGGAACTGGTCGAGACCATCCAGAAACAGGGGACGGGTCTGCGCATCGTGAGCTTCATCGCGGGGAACTTTATGGCGGAGATGCCGGGGGTGCGTTTCGGTCACGCTGGCGCGCTCGTGCAGCGCGACGAGGACAGCGCCGCGGCGAAGGCATCGCTGCTACGCGACGCCGGCGTCCACGTCGCGGACGCGCTCGCGGATATCCCGGCGCTACTGCGGGGATAGAGGCTGGGGATCTCGCGCGAGGCCGCCCGCCTGGATACAGGCCTCCACCGTCGCGAAGCTCCTCACAGGACCTGCTATGCCGGTTCCTGGCGCAAGCGAACTGCTGGGGGTGCAGACTCCATCGATGAGATAGATGGTGTCAGGGACGTAGTAGCTTCGGTCGAAGAACGAGAGGGTCAGATTCTTCTCGTACCCGGTGATCTCGATGTCGCCCCAGAGGCGGAATCCGATATAGAACTCCCACAACCGCGACGTTCGCACCTCGCCGGCATCATCGACCCATATGCACACTGCGCTAACAGAGAGCCTTTCAAACTCTCTAAAGTACGCGGCTCCCCATCCCGGGGGATGCACCCCGGGGCATGGCGCAGGACCGTCCAGCCGGTACCACGGCAGTGTCGACAGCGGGACCGTCCCGGTGATGTCGCCGTAGCGATAACGGCCGCTCGTGCTCAGCCCGTCGTTGAGGCTGATCCCCACCCTCCCCAACATCAACCACGAGGCCCCCTGGGGTCGCGCGCTGATGTCGAAGCGCTGCTCGTCTTCCAGGTTCTGCCAGATGCGCACGTCGATGTAGGCGGGGGGATCCCGCCGCTGGGACGCTTCTATCCTGAACTGCCCGTACCGGTAGCGGCCCTCGATCCCGTCGTCCAGCAGAAGCGGAATCGTTCCCAGTGTCTTCCACGAGCCACCCACCAGCCGGGCGCTCACCCAGACATCGTCCCTATCCTCCAGGTTCTGCCAGAGCCGAACCTGGAACTTCAGCGGCGAATCTGCCCGAGCGGTATCGCTGTCGGCCAGCCAAGGGCTGGCTCCCGCAAGGAGCGCTACGACGAACACGGCGCTCAGCAACGCCGCTTTCGAGCGAGGCGTCGCCACTCGCCTAGTCCACCAGCGGCAGGAGCTCGTCGCCGGCGGCGACGGGGCGGAGGGGGAGGACGGGGGCGGCCTGCTCCTCGGCGTGGTAGGAACTGCGCACCAGCGGGCCGGACTCGACGTGCGCGAAGCCCATCCCGCGAGCGGCCTCGCCCAACTCCGCGAACTCGTCGGGGTGGTAGTAGCGGTCGATGGGGAGGTGGTCCTGGTCGGGTCTCAGGTACTGGCCCAGCGTGAGGATGTCGACATCATTCGCGCGGAGGTCGGCGAAGACGGAGAGGAGCTCGTCGTGGGTCTCGCCGAGGCCGGCCATGAGGCCGCTCTTCGTGAGGCGCTCGGGAGAGGCCGCCTTCGCGCGCTTGAGCAGCTCGAGGGAGCGCTCGTACTTCGCCTTGGGGCGCACGCGGCCGTAGAGGCGAGGCACCGTCTCGGTGTTGTGGTTGAGGATCTCGGGGGCGGCGTCGAGCACCGTCTGGAGGGCGTCCCAGTCGCCCATAAAGTCGGGGATGAGCACCTCGATGGTCGTTCCCGGGGAAAGGCGGCGCGTCCAGCGGATGGTCTCGGCGAAGATGCCGGCGCCGCCGTCGGAGACGTCGTCGCGGTTCACGCTGGTGATGACGGCGTGGCGCAGGTCCATTTGCTGGATGGCGAAGGCCACACGCTTCGGCTCGCCGAGGTCGAGCTCACCCGGACGCCCGGTGGTGACGGCGCAGAAGCCACAGGAGCGCGTGCAGGTGTCGCCGAGGATCATGAACGTGGCCGTACCCCGATTCCAGCAGTCGCCGATGTTGGGGCAGCGGGCCTCTTCGCAGACGGTGTGCAGCTCCTGCTCGCGCATCAGGTCGCGCAGGCGCTCGTAGCCGCCCCCCACGGGGAAGCGCACACGCAGCCAGTCGGGCTTGCGGCCGGTCATCGCGGTCATGCAAACAGGGTAGCGGGTCGGGGGACGAGAGCGTAGCGACGCGAGCCCTACAATCGCGCCATGCCCGGGCAGGACCTTGACCGGCTGTTTTCGCCCCGCGCCGGCGCGGGCGTGGGGGCCTCCACGAACGTGGACTCGCCGGGGCACGACTACGTGCGGGCGCTCCGGGAGTTCGGCTTTGAGGGCGAGGTCTACCCAATCAACCCGCGCGCCGATGAGGTCGCGGGCTACCGCGCCTACCCGGCGCTCGGGGACGTACCCGGCGCCGTCGACCTCGTCATCTGCTGCATCCCCGCGAACGGCGTCCCCGGCGTGGTCGACGCCTGCGGGGAGGCTGGCATCCCCTTCCTGCACCTGTTCACGGGCCGCCTGAGCGAGACCGGCGACGCGGAGGCGGCCTCGCTCGAGGCGGAGATTGCCGCGAAGGCGCGGGCACGAGGGGTGCGCCTGCTCGGTCCGAACGGTCTGGGCGTCTACCACCCGGCGGGGCGCATCGCCTTCCGCCCCGACCTGCCCCGAACCACCGGCACGGTCGCCTTCCTCAGCCAGAGCGGGAACAACGCCGTCGAGGTCGTCATCCGGGGGGTGGCGCGGGGGCTGGGCTTCGGCAAGGTGGCGAACTACGGCAACGGGCTCGACCTGACCCCGGGCGAACTGCTCGGCTGGCTCGCCGACGACCCGGAGACGGAGGTCATCGGCGCGTACGTGGAGGGGGTGGCGGATGGACGCGGGTTCTACGAGGGCCTGCGGCGGGCGGCCTCGCGCAAGCCCGTCATCATCCAGAAGGCGGGGCGGTCCGCGGAGGGGGCTGGGGCGGCCGCCTCGCACACGAATGTCTCATAAACAAATCTCAGAGCCCACGACACAATCGAGCATCGCCGATGCACGCCTCAGCCGATATAAAAAAGAGATGGGGGGGGCGGGGTCGGGAGGTGGGGGGGGAGG
>VXLW01000085.1:0-2438 GCA_009841435.1 Dehalococcoidia bacterium | reverse complement strand
CCTTTGTTCGGGTGGGCTGTTATATGTCAATACGCGCCCGGGGCCGGGGGGGGGGCGGGGGCGGCCGCCCCCCCCCGGGCGGCGCGCGCGGGCGAGGCGGCGATCTGGTCGGGGATGCTGCGGCAAGCAGGGGCGATCGAGGCGCGCAGCCAGGAACAACTCCTCGACCTGATGGTGGCGGCCTCGCTGCTTGAGCGTCCGGGCGGAAGACGGGTGGCGGTGGCCGGAGGCGGCGGCGGTCGCAGCGTGCAGTCGGCGGACGCCTGCGCGAGCCAGGGACTCGCGCTGCCACCCCTGCCGCCAGACGTCCGGGAGCGCGTCGCGGAACGGGCTCCGGCGCTCGCGGACTGGATCCGGAACCCCGTCGACCAGTCCATCCTGGCGGGCAGCGGGCTCTCGGCGAACGGCATGCTCGCGATGATGGCGGGCTCGGGCGCCTACGACCTCGGCATCGCGAACGTGGGCGAGGAGTGGTTCCTCGGACGTCCCGAGGCGGAAGGGCGCCTGCGGCACGCCTGCACGCGCCTGCAGGAAGCGGTCGCGGGCTCGCCCATACCCATCGCCGTCGTGCTGGGCGCCACGGAGCTGACGGTCGAGTGGCAGCGAACGCTCATCGACTCGGTCCGCGCTGAGCTGATCGAGGCGGGGCTGGCCGTGTTCCCGACGGTCGAGCGGGCAGCCCTGGCCCTCGGGAAGCTCGCGCCACGATGACGGAGACGCCTCCGCCTGTCGCAACCGAGCCGGCGCTGCCGGAGACGGACATCGACGAGGAGTCGTTGCTGGCGCTCATCCCGCCCTACCGCGTAATCCTCCACAACGACGACCACAACACAATGGACCACGTGGTCGAGTCGCTCGTACAGTGCGTGCCCTCGCTCACGGTGGAGGCGGCAGCGGCGATCATGTTCGAGGCGCACAACGAGGGCCAGGCGACGGTGATCGAGTGCCCAAAGGAGACGGCGGAGCACTACCGCGAAGCGCTGGAGTCGCGCGGCCTCACGGCCACCATCGAGCCGGCGTAGGTAGTTACACTCGATAGGTGCGCTGGATCTGGGAATTAGCTCCGTCGGCCCTTCGGGCGGGAGTCATGGTCACGTTCCTGCTCTGCGGCGTCGCCGTGGTTGGCTTCGTGGCAATCCGGGTGTTGGGCGGAGGGTGGCTCCTCGGCATCGGCATACTCGCTGCGGTGGCGTACTGGGAGTCTCACTGGGAACAGCCAAGACGCCAGCGCCAGCGGCAGGCCATGATCGAGGCCCGGCAAGCAGCGCCGGGAACGCAGCCGCTCCGCTCGGAGCAGGGCAGGCGCCACTGGACTGAGTCGCTGCCGAGACCGCTGGCGCTGGTCGTGACCGGGGCTCCGATCACGCTCCTGGTCATCGCCACCTTCATCATCACGATCTTCGTCATGGATGCGTTCGCGGGCTTCGACCTGACAGTCGGGTAGGCGCCGCGGCGCACAGGCATGTCTGGCGGCCAGGCGGGCCGTGCCCCGCTGTATGCTCGATCCGTGCGCTTGCTGCGAAATCCGCGAACACCCCTGGAGATGCTCATCCAGGGCACGGCAATGCTCATGGGCACCGGTGTCCTGATCGCCGCGATATTCGCGATCTACGTGCTGGCAAGTGCGTTCGCCGTGGCGGGCTTCGTGCTCGTGCTGATCTTCGTGTGGGAACTCACAGTGGAGCGCCCCAAGCGGAAAGCGCGGCTTGCCGCAGCTCTCGCTACCACAAGCCGTCCGATCGAGGAGATCCCCCTGCATACGCGGACGGCGCCCATGCACTGGAGCGACATGCTGCCGGGGCCGCTCGGGGCCGTTGTTCGCACGGCCCCCGCTACACTCGTGGCGGTTGTGATCGTCGGCGTGGCGCTCGGCATCAACTCCCTGCTCCTCGATCCCTTCGCCAGCGATCCCGACACGAGCGTCTACGTGCGCCTAGGCGAGGGCGCCAGTGGCGACATCAAGGAGGAGGGCGACCGCACGCGATCGGTTCGCGTCACCATCCTCCGAGTCGTGGACGGCACCGAAGCGCGAGCCCTGATCCGCAGCCCGGCCCCGCGCAAGTGGTACTGGGCCGCGCAGGTCATGGTCGAGAACACCGGCAGGGAGCGCATGGACACCCCGGCGTGGAAGCTGCGGGACGCGTGGGGGAACGAGCACGAACCCAGAGCCGCCAGTCCGGGGTTGTTCCTGGGAGATGGCTTCATCCTGCCTGGTTCGGAGGCGCGAACGGGCTGGATCGTCTTCGAGATCGACGTCTACGCCGAGCCAGAGTGGTTGCGCGCCCAGACTGCGGGGTACCCCGCTCTCTACTTCGCATCCCAGGTGCTCTACGAAGAGAAGACATCGCCGTAGGACCGAGTGGGAGCGTGAGGCTGGAGGCGGCCCCTAGGGGCGATCCTCCTCGGGCTCGGGGGGACCGTCGTCGGGAGGTGGGGGC
>VXLW01000117.1 GCA_009841435.1 Dehalococcoidia bacterium | reverse complement strand
GGGTCAAGGGGGAGGGGCTCAGCACCGATCGGCGATGACCGACGAGGGGATGACGATTTCGATTCCGGTGACGTCTGCGCCATCGACGGGGATCTGGGTTCCGTTCCGCAGGCCGCCGTGGACGCTCCATTCAATCAGACCGTGAGCCTCGTGGTAGATGCCAATGAACGTCCCGCAGCTGTCCTGCACTTGAAAGGCGTACGTGTGCCCATCCGGGGCGGCGATCGTGAAGCGACCATCCTGATCGGTGTGGTTCAGATCGATGGAGTTTTGGTCAAACCGGTGGGTGAGGGCGTAGGCATTGACGTCGTAGCCTTCCAGGGGTTCCCCTGAAGCGTTCGTGACCCTGCCCTCGATGTTGAAGCGCGGCCCGTTGTAGCAGTTGAGCTTCAACTCACCGGGCGAGCCCGCGAGGTTGACCGTGATTGCGAGGTCCTCACCGGCGACCACGAGTACGACGCCGGCGCCGGTCGTGCGAGGCGTGCCATCGAGGGTGTAGCTCCCTATCCGGTCACGATAGGCGGATGCATGGAACGGGCCTCCGAAGACACGGCAGACGGCGCTGACCGTTACTGAATACGTTCCATCGGGGATTTCGAGTTCCGCGCCACCCTCTTCCATGGTTGCACTACCGGAGAAAGAGGCGCTGCTCGCATGAGCACGCAGCGGGTGTCCGTTCCACTCCCTGAGGGCCGTACCGTCGGGGAGGAGAGCGGTAACCGTCACACGGTTCACCACCGTGACGAATTGCGCAGCGTACTCGGCGAAGGAGGCATAGAACTCCGAGGTCGAAGAGTTGAAGGAGTTCTGAAAGGCGTCTTGCCAGCGCTCGCCAGCGGGAACGTTCCGGAAGAACGAAATCACCGCCCCTTCACCCACTTCACTCACCGCGAGGCGGACGGCAGCCATCGCCCCCAGGTAGCTCCAGCGATCGAAGCCCGGGATGTCGCTCTCAAGCTGCCGGAGATCCGGAACACCCTGACTCAGGACGTCGTCGAGTGCCTGCTCCACCTCGTGGCGGGTGATGTGGCCACGCGAAATCTGGTACTCGATAGCCTCATACTCCGCCGTCCCCTCCAGGAGCCAGTCGGCGACGTAGACGGTCCCCGCCGCGGGCGTAAGGGCGACCAGGTGGGTCTGGAGGACATGAAAGTACTCGTGGGCCAGGGGAGAACTGACATCGTGTGTGGCCGTGGCGCACCAGTCAGCAACGAAGACCAAGTTGTTGACTGCTTCGCCGCATTGCACGTCGGAGGGATCCTGGATGTCGAGAAACTCCCTGCGAGCCTGGTCAAGGGAGGACCGGTCCGCCCCGACAAAGAGGATGAAGTCGGGTTCGAGGAGGCCGTAGCGCTCGGCGAACCAGGTCACGACGGAGAGGGTCTCGGCGCGGATTTCGGCCTTCCGCTCCGCCGGGAAGCCGCCGTAGAACTCGACCCTCGGCACAACGCTGCCTGGCTGCAGCCAGTGCCTCTCCACGGGTGACGACACCCAGACCGCATCGCCGACGCGGACCACGCCGCCACCGGTGGAGGCGGCGCCCGGAACATGAGAGACGAACCACTGGCTCTCAGCGTCCCAGGCGAGGACGAACTGTGAGTCCGCGTCGAGGGTCGCGAAGGCGTGCTCGAAGGATTCGTTCTCACTGCCGTACCAGGCGACCAGGTTCCAGCCCGCCCGAAGTGTGACCAGGCCTGTAGCAGGGTCTGGAGTGGCGGTGCGGGTCCAGAAGATCGGTTGGTCGCCGTCGATGTCGAGCCAGAGGCCCATGCCGGGCGTGAGCGTGGTCAGGTCCCCGGCGCGTTGCGGCCAGCTGCTGCGGTAGCGTTGTTCGACGGCGTCCCAGGCGTAGACGGCCTTCAGCTCGGGGAGCACCTCGAAGAGTACGTCGACGCTTGCCTCGGGTTCGATCCAGCCGGCCAGGTTGAAGCCGGGCAGGAGCACGGTCGTAACCGGGTGGGAGGGGTGCGCGCTGGCGATCTGCGGCGCCGGTGTCAGGACAAGGGCGAGGAGGACAGCCGCAAGTCCTGCTGCGAACGCACGCTTGAGGAGAGTCACGGTCCTACCCTAGCGGGGCCGGGCACGAATTGCCGTACCGCTTCGCGTGCGATCGGGGCGCTACTTGTGGGCGACGCTCTCCATCGAGCCGTGCTCGGCGCTGGTGGGGGTGACGCGGGAGATGACGAGCAGGAAGACGGCGCCGAGCGCCCCGGCGATGAGGGAGCCGGCGAGGACGCCCTTCTTCGCCTGGTCGAGCAGGGCAGGGGCATCGGCGAAGGAGAGCTCGGCGATGAAGAGGGAGACGGTGAAGCCGATACCGGCCAGTAGGGAAGCGCCCACGACATGCCCGAGATTCACACCGGCGGGGAGGCGTCCCACGCCGAGGCGAGCCCCGGCGATGGTGGTGGCGCTGATGCCGACAAATTTCCCCACGACGAGGCCGAGGACCACGCCCCAGGCGATGCTTCCCCCGAAGGCTTTGCCGAGGGAGTCGGGCGTGACCTCGACGCCCGCGTTCGCAAGGGCGAAGAGGGGCACGATGAGGAAGCTCGAGTAGGGCAGCAGCGTGTGCTCGAGGGAGTGCATCACGTCGCGGCCGCGGAAGGGGCGCGCGGGCGTGAGGAGTCCCAGCGCGACACCTGCGATGGTGGCGTGGATGCCAGACTCATGGGTCGCGTACCAGAGGATGATTCCGACCACGACGTAGATGGCGATGTGGCGCACCCCGAAGCGCTGGCCGGCAAGGATGAGGGCGAGCAGACCGATGGCTGTGCCGAGGTGGGGGAGGGAGAGGTCGTCGGTGTAGAACACCGCGATGATGGCGATGCCGCCGATGTCGTCGGCGATGGCGAGGGTGAGGAGGAAGACGCGCAGCCCGGCGGGCAACCGGCGCCCGAAGAGAGCGAGAACGCCCACGACGAAGGCGATGTCGGTGGCGACGGGGATGCCCCACCCATCGATACCGTCGCCCCCCTGATTGAGGAGGGCGAAGAAGCCGGCGGGGACGAGCATGCCGCCGAAGGCTCCGATGATGGGGAGGGCGGCGCGGCGGGGATCGCGCAGTTCGCCCACCACGAGTTCGCGCTTAATCTCCATGCCGACGACGAAGAAGAAGATGACCATGAGGCCGTCGTTGACCCAGGCCTTCAGTCCCTCATCGACGGCAAAGAGCTCATCGAAGAGGAGGATGCCGAACTCGGTATGGTGGTCCCAGAAGTCGTGGTAGGAGTCGCCGTGGACGTTCACCCAGACAAGGGCAGCGACGGCGGCGACGAGGAGGACGATGCCGCCCGCGGCCTCGAGCCGCATGAACTCGACGATGGTGGAGCGGACACGGGTGGCAGGCGCCCACCAAACGGGGGCGGCGCCGGGCCTTCTGCCTGGGCCGGGAGCGGTCATAGGTTGCTGTGTGCTCGCACCATTCCGATTCGCCGCGAGAAGCGCTGGTTCATATCCTGGGGGCGCGTCCCGCCGCCGCGAGGGTAGCAACCGGCATGCTTCCGGTCAGCTAACGGCGGCCTCCGCGGAAGATCCCGCTGATCTGATCCCAGAGGGACTTGCCGCTGGCGCCTTCAAGGAAGTTCGCCCAGGCCTCCTCGGCGGAGACGGCGCGATTGAGGCCACGCACGCGCTCCTCCATCACGTCGCGGATACGGCCTTCCTCGCCAGCATCGACCCAGAAGCCGTGCTGGTCCTCGCAGGTATCGAGCTCGAGGTTGTAGGCGCGGTAGTTGAAGGCGCGCATCTGCTTGTCGCAGACGGGACAGTTGAGGTCGCTGGGGCGCCGGGCGTACTCGATGGTAGCGCGGCGCTGGTTCTCGTCGGGGGCGGTGCGAGCCTCGAGCTCATCCAGCTCGTGGTGGTCGAGCCAGCGACCGTTGCAGGCGGGGCAGTGGTCGACCTCAATGCCCTGGTGGTGCTCGACGAGGAGGGTGGCGGAGTCGCGGGGACACTGCATGCGATCCATCGTACGCGAGCAGGGGAAAGGCGCAGGTTCAGGGGGTGGGGAGGCGGCGGGCGCCGGGGACCGGGTGGTCGCCGGTGGGGTCGGCGAGGATGGCGCGGAGGGCGTCGATGCCGTCGAGGAGGCGGGGGCCGGGGCGGCTGAACCAGGCGTTGGCGTCGAGGGCCCAGACGGCGCCGTTGGCAACGGCGGGAAGGCTGCGCCACTCGGTCCGTTCGGCCAGGGATCCGGCCTCGCGCACGACCTCGTCGAGGGAGAGGCCGCAGGGGAGGAGGAGGGCGACGTCGGGGGCGGAGGCGGCGACGGTATCCCAGGTCACACGCTCGGACTTCTGACCGGGGCTGGCGAGCACGTCCGTCCCGCCCGCGCGGGCGATCTGCTCGGGCACCCAGTGCCCGGCGGTGAAGGGCGGGTCGAACCACTCCAGGGCGAGCACGCGGGGCGTGGTCGAGGGGAGGGAGGCGGGCAGGGCCATGCGTCCGCGCAGGTCGGCGGCGAGGTGGGCGCCTTCGGAGGCGCGGCCGGTCGCTTCGCCGACCTCCTCGATGGAGCGGGCGACGCCCTCGAGGTCGAGGGGCGTGAGGGTGAGGACGTGCGCTCCGAGCTGTTCCTCGTGCACGACGCGATGGACCTGGCCCTCGCTCACGGCGCAGACATCGCAGAGGGCCTGGGTAATGACGAGGTCGGGCTGGAGCTCGCGCAAGCGGGATACATCGATGGCGTAGGTGGAGCCGCCGGAGGCGAGCAGGCTGCTGACGGCGGCATCGATCTCGGCCTGGGGGAGGCCGCGCGTCTCGACGGCGGGGCCGGTGAGGACGGGGAGGTCGCGGGCGGCATCGGGGTAGTCGCACTCGTGGGAGACGCCGACGACCTCGTCGCCGGCGCCGACGGCGAAGACGATCTCGGTGGCGCTGGGGAGGAGGGAGGCGATGCGCATAGCTGAGGCGCAGCTTGGCCCAGCCTCGGGCGCGGGCGCAAGCGGCGGCGCACTCGGCCAGGCCGGGGCGTAGGCTGGCGCGAGGGAGAAGGAGCGGGTCATGCGCAACGGGCGGCGAGCGGCGATCAGCGGGACGGCGGAGTGGGCGCCACAGCGTCGCTGGGACACGCCCATGTTCGGTCTGGAGGCGTACGGGAAGCTGGCGCGCGAAGCACTGGACGATGCGGGCATGGAGCTGGGCGAGATCGACGGCATTCTCTGCACGCGGCTGGGGGACGCGCCCATGTTCGCGCCGGCGGCGGTGGCCGAGTACCTGGGCATCGCCACCAACTTCGGGGAGGTGGTGGACCTGGGCGGGGCGAACGCGACGGGCATGGTGTGGCGGGCAGCTGCTGCGATCGAGGCGGGGGTTTGCGACGCCTGCCTCTGCCTGCTGCCGTCGGTGCCGGCGCCGCCACAGCCGGGTGCATCGGCACGGACGCAGAACTGGATGATGGGGGCGGACGCCTGGGGGGCGCCACACGGGCAATTCGATGCGCCTTACGGGCTGATCAACCCGAACTCGCACTTCGCGATGGTGGCGCAGCGGTACATGTACGAGTACGACCTGGAGCCGCGGACGCTCGCGAAGATCGCGGTGCAGGGCCGGGAGAACGCGCTGCTGAACCCGAGGGCGATCTTTCGCGACCAGCCGATCACGATCGAGGACGTGCTGAGCTCGCCGATGGTGGTCGACCCGCTGCATCTGCTGGAGATCGTGATGCCGTGCTCCGGGGGCGCGGGGGTGGTGGTGACGACGCTGGAGCGGGCGCAGAAGACGGGTCTGCGTCCGGTGATGGTGAGCGGCTTCGGGGAGCACATCACGCACAAGTCGATCACGTACGCGCCCTCGCTCACCCAGATCCCGATAGTGGCGGCGGCGGACCGCGCCTTTGCGATGGCGGGGGTGGAGCGGGAGGCGGTCGACGTGGCCTCGATGTACGACTGCTACACGATCACGGTGCTGGTCACGATCGAGGACTCGGGGTTCTGCGGGAAGGGGGAGGGGGCGCGGTTCGTGGAGGAGCACGACCTGCGCTTCGGCGGCGACTGGCCGCTGAATACGCACGGGGGGCAGCTGGGGATGGGCCAGGGC
>VXLW01000034.1 GCA_009841435.1 Dehalococcoidia bacterium | reverse complement strand
CCCCTCCCCAGCCCCCGTATCACCCTTCCGGCCGCCCGGATCGAGCAGGTTCTCGGCATCCCCATCGACCCCTCAGAGGTGCGGCGCATCCTTGTGGCCCTCGGGTTCGAGGTGGGCGAAAGCGGAGACGCCTTCGAGGTGATCCCGCCCTTCTGGCGTCCCGACGTGGCCCTTCCTGACGATATCGTCGAGGAGCTGATCCGCATCCACGGCTACGAGAACCTCCCGACCACCGTCCTCCGCGGCGCCCTCCCCGAGGCGCAGCCGCGACCGCTGGAGCGGGTCCGCGAGCAGGCCCGCGCGCTCGCGGCCGGCCTCGGCTTCCAGGAGGTCGTGAGCTACACGCTCACCTCCGACGAGATCCTGTCGCGCGTCGTCGCCTCCGACGACGGGGACCGCGCCGCGCCGTTGGCCGCCATGAACCCCGTGGCCTCGCAGCACACCTACCTCCGCACCTCCCTGCGCGGCTCGCTGCTCAGCGCCTACGCCGCCAACCGCCACCACGAAGACGCCGCCATGCGCTTCTTCGAGGTCGGCGTCGAGTACCTCCCCACCGAGGCCGACCTGCCCCACGAGCGGCCCGTGCTCTGCGCCGTGCTCGGCGGCCAGCGGCTTGAGCGGTGGGAGCGGCCCGGCCCCGAGCGCCTCGACTTCTTCGACGCCAAGGGCGCTGTCGAGACGCTGCTGGGCGACCTCGGCGTGGAAGGCGCGTTCACTGCGGAGGAGCACTTCGCGATGCTCCCCGGCCACAGCGCCACCGTCTCCGTCGGCGACGAGTCCGTTGGTGTCGTCGCCCAGGTGCACCCGGATGTGGCCGCTGCCTTCGACATCGAAGAGCCGGTGTTCCTGATCGAGCTCTGGTTCGAGCCCCTCACTCGCGCCATCCCCGAGCGGCCCGACTACGCCCCGCCCAGCCGCTACCCCGAGGCGCGTCGCGACCTTGCCCTGCTTGTCCCCGCCGACACGCCAGCCTCCTCCCTGATCGAGGTCATCCGCACCCATCGCGCCCGCGGCGTCCGCATCACCGCCGACGTGTTTGATGAGTACCGCGGCGAGGGCGTCCCTGCCGGCCAGAAGTCGCTTGCTCTCGCGGTCCGCTTCCGTGCGGACGACCGCACCCTCAGCGAAAAGGACGTCGTGCGTATCGAGCAGGGCCTGCTCCGCCGCCTTGAGCAGGATCTTGGCGCTACCCTCCGCGCGTGACCGAGCCCTCCTCCTTCGATCCCGCTGTCGGCCTTTGCAGCCTGTGCGAGCACGCACGCGTCGTGCGCAGCGGCCGTGGTTCGACATTCTGGCTGTGCGCGCAAGCCGCCGAAGACGCCTCGCTGCGGAAATACCCTGCCCTTCCCCGCACCAGCTGCCACGCCTTTGCTCGCGGTGTAGGCGCGCCCCCTTGTGAAGGGATGGGGACTGGCTAGAATGCCCCAGCCATGACGCTCAGCCGCGAGGATCTCGCGTTTCGCTACCCCACCAACGATCTGTTGCGCGATAGCACGGCGGTGGTGTTCCGGCCGGTCCTCCCCGCCGACCGCGAGCACCTTATCGGTTTCGCGCGGGCGCTCGAGGAGGAAGATCTCCTCTTCCTGCGGGAGGACATCACCTCCCCCGCCGTCGTCGATGGGTGGCTGGAGGACGTGGAGAAGGGCGAAACCTTCACCGTCATCGCAGAGGTTGGGGATCGCATCGTCGGCTACGGAAGCTTGCACACCGAGCCTGCCCGCTGGACCCGGCACGTTGGGGAGATTCGCCTCAACGTGCACCCCGACTACCGCGGCACGGGCCTCGGTGGCCTCCTCGCCGGCGAGATTCGCGCTGTTGCTCCCGCCTTCGGCGTCCGCACCCTGAGCGCGCAGATGCCCGTCGATCAGCTCACCGCGAGGACCGTGTTCGAGCGTCTCGGGTTCCGCTACCAGGCCATCCTGCCCGGCTGGGTCATGGATCGCGACGGTCGCGACCTCGACCTGCTCATCATGGCCCGCGAAATCTAGATCCCACCGCCTCTCTCCGGGACTCGGCTAATGGTCGGGGAACCTATACTGTGGCGGTCATGACCTCTTCCATCCGCAACATCACCGCCCGCTACCCCAAGGAAGTCGAGCTGCGTGATGGGACGCCCGCGACCTTCCACACGTTCGAAGACGACGACCGTGAGGACATGCTCGAGTTCACTAGGGGGCTCGATGAGGAGGTCCTCCTCTTCCTGCGGGAAGACATCACCTCCCCCGCGACCGTCGACGCCTGGTTGGCAGAGGTGACGACCGGGGACACGTTCACCATCATCGCCCGCGTTGAGGGGCAGGTCGTGGGCTACTCCAGCCTGCACACGGAGCCGGCCCGCTGGACCCGGCCCGCCCGCTGGACCCGGCACATCGGCGAGATCCGCATCAATGTGGATTCCCACTACCGCGGGACCGGCATGGGCGGACTGCTCGCGGCCGAGATTCGCCAGATCGCCCCCGCCCTCGGAGTCACCAAGCTGAGCGCGCAGATGACGGTCGACCAGGAAGGCGCCCGGGTGGTGTTCGAGCGCCTTGGCTTCCGTTACCAGGCCACCCTGGAAGGCTGGGTAATCGATCGCGACGGCGCTGCACGCGACCTCGTGATCATGTCCTGCGACCTCTAGCGGAGCAGCACCGGCCTTAGCCGCTCCGGGAGGCGAAGGCTGCCTTCCACGCCTCCCCCTCCTGTTCCAGTACCTCTCGGACGTCGTCCAGCGTGGTGAACCCGTGCGCCCTCTCGCCCTCGCCCAGCGCCTCCCGCAGCGGCCCGCCTATGCAGCTCGCGAAGGCCATCCCTGCTGCCTGCTCCCCGCCGACCTGCTCGCCCACGTACACCACCAGGTCCCCTGCATCGCGCAGCGCCGCTGCGTACGAGAGCAGAAATCCATCCTCCAACTCCACGCCCCGCGGGCTCGCGTACGTCAACCGCCAGCGGTAGACCTGTCGCGTCCGTCCGCAGTGGCGAGTCACGCGATCGAAACCGGGGTCCTCAAGCACCGTCTCGACGCACACGTCGGGAGCGGTGCTGATCACGATCGGCAGCCACCCGTGCCACTGCGCCCACCCCACGAGTTCCTCGAACCCGGGGCGGAGCCGCGCCAGCTCCCGCACGCGCGACTCCACCTCCTCGCGGGGCGCTTCGAACGTCCCGATCGCCGCCGCTAGCGACCGCTCCGGGCCGGTGGTGCCGTCGGAGGAAGGAGGCGTGCCGAACTCCGCGATGATCGCGTCGGTCAGGCCCGCCTCCACCACGACCCCCTCGAAGTCCAGCCACAGCACCGACGCCATCCGCGGCAGGATAGCCCAACCCCGCTCACGAACCACTCACGCCTTAAGGTTTCGACATAAAGCCGGGAGCCTGCTAGATTTTTATTGCCTACTCGGATTATCGTTTCACACCCCGCGATCCGGGTGAGCGGAGATGACGGCTATGACGACTCCATTTGACGACTACCTTGACCTCGTCGAATCGGCCCGCGAGCTCTCGATCCACCCCCAGAGCCTGCGCCGGTTGATCAAGCAGAAGAAGATTCCCGCGACGCTCTTCGCGGGCAAGTACCTTATCGAGCGCGACAAGCTTGAGATGTTCAAGAGCAACTACGACCCGCGACCGGGTCGCAAGCCAATCCGCCGCCTCTTGTAGCGCTTCCTGAAACGGGGCCTAGAAAACCTTGCCCTGGCTGTTGAGCACGGCCAGGGTGATGAGCACGGCTGCCTCGACCGTCAGGATGAACCCCGCTGCTCCGAACCACACGAGTTGTGGCGTGCCCCGCGTTGCGAAGGCCGGGATCGTCACGATCACCGACGTTGTCGCCCAGATCAGCACGAAGATCACTCCGAGCGCCGTCGGGCTGTAGAGGGCGGGCAGGGAATCGATCATTGCGGCGGCGCCTCCGGTGCCAGTGGCCGCATCATACGACCGCTTGTGACCAAATGCACAGACGCAGCCGCCGTCAGGCCGTCCGTGTGCGGTAGTCCGCGATCGCCCGCTTCAGCGCATCCGCCGCGAGCACGCTGCAGTGCACCTTGTCCTTCGGCAGGCCCCCGATTCCCTCGGCGATCGCCTCCCGCGTGAGCGTCTCCGCCTCCGCCAGTGTCCACCCCTCGACGTGCTCGCTTGTCCAGGAGCTGGTGGCGATTGCGGGCGGGCAGCCGCGCGTTAGCCACTGCATCTTGGCGATGCGCCCGTCCTCGATGCGAAGCATCACCTGCATGCGGTCGCCGCAAACGGGATTGCGCACCGTCGCCTCGCCGTCGGGCGAGTCCATCTCGCCCGCATTGCGGGGGTTCTCGAAGTGGTCGATGACGGTGTCGGAGTAGGCGGCCATGTGTCAGTCCATGCTAGGAACGGGAGGATTGAGCCGTCAACGCACGCCCATCGCTAGGGCGCGAGTATCAGGAACAGCTGCAGCTCCATCACGCCGTTGTCCTCGATCGAAACCAGGATCGGCGACCGCGGCTGGGCGATGTCGTAGTCCGCGAACACGATCGGCAGCGAGCCCACCACGACCAGCACGCCGTTCGCCAGCTCCGCCTCGATCGGGATCGTCACCTCACGCGTGACGCCGTGGAGCGTCAGCGTTCCGTTCGCCTCGACGCTGATCGGCTCCCCGGCCGCGAGGCCATCCGGGACCGCGAGCGGCTCGGTCAGCTCGAACGTGGCCATGGGGAACTGGTTCGATTCCAGCGCCTGGTTGCGGATCGCCCCATCCCTGCGGGAGTCGTCGCTCTTCAGGTCGCGGAGATCGGCCGTCACCGTCACGCCCGTGAGCTGGCCCCCGACGATCGTGATGGTCGCATCGATCGTCGGGCTCCGGCCCACCGCCTCCTTGTAGCCGATCGTCGCGAGCTCCTCCTCGACGCGGTAGCCAACGAAGCTCTCGCCCTGCTCCGAGAGCGTCCAGGTGCCGTCGACTCGTGCCGCCTCCGTCTCCGGTTGGGTAGCCGGAGCGGTCGTTGCGGTCGCGGCTGCGGCTGCTTCAGTCGCTGTCGCTGCCGGGCTGGGGGTGGGGGTCGCGTCGGGCGTCGCCTCCTCCTCCACCGTGGAGACGGCTTCCTGGAGGTCCACGGCGGGTGGCGAGTCGTCCCGGATCACGAACCAGTAGACCAGGAAGATCGCGACGGCGATGACCGCCACCGCGGCCACGCCGCCCCCGATGAGTATTCGCTTGCGCGTCATGCACGTCTCCCGTCAGGCCGCCGCACTCGCCCCCTCGCGGCTCCCCGACACCGTAGGCCAGCCCTGCCCCTGGGTCGAGTCGCTAGGCCAGACCCAGCTCCGCGAACACGGCCTCGAACGCCGCCAGGTTCCCCGGATTGAAGTGCGGCTCCACGTACCGCACCACCCTGTCGCCTCCGACCAGCACCAGTGCTCGCCGCGACTTCCGCTCGTCCTCGTCCCACAGCCCGTAGGCCCGCACCACCTCGCCGAAGAAGTCGCTCAAGAGGGGGAAGGGGAAGCGGTCCCGTTCCTGGAACCGCGCGTGCGACCCGAGCCCGTTCGTGTTCATCCCGAACACCTGCACGCCCGCGTCTCGCAGGGTCTCGTGCTCCTGCGCGAACGCCTTCAACTCGCTCGTGCAGATGGGCATCCCGTCATCCTGGTAGAAGACCAGCAGCACGTCGCCTTCCGCGAGCACGTCCTCGAACGATACCTCGATCTGCTCCGCCTCCGTCGTCACGGCGGGCAGGCGGAACAGGGGCGCCTGGTCGCCCGGGGCGATCGGCTCCCCGCGAGGGGGCGAGCTCGTCGCGGGCTGACGCTCCTCGGCCGTCACTCCGTGTCCCCGAATCCGGGCGGCACGCCCTCCACCCCACGAATTCCCGCGAGCACGCGGATGCGTCCCAGTCCCGCCGCGTCGGTGAGCTGCTGGAACGCCCGCCGGCGCGCGAAGTACTCGGGCAGGTCGTCCCGCACGCTCTCGACCAGGCCTCCCAGCCCCGCCTCCGTCAGGAAAGCCGCCTGCGTGACCGGCGCGAACGCGGTGAACCCCGCCAGCTCCATCGCCAGCTCCAGCTCGGAGAGGTTGACGTGTGCGGTCAGGTCTTGCTCGCCCACGTGCCGGTACGGATCCTCGTGCGCCGTGTGCCGGTAGAAGCAGAGCAGCGTCCCCTGCGTCCGCCAGTCGGCCCAGAGCTCCTCCTCCGGATACCCGTAGTCGAACGTCAGCACCGCCCCGCGTTCGATCAGCTCGCACATCGCCAGCATCGTTGGGTGCGCCCGACCGTTCACCTCGAACCGTCCCGCGGACGGCGCCCCGTCGACGGTCGCGACACCGCCGCGCGCTTCGACGAACGCCTCCCCGTCCCAGCGCACGTACACCTCGACCGGTCCGCGCCCCTCTACCTCGAACAGGCGCACGGGGAGCGCGTCGAACAGCTCGTTCGACAGCACCACGCCCGCCTCCGCCACCGGCGGCGCTTCATCCCGCCAATCGATGCGCGGGTCCGAACCCCGCGCGTTGGGTTCGATCGCGACGTAGCGAAGCGCTTCCGCGAAGTCGCCGCCGCGCCCCTCACCCCAGTCCAGCAGAGACGTCGCGAGCGCACCCTCCCCCGCTCCGGGCTCAGTGATCGTGAACGGCGACGGCCGCCCCCGCCCCGCCCCGCCCCGGGCTCTTATAACCATCTGACGCAGCCGCCGCTCGTTCGCGGGGAGATGTGGGGGGTGGGCGTATGATTTTAAAAAAGTGGGGGGGGGG
>VXLW01000113.1 GCA_009841435.1 Dehalococcoidia bacterium | reverse complement strand
GGGCGGGGTCGGTGAGGACCAGGCGGGGCTGGGCGAAGGCGCCGACGAGGTTCTTGCCGATGGCGTGATCGACGCCGGTCTTGCCGCCGATGGCGGCATCGACCATGCCGAGGAGGGTGGTGGGGACGTGGACGAAGGGGATGCCGCGCAGGACGGTGGCGGCGGCGTACCCTCCGAGGTCGGTGACAACGCCTCCGCCGAGGCAGACGAGGAAGTCGCTGCGCTCGACGCGTTCGCCGAGGAGCCAGTCGTAGACCGATCCGACGGTGGCGAGGGTCTTGTGTTCCTCGCCGGCGGGGATGGCCATTTCGGTGGCCTGGAAGCCGGCAGCGCGGAGCGAGTCGAGGGCGGTGGGGGCGAAGAGGGGGCCGGAGCCGGTGTCGGTGAGGACGAAGGCGCGGCCGGAGAGGCCAATGCGGCGACAGAGGTCGCCGAGGTCGGCGAGGGCGCCTTCGCGGACGACGATGGGGTAGCTCGCACCGGGGGTGGTGACGGTCGCTGCGACGCCGGGGATGGCGTCGCCGGCACTGGAGCCGTCTCCTTCCCACAGGCGCACGATCCGGTCGCAGACCTGATCGGGCGTGAGGCCGTCGACCTCGATCGAGGCGTCGGCGCGGGCGTAGTCGTCGCGACGGGATTCGAGGAGAGCTTCGAGGCGCTGCCGGGGGTCGCCGGCGAGGAGGGGACGGGGCTCGTCGGTGGGCTGGGCGGCGAGGCGCTCGGCGGCGGCGGCGGGGCTCACCGCGAGCCAGACGGTGAACCCATCGGCGAGGACCCGGCGGCCGGCATCGTGGGTGGGGGCGCCGCCGCCGGTGGCGACGACGACGCGGGAGGAGCGGGTCGCGCGGGCGAGGGCCCGGCCCTCCAGCTCACGGAAGGCTGCTTCGCCCTCTTGGCTGAAGATGGCGGGGATGGAGCGTCCCTCGGTCTTCTCGATGAGGCTGTCGCTGTCGACGAAGGACCAGCCGAGGCGATTGGCGAGCAGGCGTCCGACCGTGGACTTGCCGCTCCCGGAGAGGCCGACGAGGAAGATGTGGTCAGGCATGGCGGTCAGCCGGAGCGGGCACGCGGGCCGAGGCCGGCGAGGTGGCTCTCCACGCTGGCGCGCATCTCGGCGAGGCTGTCGCCGCCGAACTTCTCGAGCCAGGCATCGGCGAGGACGATGGCGACCATCGCTTCGGCGACGACGCCCGCGGCAGGGACGACGCAGACATCGCTGCGCTCGTAGTGGGCGAGCACCTCCTCGCCGGTGTCGAGGTCGACGGAGGGGAGGGGGTGGGCGAGGGTGGGGATGGGCTTGACGGCGGCGCGGACGACGATGTCCTCGCCGGTGGTGATACCCCCTTCGATGCCGCCGTGGCGGTTGGTGTCGTGGGGCCAGGGGCGTTCGCCCCACTGGTCGGCGGGGAGGATGACGTCGTGGGTCTGGGAACCGCGCTGCTCGGTGGCGTCGAAGCCGAGACCGAGGCCAACGCCCTTGAAGGCGTTGATGCTGCAGATGGCCTGGGCGATGCGGCCGTCAAGCTTGCGGTCCCACTGGACGTAGGAGCCGAGGCCGAGGGGGACGCCGGAGACGCGCACCTCGACCTGGCCTCCAAGGGTGTCGCCGTCGGACTTGGCGGCGTCGATGGCGGCGACCATCTCCTCGGAGGCGGCGGGATCGGCGCAACGGACGGGGTCGGCCTCGACGGCCTCCCAGTCGGCTTCTTCACCGACCTGCGAACGGACGCCGCCGATGGCGAGGGTGTGGCTCCGGAAGGAGACGCCGAACTCGCCGAGGAGGCGCTTGGCGACGCCGGCAACGGCAACGCGGGCAGCAGTCTCGCGGGCGCTGGCGCGTTCAAGGACGTTGCGGACGTCGTCGAAGCCGTACTTGATGGCGCCCGGGAGGTCGGCGTGGCCGGGGCGGAGGCGTGTGACGCGCTCGATCTCGGCATCGACGGGCTCGACGGCCATCTTCTCGGTCCAGTTCACCCAGTCGCGGTTCGTGATCCAGAGGGCGACGGGCGAGCCGAGCGTGAGGCCGTGGCGGACGCCGGCGGTGATCTCGGCACGGTCCTTCTCGATCTTCATGCGGCCGCCGCGGCCGTAGCCGCCCTGGCGGCGGGTCATATCGCGGGCGATGTCGTCCTCGGTGAGGGGGAGGCCGGCGGGGAGGCCCTCGATGAGGGCGGTGAGGCCCTTGCCGTGGCTCTCGCCGGAGGTGAGGAAGCGGAACCGTCCCATCAGGAGGCCTGCCGGTCGCCCGCGCCGGGGATGGGGGGCAGGGTGATCGGCGCCGCGAGGCCCGCGTCAGTGGTTTCCCAGGCAGTCTCGAAGCGCACGAGGATTTCGGCCGGCGCGAAGTCGTCCCAGTCGATGCCATCGGCGTCGGGGCGGTGTGCGGTGGTAGTCAGGATGGGTTTCTGCAAAGCGGCCCCGCCGTCCGCGGTGAAGGTGGAGTACACGTCCACGCGAACGCTCCCGAGGCTGAGGTTGGGAACATCGTACAACATCATCTCCACGAGCCTGGCGGCGAGGGCGAAGGCTTCGTCGAGGGCGGAGGAGACCTGTTCGCGGCGGCCCTCAATGGAACGGAACTCGCCCTCGGCGGAGGACTGCACGACGGCGAGGTCGGCCGTGGCGGCTGCCAGTTCGGCTCGCTGGACGCCGGCCCAGAGGCTGGCGGGCACATCTCGGGGCGGGCGGGCGACCTTCCAGGAGCCCATCGCTTCGAGGATGAGAGCTTCGACGATGTCGTTGTCGCCGGAGGCGACGCGCCTGCGCCAGGCACGCGTCTGGAACATCTCGGTGGAGATGATCCAGCCCACGAAGAGGAAGAAGGCGAGCCCGATGACCGTGCCAACGACGATCATGGCGAACCGCCGACGAGGGCAGTGCGAGCGGCCTCGCGCATCGCATCGAGGGGCGCCGGGCGACCGGTCCAGAGCTCGAAGGCAAGGGCGCCCTGGTGAATGAGCATCGGCAAGCCACCGAGGACCGGGAGGCCGACCTCGCGGGCGGCGCGGAGGAAGGGGGTTTCCTCGGGGGCGTAGACGATGTCGACGATGAGGGTAGCGGGGGTGGCGGTAGCGGGGTCGCAGGGGAGGGCGTCCTCGGCGCCCGAGCCGTGCATCCCGGCGGAGGTGCAGTTCACCACGCAGTCGTAGGGGGCGGGAGGCGCGTCGAGAGGCACCGCTTCGGCGCCAACGGCCCCGGCCAGCGCCTCAGCACGGGCGGGGGTGCGGTTGGAGATGGCGAGGGCATCCGCTCCTGCCTGGCGGAGGGCGAGGGCGATCCCGCGGGCGGCTCCTCCCGCGCCCACAAGCAGAAACGACTTCCCGCCGGGGGCGAAGCCCGCTTCCTCCAGGGCGGCCACGAAGCCTCCGCCGTCGGTGTTGTGGCCGGTGAGGCGACCGCCGTCGTTGACGATGGTGTTGACGGCGCCGATCTCAGCGGCGAGGGGCGCGACCTCGTCGAGCAGCGGGAGGACGGCCTGCTTGTGGGGAAGGGTGACGTTCGCACCGAGGCAGTCCGGTTCGCGGAGCGCGGCGATGCGGGCGGGGAGGTCGTCCGGCGGGGTGTCCCAGCGGTCGTAGGTGGCGTCGACGGCGGCGGCGCGGAGAGCGGCCCCCTGGATGGCAGGCGAGAGCGAGTGGGCGACGGGGTGCCCGATGATGCCGAGCCGGGCGCTCACTGTTCGACTTTATCGCACCTGTTGGGATTGTCGTGCTCTTCGAAGGTGACGGCGAAGCAGTGCGAGCCATCATTGGCGCGAGTATCGACCTGGTAGAAGTAGTAGTCGGTCTCCACGGCGTAGACGACGGCCTCAATGGCCGCGAGGCCGGGGCTGGCGATGGGTCCCGGCGGCAATCCCGCGAAGCGGCGGGTGTTGTAGGGGGAGTTGCAGTCGAGATCGGCGAGGGTGAGCTCGCTGCCGGGCTTCCACCAGCCGTGCGCCTCGACGCTGTCCGGGTCCTGGTTCGCGACGCAGTACTGGGTGGTGGCGTCGACTCCAAGGCGGTCGCGGACTTCAAGGCGGTTGAAGAGGATTCCAGCGACGACCGCGCGCTCCTCCGGGATCGCGACCTCACGCTCGATCATGGAGGCGAGGGTGAGGACCTCGTGGGGGGTGAGCCCGAGGAGGGCAGCGACTTCGCGCAGGTCGGCGGAGAAGCGAAGGTGCATGGTCTCGGCCATGAGGGCGACGAGCTCGGCGGCGGTTGAGCCAAGGGGCACGATGTACGTGTCGGGGAAGAGGTAGCCCTCGTTGCCGACGCCGGGGGGCTGGTCCACGGCGAAGCTGAGGGGCAACTCGACGTCGCGGGCGGCGGCGATGAACTCCTCGGCGGGGCCGAAGCCGGCCTGCTGGGCGATCTCGGCCATCTCCTCAATGCGCAGGCCCTCGGGGAAGGTGACGCGGACGGTGGGGACGACCTCGCCGACTACGGTGATGGTGCGGAGGATGGAGAGCGTCGAATCGCCGGGGCGGAGGGTATAGACGCCGGAGACGAGCCGGTTCTGGAGACCAAGGAGCGAGGCGAGGATCTTGAACTGGGAAGCCGAGCAGATGATGCCGAGCTCTTCGAGCTGGCCGGCAACATCGTCGACGGTGCTCCCCTCCGCGATGATGTAGCGCTGTGGCTCGCCAGACTCGCAGGGGGTCGGGGTGGGGATGGCATCGCCGCCGAGGGTGGCGCGGGGGGTTTCGGCGAAGAGGGCGGCCCCGACGATCACGCCGGCGATGACGAGGCTGAACCCGAGCGCCATGAGCAGGGAGCGCCCGCCGAACAGCAAGCGGAGCATCGGCATCATGCGCCGGCGCCCGCTCGGGAATCGAGGACGGCCTGGAGGAGCACGGCAGCGGCGGCGGAGTCGAGCGAGCCGTCTCGATGCCGGTCGGAGGGCACGTAGCGGGCCGCTTCGACGCTGGAGAGGCGCTCGTCCCAGGTGGTCACAGGGACATCGAGATGTTCGCGCAGGCGTTCGACGAAGGCACGGGTCCTATCCGTCTGGGCGGAGGCTCCGCCGGCGAGGGTGAGGGGCAGGCCGACCACGACCTCGGCAACCTCCTCGACGGCGATGAGGGGAGGAAGGGCTTCAAGGACGGCGCGCGTTCCGCCCTTGAGGGCGGGGCGCGGGTGGGCGTAGAGGCCGAGCTCGTCGCTGACGGCCACGCCCGTGCGGCGGGAGCCTACGTCAAGGGCCATCAGACGGGCTGGCTTCGGCATCAGGTTCGGGGGCTGGGGGTTCGAAGGCGCGGCTGCCGAACTCGACGTCGATCCGGAACCCGAAGCGGGGGAGCCGCGGCGCCCAGCCCGGGGTGAGGTCGATCTCGACATCGTCAAGAGCATAGCGCGTTCCCAGCTCTGCTACCGCCGCCTCGGAGCTGCGCCCGCCGACGGCATCCTCGATCTCCCCGGGGGAGGGACCCCTGGGGAACTCGGCGCTGATCCGCAACTCGGAGGTGAAGGATCCGTCGGGATGGTCGATCTGGCGGTCGCCGGTCTCGACGCCGACGACGGTGCGGGGAATGAGCTCGCCGGCGCCTTCGGGCGCGATGAGGAGCGAGCGGGCAAGGGTATCGAGCACCTCAGGGGCGATGGCCAGCGCCTCGATGGTGGTCTGGACCTGCATGAAGACCGCGTCGGCGGCAGTTCCGGGCTCGGCACTGGGTTCCCCCAGCGTGACGGTGACGCTGGCGCTGCGAACGATGATCGCGTGGTCGGGGCGGGCGCCCGTGAGCAGCGAGGCGGGAGGCGGGCCTTCCGCAATCTCGGTGGCGAGGGATTCGAGGGCTCGGATGTCGGCCGGGGCGACGGCGCGGCGGGGCTCGTCGGCCCCTCCGGAGGCCGCTTCCTGGTTGGTGGCGGTCAGGACGGCGAGGTCGATGCTTCGCCACTGGGTGATGGAGTCCTCGGGGACGTTGCCCTGGGAGCCGGGGGAGCGGGCGGTCACGGGGGCGAACGCGTTCCCGCCGGGGGGCACGGTCACGACGATGTCGACCTCGAAGGCGATGAAGTCGGGCACGGAGAAGATGACGGCTCCGGCGGGCACGATGATCGCGGCATCCGTGGGGTTCCCGAGCCTGACGGTGGCGGTCGCGGGCGTGACCCCCTGGATGACCTCGCCGGTGGTGGGGACGGCGAGCAGCACCTCGCGCTCGACGGAGATAACGGTGGCGGGGAGGACTCTTCGTTCGAGGTCGATCGCTTCGATGCGAGTGGAGGCGCGGACGACGGTGCGCTCCTCGACGGTCTGGGTGGGGGGATAGACCCGCACGGTCGCGGACGGTCCGGCGGTGTAGAGGACGGCGGCGACCGCGAGGATGAAGACCGCGAGGGCGACGTACTGGGCGTAGCGGCCAAAGGGGGGCACCAGCAGGGTGGTGAAGCCAAGCGGCACGACGATCTTGCCCCCGGAGCCCCAGTGGACCCGGCGAGGGTTGGTGGCGACGGGAACACCCTCGGCACGTGCGCGACGCGTCAGGACACCGGAACGGGTCGCGACTGCGAAGGTGCGGCCCGAGTCCTGGACGTGGCGGGCAACGCGGCGCATGCCGAGCTCCTCGGACATGGCCCGGTTGCCGCTGGGGGCGTGCAGGACGACGACGTGGGAGGGGGCAGCGTCGATGCGGCCGCAGATACCATCGATGGGCTCGTGGCGACCGATTGGGACGACCGAGGCGAGGGCGCGCTCCGGCTGAGGAGCCGGAGTCCCGGCAGGGGAGGCGGGCTCGGGAGCAGGCGGTGGGGATGGGTCCACGGGGG
>VXLW01000126.1 GCA_009841435.1 Dehalococcoidia bacterium | reverse complement strand
GTCGCCGGGGGCGGGCTCGGGGCAGTCGGGGAGGTCGAGCAAGTCGAGGTCGTTGGACTCAATGGTGCGGAGCTTTGCCGGTATGCATCCCGTCAACCTGTTACCGAACAGCACAAGCATTTGCAGATTCGGAAGATCGCCAAGTTCTGGGGGTATATCGCCGGTCAACTCATTGCTGAACAGCCAGAGAGACTCCAGGTTGGTTAGCCTGCCAAGTTCTGGGGGTATCTTGCCGATCAGCTGGTTCCCCCAAAGCCCCAAGGTCTGAAGGTGGGCCAACTCACCAAGCTCGGTTGGAATCTCACCCGTCAACTGGTTGTCACTCAGGTAAAGGAGTTCCAGATTAGACAGGAGCCCCAGCTCGGGCGGAATCTCGCCCGTGAGGCGGTTCGCCCGCAACCCCAGCACCTGCAGATCGGCCAGAGCGCCAAGTTGGGTCGGAATCTGCCCTGTCAATCGATTGTCGCTCAGATACAGGCCCTTCAGCCTCCATAGGCGGTCCAGCTCGGGCGGAATCTCGCCAGTTAGCTGGTTGGACGATAGCTCCAGATTGTGGAGCTCAACCAGCGCGGCGAGTTCGATCGGAATCTCTCCCGTCAACCGATTATCACCCAAGTACAGGTCGCTCAGCCCTGACAGACGGCCCAGCTCGGGCGGAATTTCGCCCGTTAGCTGGTTCCCCCACAACCCCAAGGTATGAAGGCGGGCCAGCTCACCAAGCTCGGTCGGAATCTCTCCCGTCAACCGATTGTCACCCAAGTACAGGTCGCTCAACCCTGACAGACGGCCCAACTCCGGCGGCACCACTCCCGTCAGGCCACGGTCGTTCAGTTGCAGCAGGACGACGCGACCGATCCAATGGTCGACCAGGAGCCCCTCCCATTTCGCCACAGGCACTTCCGCACTCCAGTCGAGCGTGGCATCGCCAGCCAGCGTGTCGCGGATACTGAGGAGGATGGCGCAGTCCTGGACGAGGTCGGGGTTGTCCTCGGGGTCGGGGACGGCAATGCCGTTCGAGCAGGCTTCGACGAAGTCCTCGGGGGCCGCGTGCGCGGAGGAGGCTGCCAATGTCAGGCAGACCAGCATGAGTCCTAGAGCGAGGGTGGCGCCCCGAAGCGGCATACTGCTCGACCCCTTCCTGACGTGGACCGGGGCACGCTAGCACGACGCACGGCGAATTACCCCACCCGTTGGAGCATATGCAGGGAGAGTCCCTTTCGTTCCCTCAAGGGGACTCCTTCGCCTCCATTCTGCTGATCTGCGGGTGCCGATACGGGTAGGATTGGCGGCACGAAATTCGGACTCAGGCGGCGAGCGCCGCGGGGAGGACAGCCATGCAGCGAGCGACCTCAGACGCCCCTCATGCCACGGGACATCGGCAGGAGCAGGTCACCGGGTGTCCCGTCAATCTGGACGATGTCGACCTCTTCTCGCCGGGGGCGCAGGAGTACTGGTTCGACTCGTACAAGATCCTCCACGACGAGGCGCCCATTCACAAAATCCCGGGCGAGGGGGCGATCCCCGGCTCCGACGCCTACATCCTGACGAAGTACGACGACATCGCGATGGTCGTTCGGGATCCGGAGACGTTCGAGTTCTACAACGCGGCCGAGGGCGACGAGGCGGCGCAGGAGATCTTCCGGGAGAAGGGCTTCGGCACGATCACCGATACCTGGGACACGCTCCGGCCAAACCTGGAGGAGCACAAGCGTCACCGGATGGAGCTGACCGACCCGTGGGTCGCCCTGCCCGCGGCCGAGCGCCACACGCCCATGATCACGAAGGCCGCGAACGACCTGATGGACAAGTGGATCGAGAAGGGCGAGGTCGAGCTGGTGAAGGCCTTCGCGGCGCCGCTTCCCCAGATCGTGATCACGACAATCCTCGGCTTCCCCCTGGAGGACATGGGCAAGACACGCATCTGGGAGGAGGAGCAGGTCAAGCGGTTCGTTTACGGGTTCAGCCACAAGAACCTGCTGACGCCCGAGCAGGAGAAGGCGAACGCGGAAGCGCTGGTCGCCTTCCAGCACTACATAGGGGAGCAGATCGAGGACAAGCGGCAGAACCCCAAGGACGACATGATCACGTTCCTGCTCAACGTCGAGTACGGGCCGGAGAAGCGTCGGCTGACCGACCCGGAGATCGCGAGCGTCGTGTACGGGATGCACATCGGCGGGAACGAGACGACGCAGTACGCGCTCACGGCGGAAGCGATGCTGCTGGCGCAGCAGCCCGATCTGGTCGAGGAGTTGCGGGCGGATCGCACGAAGGTGCGATTCTTCGTGGAGGAGGCGCTGCGGCTATATGCGCCGACGCAGGGTCTCTCGACGCGCGTGGTGATGAAGGACATCGAGCTTCGCGGCGTCGAGATTCCGCGAGGTTCGATGCTGCACCTGCGCTACGGCGCCGCGAACCGGGACCCGGACCTCTGTCCCGCAACGGACTCGATCGACCTGACGCGGAAGAATCCGGGGAGGCACCTGACGTTCTCGATGGGGCCGCGGGTGTGTCCGGGCGCGGGGCTCTCACGGCTGGAGCAGAACATCGCGGTCAACGTGATGCTCGACCGGCTCGACAACCTGCGGCTGGCGCCGGACAAGAACGACCTGACGCACCAGCCCGGCATCATGCTTGGGCTGTGGGAGCTGAACCTCGAGTTCGACCAGCGTGGCGCCTAGCCGGGGCCGGGCGGGCTAGTGGGGGAGCGGGCGCTGGAGGTGACCCGACGGCGCGCGGCCGACGTGCTCGACCGGGGCGAGTCGCTGGACCTCGTCGCGATCCTGCGTGAGGAGTACGCGCTGGAGCCGCGGGCTTCGTATGAGCGCGCGGTGAAGGCGATCGCGGAGACAGCCGCGAGCGCAGCGCGGCGGGGTTCCGATGATGGCGAGGACGCGGTCGAGCGGTGGGCGCGGGGGGTGCGGGCGAGCGGCTCCCTCTATCTGGCGCTGGGGGATGCTATCGCCTGGCTCCGCGACAACAGCTCGGAGAGCGGGAGCGAGACGCAGGCGTCGATGCTGTTCTAGTCGTCGTCTATGAGCGCGATGGCGTTGCCGGGGCAGACGCGGACGGCGTCCTCGGCATCTTCGACCTGATCGCCCTCTGGTTCCTCGACGATGACGACGGGGAAACCGTCTTCCCGCGCGGCGAACAGCTCGGCATGGTAGGTGGAGCACTCCGCCGCCTTGATGCAGCGGTCGAGATTCACGGTGAGTTTCATCGCGTCCTCCTCGGAGTTGCGGGTTTGCGCGGGTGTGCGGCCAGATTATCGGGCAGCGGGAGCGCGAGTACCAGCGGAGGCGCTTGACGCGCCCCCCCCAGGCTCCCACGATGCGGGCCACGCGCGGACGCGCCGGGCCGGGATCGGCCAAGGGAGGACAGCATGGAGCGGGACTACGATGTCGTCGTCATCGGTTCGGGAGCGGCCGGACTGGCCGCGGCGGTGACCGCCGCCGACTCGGGCGCGAGCGTGATCGTGCTGGAAGCGGACGACAAGGTGGGAGGCTCCTCGCGCCTTTCCGGGGGGCACTTCTACGCGGCGGGCACGAGCGTGCAGCGCGAGGCCGGGATCCTCGATGACACGCCCGACGACATGTTCAGCTACTACATGACGCTCAACCAGTGGAACGTGGAGCCGGCGGTGGCGCGGACGTACTGCGACAGCGCAGCGCCGACGTTCGAGTGGCTACGCAGCCTCGGCGTCGAGTACAAGCCGGAGCGCGTTTACATCTCGGGGATCGACACGGTGCCGCGGGGCCACCCGCCTGAGGGGGAGGGGCTGGCGGTGGTGCGGGTGCTCGACTCGGAGCGCATCAAGCGGGGGGTGGACATGGCCCTCATGACGCGCGCGGACAAGCTGATCGAAGAGGACGGCGAGATCGTGGGGGTGGCCGCGGGCGACCAGGAGGTGGGCTGCGGGGCGGTGGTGATCGCGTCCGGCGGGTTCGGGCACAACAAGGAGTTCATCGAGAAGTACTGGCCCGACGCACACGAGCAGGGCGACGGGGTCTGGGCGATCTCGGGTCCGAAGGCGATGGGCGACGGGATCGTGCTGGGCGAGCAGGTGGGGGCGACGCTGGGCGGCCACAACCGCGGCTTGCTCCTCGTGACCCCGGGGTTCAACAGAGACCTGGAGCTGGGCGTGCCGCCCTGGTCGATCCTGGTGAGCCGCGAGGGCCGGCGTTTCGCGAGCGAGATGGCCCCGTACACAGTGATGGCCGGGCTCTTCAAGCGGAACGGGGGCATGGCCTACGCGATCTTCGACGAGGCCGCCCGGCTGGATGCGGACGCGATGCCCGCGGGGCCGAGCTGGACCTCGGAGAACCTTCTGGCGAAGGCGGAGTCGGGAGAGGTGCTGCGAGCGGACACGATCGAGGAGCTGGCCGGACTCTGCAAGATCAACCCGGCGCCGCTGGCGGGGACGATTCAGAAGTACAACGAGGACTGCGCGAAGGGCGTCGACAGCGCGTACTTCAAGCCGATGGGCTTGCGGCCGATCGAGACGCCGCCGTTCTATGCGGTGGAGGTGCGCCCGGCGATCATCGCGTGGACGGGGTGCGGCCTGCGGGTCGACCAGGAGACGCACGTGATCGCGAACAACGAGCTGCCGATTGACAACCTCTTCGCCGCGGGGGAGGCGATGGGCACGCTGCACGGCGATCGCTACATCGGCGGGGGCGGTTCGTACGGCCCGGCGGTTACGTTCGGGCGCATCGCGGGCCGGAACGCGGCCACGGCGGCGGCCAAGAGCGCGGGTCTGATGGAGTAGGCCACCTTCCCGACACCTGGTCTGCTCTTGACCATCCCATCCGAGTGGTGGGGGTAGGATTGAGGGGCGCATGACGCGCTGGAGGATGCTCCCATGACGCCACCGCTCACCGTTCATGGCGTGCCGGTCATCGACATCGACAGCCACTACACGGAGCCGCCGGACCTGTGGACCTCGCGGGCGCCGGCTTCCTACAAGGAGCGCGTGCCGCGCGTGGTGCTCGACGAGGAAGGGCGGAATCGCTGGGTGGTCGACGGGGACGTGGATTTCGGGCCGATGGGCTTCACGGTGGTGAAGAAGGACGGCGAGAAGGCCTACGGGATGATGAGCCTGACGGACTTCGACGAGATGAGCGACGCGGCCAGCTACCCGGAGCCGCGGCTGGACCTTCTCGACCGGCTCGGCATCTCGCAGCAGATCATCTATCCGAACGTGGCGGGGTTCGGGAGCCACCGCTTCATGTCCCTGGAGGACAGCGAGCTGCGGAACATCTGCTCGCGGGTCTACAACGACGCGATCATCGAGCTGCAGCAGGCCGGAAACGGGCGGCTTTTCCCGCAGGCGCTGACTCCCTTCTGGGACATGGACGAGTGCGTGCGCGAGCTCCGGCGGGTGACGGACGCGGGCATCACGGGCATCACGATGACGGACACGCCGGAGGCGTTCGAGCTGCCGCACCTGCACGATCCGCACTGGGACCCGCTGTGGTCGACGTGCCAGGAGCTGGGCATTCCCGTGAACTTCCACGTGGGCTCGGGGAACAACCTCGGCGGCCAGATGATCTGGGATGGGTACGGACCGCAGCGTTTCCTGGCGACGATCAGCGTTTCCCTGTTCATGGTGCAGTGCAAGACGATCATGAACCTGATCTTCAGCGGGCTGCTGGACCGCTATCCGAACCTGAACTTCGTCTCCGTGGAGAGCGGCATCGGGTGGATCCCGTTCCTGCTGGAAGCAATGGAGTGGCAGTACGACGAGACGATCCCGACGGAGCGTGAGGGTCTGAGCCTGCGCCCGAAGGAATACTTCAAGCGGCAGGTGTACGCGTCGTTCTGGTTCGAGCAGTGGGGTCCGCTGCACGCGATCGAGGAGCTCGGCGAGGACAACGTGATGTTCGAGACGGACTTCCCCCACCCCACTTGCCTCTACCCTGAGACGCACACGCGCATCTCGAAGACGCTAGACCAGCTGGACCCGACGGTGCGGCGCAAGGTGCTGCACGACACGGCCGCGCGGGTCTACAACCTGCCGGAGATCGGGTAGGGAGCGGCGCTAGCGGCGATCGGCGGAGGCGAAGGCCTCGGCGGCCTTCGCCTCTTCCTCCGGTACGCCGTCGATGAGGACGAGTGAGCGCCCGGAATAGGCGGGGACGCGCGGTCCGGGGAGGACCGTGCCGGTCAGGTTCACGGGGTCGACGGCGCTGACGACAACGCGCTCGCCGGAGGCGGGCTCGTTGCGGGTGCGGCGGAGCTGTTCGACGGCGTCGATGAGGGCGTACTGCTCGCCAACGACGCCGGAGACAAAGCGACCGCCCCGGACATCGCCACGGGCCTCCATGGTGCGGAGTGCGCGAAGGACCGAGCGCCAGGGAAGGCTGAAGCGCTCGTGGGTGGCGAGATCCCGGAAAACGACGCCGTAGCGTTCGAGGAGCACGCTGGCGGCGAGGGCGGCGAGCTCCTCCTGGCGGGCAGGGTCGACGGGGGGCGCCTCGACGAGTGACCAGCGACCCGGGGGGCCGCCGAGGACGAGTCCGAGGCGGTAGCTGGCCACGGGGCGGCGCGCAGCGGGGCGGCGGCGGCCAGAGGAGGAGCGCGCGAATATCTTGCGCACGCCCTCGAAGCCGTCGGAGGCGACGAGGCCGGTAGCGATGAGCTCGCGCAGGGTGTCCTCGGTCTGGCTCGAGAGCTGGCCCGTCTCGCGGACGAGCTCGTCGAAGAAGAGGGCGCCGCGCTCTCGCAGGAGGTCGACGATGGTGGAGCCGGCGCCGGGCGGGGCAGGGACGCCCTCGGGGCGGTCGTAGCGGGCGGCGGCGAGGAGGTCGGGGAAGGCGCGGCGGGCGACGAGGGTGATGGGGGTGGCGCGGGT
>VXLW01000031.1 GCA_009841435.1 Dehalococcoidia bacterium | reverse complement strand
CACCAGCCCCATCCCCCGCGCTGACTCGATGTCCCGCGCTTCGGCCCCCACGAACACGCACCCCTCCGCCTCCCGCCCGAAGTACGAGAGGCACTCCGACGCCCGCGTCCCCACTTCCCACTCCTCCCCCTCCGGTGTTGCCGAGAGCACCGTCAGGAAGCGGTCCACGCCCGTCGCCTGCGTCTGCTTCAGCGCGACCGCGTGCGGCAGCCGCGAGATCGCCCCGATCTCGATGCGCGCCGCCCGGATGTCGTCGAGCGCCATGCCCGTCCCGTCGAACACGAGCAGCCGTTTCATCGCGCTCCGCCCCTCGATGCGTATGCACAGTTCCTCCGCCCGGTGCCGCTCCTCCCCGTCGTCGAGCACGATCGCGAGGCTGTCGCGCCAGGGACGGCGGTGGTACTCCTCCACGAGCGGGCGCGCATCGATGCGGCGGTTGGCGACGCTCATCAGCGTCTCCTCTAGCGTGTAGCGCCACGCCGGACGGCTGTCGATGAGCGTCTCGTCGAGGTCGAAGATGACCGCCCGGTAGGCGGGCTCGAACGTGCGTCCGGAGGTCACTGCCGGTTAGGAGTCTCCGGCGAGCGCGGCGAGGGCGGCCTCGTAGTCGTCCGGGGTGTTCAGGTCGAGGAGGCAGCGTTCATCGCTTGGCACGTCGACGATCTCGTTCACATGCGCCTCCATCACGCCCCGCAGCCCCCGCTCGTCCTCGGTTGCGGCCAGCAGCTCGCCCCGCAGCCGCCCCGCCACCACGACGGGATGGCCGTGCCGGTCGCCGTGAACCGGACGCGTGGCGCTGTCCGCGGACGTGTGCCCCTCGATGACAGAACGGATCAGGTCGGCCGGGCGCGGCTGGTCGACGTTCAGCAGCACGATCGCCGAGGCTTCCGGGCTGACCGCCTTCGCCCCCGCCCGCAGCGAGCCCGCCCGCCCCAGCTGGTAGACCGGGTTCAGGACGCTCCTGTAGGTGAGGCCGTGCAGCTTCCGGTGGATGTCGTCGGCGCGATACCCGAGTACGACCACGACCTCATCCACCCCCGCCTCCTGCAGCTGCCGGATCTGGTAGCAGATCAACGGCTCCCCGCCCCAGTCGAGCAGCGCCTTCGGCTGCCCCATGCGGGTCGACATGCCCGCCGCGAGGAGGATGCTGGAAATCATGCTAATCGCGCCCCTTTGCGTGCCCGCAGTCTAGGCGTGGCGCGCGATTCGGGCGAATACTCCGTTCCACTCTGCCGCGAAGCTCCACCCTGGGCGGCAAGCTGGTATACAAAGGGTTGCTATGCCAAAGGTTCGCGAGGCAATTCGTCTGGTAGAGGGAGACGGCTGGAGGTTGGTTAGGACGCGTGGAAGTCACCGTCAATTCCACCATCCAACCAAGCGCGGAACGGTTACGATAGCGGGGCGGATGAGCAAGGATCTTTCGCCTGACACTTGGGCCAGCATCCTCAGGCAAGCCGGTCTCAAGAGGGGAAGCACGCCATGACCTACACGGTCATCATTGAGAAGACGGGCAATGGCTTCTCCGCCTATGTGCCCGATCTCCCTGGCTGTGTCGCAGCCGGGGATACGCGCGAAGAGACCGAAGCGCTAATTCGGGAGGCGGTGAGCTACCACCTTGAGCTGCTCCGCGAGAGTGGCGACCCCGTACCCGAGCCGCAAGCCACCGCCAGCTTGGTCACGGTGTAGGCGAATCCCCGAACCCGCGCCCTAGATCGGCTGCACGCCCCGCTTCTCCACCACCACGTCCCCCTCGACGTGCGCCTGGCACGCCAGCCGCAACCGCGGATCCTCGATCGAACGCACGCCCCGCTGGCGGATGAGGTTCTCGCGTTCGTAGCGACCCATCGCGCTCAGCCGCCCCACACCGGAGATGACCTCCATCGCGCAGTTCGTGCATTCGCCGATCTTGTCGCAGCCGATCGGCCAGAAGTACCCCTCCGCGCAGACGGCGTCCATCACCGTCTCGCCGTACGGCGCCTCGACTTCGATTCCCAGCGGCTCAACCCGAACGCGCGGCATGGCTCCAGCTTACTACCCCTGCACCCAGACGCCTTCCACCGGCACGTCGATGGCGGTGTCGCTCCAGAACGCTCCGTTCGGCGCCGCCGCCGGCTCAGGGTCGTGCGGCCCCGCCCGGATCGCCTCGAACGCCTCGCTCAGCGACGTCGCGAACGCGACCGGCGCGCCGATCCCCTCCGCCACCTCCGCCACCGTCATGCTGTCGAGAAAGCGCTCGCCGAAGTAGTCCAGGCTCGTGCGCGGCAGCAGCACGAGGTCTGCCTCGACGCCCCCCAGCGTGCGCACGTAGTCGCCGCCGCTCAGCAACCCGCTCACGTTCACCCGTTCGCCGAAGAGCGTATTGGTCACCGGGTGCACGCTCGCGACGACGCCCGTTTCGGCGGCGAACGCCTCGGTCAGCCGAGTCAGCGTCGGCCCGATGAGCGTCCCGCACGCGATCACGACGCGCTTCCCCGCCATCCCGGCCGCGGGCGCCGCCCGCAATCGCCGGCGTAGCCGCGACCAGTCGTCGAGCAGCGTCCGCACCATGCCGATGCCGTTCTCGTACTGCGGGAACCCGTCGTACCGGCCTGCTGCCGGAACAGGGCGTCCCGCGGCCAGGTAGTACTCGTCTGCGCACTGCACCACGCTTTTGCCGTGCGCTTCCTCGCAGGCGCGCTGGAAGCGCCGGATCGTTGCGATCAGCGAGCGCGCGAAGTCGCGCTCCGGCGCGACCAGCTCGATCCCGTCTCGATCGCGCGACCACTCTTCCAGCCGCGGGCTCGCCCCCACTGGCACCACCGAGACGGTCTGAACGGTCGGATACAGCCCCGTCAGGTCGCGCAGCGAGCGCTCCAGCGCCTCGCCGTCGTTCACGCCCGGCGTCAGCACGATCTGCGTGTGCGCGACCAGCCCAAGGTCCCGCAGCCGTTCGAGCTGCGCGACTACGTCCGGCGCGCGCTCGTTCCCCAGCAGCTTGCGCCGCAGATCCACGTCGGTCGCGTGCACCGAGACGTTCAGGGGGCTCAGGCGCTGCTCCTCGAGCCGCGCCCAGTCGTCCTCCGTCAGGTTCGTGAGCGTCACGAAATTGCCGTGCAGGAAGCTCAGCCGGTAGTCGTCGTCCTTCAGGTAGAGCGGCTTGCGCAGCCCCTTCGGCAGCCCCTTCAGGAAGCAGAAGAAGCACGTGTTGTTGCAGACCTGCACGCCGTCCCACGTGGCCCGCTCGAACGCCATCCCCAGGTCCTCGTCCGGGTCCTTCTCGAAGACGACGAGGTCCTCGCTCCCGTCCGCCTTGCGGAAGCGCGCCGTGATCTCGGGCTCGGCCGCATAGAACTGGTAGTCGACCGCATCGCGCAGGGTCCGTCCGTCGATCGCGACGATTGCGTCGCCGGGTACGATGCCAGCCGCTTCAGCCAGGGAACCGTGGACGACGGACGAGACGACGCCGCCCTCCGGCGCCTTCACGCCGCCTCGGCCTCGTGTTCGAGCCGCAAGGCCTCCAGCTCCTCCCGGATTCGTTCGGTGAGCTCCTCCACCTGCTTCCCCAACGGCCCCTCTTCCCGTTCCACTGGAAACGGCTTCCCAATGCGCACCGTCAGCGTGGGGCGTGGGAAGAGGTTGCCCTTCTTCCCGAGGTGGTTGGTGTTGAAAACGCGAACCGGCAGGATGGATGTGTTCGTCCGTAACGCGATCAACGCGGTTCCCCCCTGCAGCGGCCCGAGATCGCCCGTCTTGCTGCGCGTGCCCTCCGGGAACATCCCCAGCAGGCCTCCGCTGCGCACCTCCGCTTCGGCCTTTCGCATGGCGTTCCGGTCGGACGCTCCCCGGTACAACCTGATCGGGTTCCAACCGACGACGAACGGCGTGAGGATGTACCGGAACAGCTGCTCCTTCGCCATGAACCGGATATAGCGCCGGCGCGGCGCAAACGCGATCGCAAGCATCATCGGGTCCACGTTCCCCAGGTGGCTCGATGCGAGGATGAGCGGCCCGCCCGGAACGTTCTTCCGGCCCCTCACGTGCCACCGCGCCATCAGCAACAGGATCGCGTACGAGGTCCACACCGACCACCAGTAGAAACACGGTACGTAGATCGACCACACGAAGCGTCCCACTGCCTTCACGTCGTTCGCTCCTCTATCGCAGCTATCGCTGCCGCAATCATCGCACCGGCGTCCAGTTCCCCGCTGTCGATCACGATCGCCCCTTCTGGCACGACCAGCGGGCTGGCCGCGCGCGTGCTGTCGATCGTGTCGCGCCCGCTGATATCCCGCTCCGCCTCGGTCGCGCTCTGCCGCTCCCCCCACTCCGCCGCCTGCTCGCCCCGTCGCTGTGCCCGCACCTCCTCCGACGCATCCAGGTAGAACTTCACCGGCGCCCCTGTCAGCACCACCGACCCGATGTCCCGCCCCACCAGCAGCGACGGCTGCATCGCCGCGAAGAAGCGCTGCTGCGCGACCAGCTCGCGCCGCACTCCCTCGATCGCTGCGTAGTCGCTCACCGCCCCCTCCACCTCCGGTGCCCGCAGCAGGTCCGTTACGTCCTCGTCGAGCAGGCGAACGCGCGCCTCGCTGCCTTCAATAGCGAGCCGCAGGTCGCCGCTCCCCGCCAGTTCGGTGCAGGCGTCGGCGTCGCTGGCGGGCACGCCCGCGCGCTGCGCCGCCAGCGCGATCGCCCGGTACATCAGCCCCGTATCCAGCAGGACGTACCCGAAGCGCTCGACGAGCGCGCGCGCCAGCGTGCTCTTGCCCGAGGCGGCGGGCCCGTCGATCGCGATCGGATGGGGTGGTTGCGGTTTCATCGCCGGTTCAGGTTCGGCCGTCGAGGCCGGCGCCATGCTACCGCGCTCTCGCGCTTCTGCTCGCTTCGCCGCGCCGTAGAGCGCCTCGACCTCCTCCGGCGTTAGTTCCCGGTGCTCCCCCTGCTCCAGCGTTCCCAGAGCGAGCGGCCCGATGCGGATGCGCCGCAGCGTCACGACTCGTCTCCCAACCACCGAGAGCATCCGCCGGATCTCCCGCTTGCGCCCCCCGTGCAGCGTGACCAGCAGCCAACGCGCGTCGGGATGGTCGGGCGACCCGCTCGGGCTCACCACCTGCACCGAGTCGGCCTTGAGCCGCTCCCCCTCGTGCCGCACCCCCCGCACCAGCCGCTCCCGCCCCCGCTTCCCCAGCGGCTGGTCGATCGCGACCAGGTACTCCTTCGAGACCTCGTGCCGGGGGTGCGTGAGCAACTCCGTCAGCGCCCCGTCGTTCGTGAGCAGGATTAGCCCCTCGCTCTCGAGGTCCAGCCTGCCGACCGGGCGGAGCGTCGCGTCGGGAATGTCGACCAGCGACGTGACCGTCGGCCGCCCCCGGTCGTCCCGTACCGCCGAGAGGACGCCGGTCGGCTTGTGCAGCGCCACGTACCGGTAGCGCTCCCGCGACACCGGCACCCCGTCGACCGTGATCTCGTCCTTGTCCGGGTCCGCCCGCGCCCCCAGCGTGTCGAGCGTCTTGCCGTTCACGGCCACGCGTCCCGCCACGATCATCGCCTCCGCCGACCGCCGCGACGCCACACCTGCGTTCGACAGGATCTTCTGCAGCCGCTCAACCGCCACGACGCCACCTCCCTATCCCTGCCTGCCATGCCCCCCGCAGGGCCACCAGCACCAGCACGATACTCGCCCCCGCCGCCGCTCCCAGCACGATCCATGGCGTTGGACCGCCCGGCTCCCGCTCGAACCGCGTCGGCAGCGGGACCGGTGTTCGCGCGTCCTCGGAGGTCGCATCCGGAACGGATCGTGTAGTCCCGACCGGAGCCGGCGTGGGCGCCGCCTCGGCTGCGACCGGCGACCCGTGCTCGTCTGGCGTTGCTGTCGCCGTCACGCCAGCGAACGCGTTTGCGCCGCCCGGCGACGGCTGCAGCGTCACGCCCCAGCGTTCCGCGTCCGCGACGCCCTCGTAGGCGCGCGCGCCAAGCGTCGCGCCTGGCTCCGCGGCGGCAGGCGGTGAGTCGAACACCTCCCTATTCTCCCCAAACGACAGCGCATCGACGACTTCCCCTGCCGGCGACAGCAGCCGGATCGAGTCCCCGGCGTTGTTCAGACCGTTCCCGATCGTCCCGTCCGGCGCCCGGATTACGAGCACGTTCACCGGCAGGACCGCGGCCTCCGCCGCCACCACGACGTACCCGCCCGGCGGCACCTCCACCCCCGGCAGCACGTCCACAGAGCTCCCGTCGCCGATCGCCCACCCCGCCGTGCTCACGACCACCGAAGCGGTGTTCACCAGCTCGACCCACTCGTAGGCGCGGTCCACCCCAGGCTCGACCGGGTCCGCCAGCACCTCCGAGATTCGCAACGCGGGCGGCCCCTCCTCCCGTTGTTCCGGAGTGGCCTCAGCGACAGGGGAGGACGGCGTCGAGGCAACCTCCGCCGCCGTTGTGGCTGGCGTGGGCGTACCGGTCGGAGCAGGGGCGGGTTCCGGGGTGGGAGTAGGTGTGGGAGTGGCCGTCGGGGTTGGTGTTGGTGTGGGCGTAGGAGTCGGTGTGGGAGTAAGAGTAGGCGTAGGAGTCGGAGTAGGAGTCGGAGTAGGCGTAGGCGTCGGAGTAGGCGTGGGAGTAGGCGTGGGAGTAGGAGAGGGAGTAGGCGTAGGAGTCGGAGTAGGAGTCGGAGTAGGCGTCGGCGTAGGCGTGGGAGTGGGCGTGGGTGTAGGCGTGGGAGTCGGCGTAGGCGTAGGGGTGGGCGCCTCCCCGACCCCGAACCGCGCGTCGTCGAATACCACCACCGCCCCGCTCTCCGACCGCGGCCGGAACATCAGCCGCAGCACCGCCGACCGCGCCCCCACCGGCGCCTGTGCCGGTCCCACCGACAGCGCCGACCACGACCGGCTTCCCGACCCCTCCCCCGTCACCGTCCGCAGCTGCCGCCCGCTCCCGTCCCCCGAGGCGTACCAGGCGATCCGCAGGAACGCCTGCCCTTGCCCCGTCACCACCCGGCCCCAAGCCTGCCCCTCGTACCAGACCCCGCCCTCGACCGTGACCGCCTGGTACAGCCACTTCGTCGAGGACGTTGCCGACGTGAGAAAGGCCGCCCGCTCCCCCGTGCGTGCCAGGGAGGCCGCCCCCATCCCCCCCCGGTCATTTACACGAATCCGCGCCCACGAGACAACAGGGAAAGGCGTATGCGGGCGGGGGGGGGGTAAA
>VXLW01000082.1 GCA_009841435.1 Dehalococcoidia bacterium | reverse complement strand
ACCCCGCTCTACCCCTAACGTACTTCCCTAGTGTCTCGGGGGCTGTGAGATGTATAATAGAGACTGGGAGGGGACGAAGCGGCTGCTGGACGAGGACGTACGCGGGGGCAAGCCGCTGGGACGCATCATCGGGGGCGGTACGGCGCACGTGGCCGCGACCTACGGCATCGACCGCGTCCCGGTCGTGAAGGGCCAGGGGCTGCCGGCCTGGGAGCCTCGGACGTTGAAGGGGATGGGCATCACCTACAGCAGCAGTCCCCAGGGCGCCGACCACACGGCCGGGATGGTGACGGCGCGGGGGGCGACGCCGGACACGCTCGTGAAGCAGAGCCGCCAGGAGCAGCTCACGATGATGGCGGTCGACTCGGTAGGGGTGTGCCAGTTTACGAATGCGCTTCCGGGCGACATGGCGGCGTTCATCAGCGAGCGTTTCGGCGAGCCGCTGTCGGAGGACGAGCTGCTGACGCTCTCGCGCGACGCGATCGAGACGGAGCGCGAGTTCAACCGGCGCGCTGGCTTCGACCGCGAGGACGACCGCCTGCCGCAGTGGCTCCGGGACGAACCCCTGCCCATGCCCGACGGTCCCTCGGTGTTCGACATCGAGGACGCGCTGATCGACGAGGTCTGGGGCTAGCCAGTATTCGTACGAATCCCGCGCAGGGACCGCAGGCGGTGGCGCCCGCGCTAGCTCAGATCAGCTCTGCGATGGTAATCGCCACCCCGGCGATGGCCACCATCAGGCCCAGCATGACGCCCGACTGGATCGCAAGGGCCTTTTGCAGCTCCGCGCGCAGATAGTCTCTGCCAACCAGGCGGCTGGAGGCATCCTCCATCACATCCACCATGGCGACCGCCAGAGGCTCCGGAGCCACTGCGTCCTGAAGTTTGGTCACAGCGCGGTGCGTGTCGAGCGTCGCCACACGATCAGTCTACACGACAACCATAGGAATGCATCAACCCTGAGACGCGACAGACTCCAGTTTCTTCACCACCAGCAGCCGAAGTCACGCGGTTCCTCATGCCGACTCGCCCCGCAACGCGCGTAGCTGGGCGATGTGCTCGTCGACGTGGTCCGCGCCGCGCGCGACCAGATCGGCGACGGTGAGCGGCCCGATCTGGGGGTGGTTGCCGGTGCGCTCCCAGGCGTCGGGGGCGCACTCGCGCAGGAGCTCGGCGGTCCCGTAACGGGCCTGCTGGAAGCCGCTCATGGCGGCCTCGGGGTCGCGGAAGATGTAGAGCAACTTCCGCTTCCAGAGGTCGGCGTCGTAGACCGGGAGTTCGGGCTCGTCGCCGGCGAGGACGAGGCGGAGGCGGATGGCCGCCACCAGCTCGGAGTCGGCAAGGTGGATGACAACGTCGCGCATCGACCAGTCCTGCCCGGGCGGGCGGCGGTTGAGGGTAGCGGGGCCGGTCCCGGCGAGCGCCTCGCGCACGAGCGCGGGACCACGCACGAAGCGGTCGAAGACATCGGCGTGGGCGTCGGGGATGCGCGGCACGAGGGAATTGTAGGAGAGCGCCGCGCTGGTGGCTGGGTCCTAGTGGCTGGTGATGCCAACGCGTCAGGTCATGTGAAAGGTCGAAGCGTAGGGGATGAGGCCGAGCTTGCTGGCCACGGCCTGCGAAGCGGCGTTGTCCCAGGAGGTGCTGTAGAGGGGTTCGGCGCCGAGAGCACGGACGGCTTGGGCCCAGGCTGCGACGACGGCCACTGCGAAACCGCGTCCGCGGGCGTTGGCACTGGTTTCGACGCCGGCTTCGTGGGCCTCGGGCGTGGTGCGCACGCTGCCGCAGACCGAGACGGCGCGGTCCTCCTGCACGATCGCGACCAACGGTTCACTCTGCCCGATGTCCTCGACCCAGGGCTCGAGGTCGCCGCCACGGAGCAGGTGGGCGTTCTCGGTGTTGAGGGGGAGCACTTCGGAGGCGGTGGGCGGCAACTCCTCGGGGAAGTGGTAGGCGGGTCCGGACCAGGCTTCCGTGATGGGTGCGTGGCCAGCGAGGATTTCTCGGTAGCCGTTCTCGTGTTGGAGCGGGGCGCGGAGGTCGGTGGCGGGGGGCTCGGCTGCGCAGAGTGCTTCGAGGGGTTCGACGAGGTCGTCGGGAAGGTCGCCGCGGAAGCGCCAGCGATTGCCATCGGGGGTGCGGCCGAGGAAGAAGAGGGGGGCGGGGCCGCCATCGAGGGCATTGCGGGTCGCGATGCGGCCGCGTTCGTCGTGGACGAAGAGGGCGCGGAGATGGAGGTCGAGCCAGGAGGTCGCAACGGTCACGGTCACAGTGTAGGAGGGGGTGCACCGGTGGACTGGCGGAGAGGACGCGAGGCCAAAGACCTCCTACAGGGATTCCACCAGGGCGACGATGACGCCGACCCCACCAAGGATGACGCCACCCTGGATCGCAAGGGCGCGGTACATCTCGGCGCGGAAGGCTTCGAAGCGCGCGTCCATCCGGTGCTCGAAAGACACCATGCGCTCGTCAGAAGACGCCATCCGTTGGTCGAAGTGCTCGCGAGTGACGTGCGCGTCGGTTGCATCGACGACGACCTCGACGACGGCCTCCGCGAGGGGCTCGTCCGCACCGCCCTCACGCAGCCTTCGCGCAGCCCCAAGCGTGTCGAATGCCACCGCAACGCCTCCACCACGCATCGTATCACATGCTGTTCCCCTGCAACGTCTGCTAATACGATTCTTTTGTGAATTTCACCTACCACTGGCGGCGGCGGGGCGGCGCTCTCCTACACGGGGCCGGTGCTACACTGCCTTACCTATGCCTCCGGCTCAGCGCGACCTGTACGAGGTGCTCGGGATCGCCCGGAGTGCGTCCGCCGACGACATCAAGCGGGCGTACCGGAAGCTGGCCATGGAGTACCACCCGGACCGCAATTCGAGCGCCGACGCGCCCGAGCGTTTCAAGGAGATCAACCGCGCCTATGAGGTGCTCTCGGACACCGACAAGCGCAGCGCCTACGACCGTTTCGGCCACGCCGGCGTCGACGGGGCGGGTGGGCCGGCCGGGTTCGACGGCTTTCAGACGTTCGATGGCTTCGGCGACATCTTCGACGCGTTCTTCAGCGGGGCGGGGCGGGGCGGACGGCGCCGGGGTCCGGCGCGTGGCGCCGACCTGCGCGCCCGCATCAGGCTGACCTTCGAGGAGGCGGCGTTCGGCACCGAGAAGGAGCTGGAGTACACGCGACTGGAGCACTGCGAGGACTGCAGCGGCTCGGGCGCGGCGCCGGGCAGCTCGCCCGAGGTGTGCGCCGAGTGCAACGGCGCGGGCGAGATCCGGCGGGCGCAGCAGAGCGTGTTCGGGCAGTTCGTGAACGTCTCCACCTGCGGGCGGTGCCGTGGCGAGGGCCGCGTCGTCACGAGCCCGTGCGACAACTGCCGGGGCGGTGGGAGCGTACGGCGGGCCCGCGAGATCAGCGTGAAAATCCCGGCGGGCGTCGACGACGGCCAACAGGTGCGGCTGACGGGCGAGGGCGAGGTGGGCGACCGGGGCGGCCAACCCGGGAACCTGTACGTGCTGCTCGACGTGGAGCCGCACGAGCTCTTCGAGCGCCTCGACGACCACATCCTGTACGACCTGCCCCTGAACATGGCGCAGGCGGCGCTGGGCACGAGCCTGACCGTGCCGACGCTCGAAGGCGACATGGACTTCGACGTGCCGGCGGGAACGCAGAGCGGCGACGAGTTCGTGGTTCGCGGGCAGGGCGTTCCGCGCCTGAACAGCAACCGCCGGGGCGACATGATCGTGCGCGCGACGGTCGTCGTGCCGGAGTCGCTCACCGAGGAGCAGCAGGCCCTGCTCGAGCAGCTCGCCGACACCCTGGGCACACCCTCCCTCCCGAGCCGCCACAAGAGCTTCCTGGAGCGGCTGCGCGACGCCGTGGCCGGCTAGCACCGCCGCGAGCGCGCGCGCATGACCGGGCTCTGGTACGAGATCACGGCGGCGACGCCGCCCGCCTTAGTCGAGGCCGTTTCGGCGGTCATGCGCGAGACGGCGCCGGGCGGGCTCTCCCTCGAGGAGCCCGTGGACCTGCTCGGCCCCGAGGAGGGCTATGCGGTTCGTGGCGGCGAGCCGGTCGCCCTGCGCGTCTACCTGCCGGCAAGCGAGCTGGGCGCCGTCCTGACGCAGCGCCTGCGCGAGGAGCTCGCGGAGTTTCCGGAGGTCGAGCTGACGGCGCGGCCGCTGTACGAGCAGGACTGGGCCGTGAGCTGGCGCGAGTTCTTCGGTCCGGTGGAGGCGGGGCGCATCTCCATCGTGCCCTCGTGGGTCGAGTACGAGGCCGCGCCGGGGCAGCTCATCGTGCGGCTCGATCCCGGCCAGGCGTTCGGCACGGGCCACCACGAAACAACGCGGCTCTGCCTGGCGGCGCTCGACGAGACCGTGCAGCCCGGGGCGCACGTCCTCGACATCGGAGCGGGCTCGGGGATCCTGTCGATCGCGGCGGTGAAGCTGGGCGCGAGCCGAGTAGACGCGTTCGAAATCGACCCGATCGCGGCGGACGTGGCACGGGCGAACTGCGAGGCGAACGATGCCGGCAACCATGTGACCATTCGCGGCGGCTTCCCCAGTGAGGGCGTTCCCCCTGCCGACCTGGCGGTCGCGAATGTGAGCGCACGGGCCGACATCGAGCTGGCGGAGGCGCTTGCCGGAGCGCTCAAACCGACGGGGAGGCTCATCGCGAGCGGGTTCCTGACGACGGACCGGGACGACGTGCTGGACGCCTTCGCGGAGCATGGCCTGACCCTCACGGGCGAACGCGAGGAGCGCGACTGGGCGCTCCTGGAACTGGCGCGGGACTGAGGGATGGAGGCCCTGCCACGGGTCTGTGTGCCGGAAGGCGTGGGGCCGGGGGCGCTCGAGCTTGCCGGCGCCCAGGCCCGGCACCTGTCGGGCTCGCGACGCCTGCGGAAAGGCGACGAGTTCCTCGCCTTCGCCGGCGACGGGGTCGAATACCGCGCTCGGATCGAGGATGTTTCGCGGGAGCGGGTCAGGGCCGCTGTCGGGGACGTCACGCGACGGGAATCGCGACCCGCGCGATCGGTCGAGGTGTGGTGCGCAAACGTGCGCGCGAACCGCATGGAGTGGGCGATCGAGAAGTGCGTCGAGGCGGGCGTCGATGTCTTCCGCCCCATTACGACCGAACACTCGGTGCGGGGCCAGGAACTCTCGGAGAGCAGGCGTGAGCGCTGGGAGCGGATCGCGATCGAGGCGGCGGAGCAGTGCGGACGACTCTACCTGCCCGTTATCGCACCGGTCGTCGCGTTCCGCGAGGTACTGGCGGACCGTGACGGGGCGCTGGTGGTCGCGAACCGCGGCGGCACTCCCTGGAGCGAGGTAGCGGAGCAGATCCCGGAACAGGGGGCGATCACAATCGCCATCGGTCCCGAGGGCGGGTTCACCGAAGACGAGGTCGAGCAGGCCATCGAGGTGGGCGCGATCGTCGCCTCCCTCGGAAAGAACACCCTGCGGACCGAGACGGCAGCGGTGGTGACGGTCGCCCTAGCGCGGGCCTAGGCGCCGTTCGCGATCTCACGGGCGCGGGCGAAGACAGCGTCGAACATCTCCTGCGTCAGCTTCCCCGTGAACGTGTTTCGCTGGCTGGGGTGGTAGGAGTCGAGCAGGGTGCGGCCATCGGGCAGTTCCGCCTCGGCCATGTGCCCGAACTTCGGACGGGGACGCAGCCCGACGAGGTCGCAGACGGCGTCGTGGGCGTAGGCACCGAGCGCCACCACGACGCTCGCAGAGCCGAGCAGGTCGAGTTCGCGCCGGGCGTAGGGCATGCAGGCGGCGCGCTCCTCGCGGGTAGGGCGGTTGTCGGGAGGCGCGCAGCGCACGATTGCGCCGATGTAGGCGCCGGACAGCTCCAGGCCATCGTCGAGGCTGACGCTGGTGCCCTGGTTCGCGTAGCCCGCGCGGTGGAGCGCGCCGTACACCCAGTCGCCGGACCGGTCGCCGGTGAAGACGCGGCCGGTCCGGTTGCCGCCATGCGCGGCGGGAGCCAGACCGACGACGTAGAGCTCGGCGTCGGGATCGCCGAAGCCGGGTACGGGCCGGCCCCAGTAGGTCCAGTCGCGGTAGGCCGCGCGCTTCTCGCGGGCCACCTGCTCGCGCCACTCGACAAGCCGCGGGCAGGCGCGACAGCCGGCGATCTCGCCGTTCAGGGAATCGAGGGCTTCGGCGCTCAAGCGAGGGGCCGCCTAGGCCGGTTTGCGGCGACGGCGTTTGCGGCGGCGACGAATGGCGAGTACGGGCGCGATCCATGTCGCACCGATGCCGGCCATCGCGATGGCAAGGTGGCGGCGCTGCTCGGCGCCCATCCCCGTGAGGCTCTCGGTGGCTTCCCGGATCTGCCGTGCGAGGTCGGGCGGCAGACCGGGCGTTCCCTGCGTGAAGTCGAACGTATCCTGCGAGCGGTCGGGGCCGGTCATGGGGTCGTGCGGGGCTTCCATCGGTTCGAGTATACCCGCGCGGTCAGGCGGGGGGCGGGCCGGCGAGGGCATCCACGAGGAGCGCGAGCACTTCGCCGACCTGCCCCTGGTCCACCACCGCGTCTGCGGCGGCGACGACCTCGGACGGGGTTTCCGAGCCGCCCCCTATCGCCAGCACGAGCACGCGGCCGCCCGACGCTCGTGCCGCCTCGAACATGGCGACGTCGGTGAGGTCGTCGCCCAGGACGAGGAGTGACCCGGGGTTGAAGCGTTCAGTGAGGGCGGCGAGGGCCGTGTCCTTGCCGCCGCCGCCGGGCAGCACCTCCAGCACGAGGCGTCCGGGCTGGAGGCGCAGTTCCTCGGGCAGTTCCCGGAGCGCGTCGCGGAGCGGGGCTGCGAGGGAGGAGTCGGCGCGGTAGTGGAAGGCGACGGAGCGCGCCTTCCGCTCCACGCGCAGGGCGGTGCCCGTGAAGCGAGCCTCGATGTCACGCGCGAGTTCCTTGAGGCGCTCGGAGAGGGCAGCGTCTGCGGCGGGAAGCGCAGACGCCGCGAAGGACGCTTCGTGGCCGTGGCTGGCCACGAACTCGACGCCCGGCACGGGCGCGAGGGTGCGCGCTGTAGCCAGGTCCCGACCCGTGACGATGGCGACGTGCGCGACCGTCGCGAGCCGCTCGAGGGTGGTGAGGGTGGCGGGGGGGACGCGGGCGTCCTCGGGGCGTTGGACGATGGGGGCGAGGGTCCCGTCGAGGTCGC
>VXLW01000123.1 GCA_009841435.1 Dehalococcoidia bacterium | reverse complement strand
GTTTTGCGATACGCGAGGGCGGGCGCACGGTGGGCGCCGGCGTCGTCACCAAGGTGCTCGAGTAGGAGGCGCCCGATGGCCAAGGGAAAAGGCGACCGGCTGATTGTCACGCTCGGCTGCACTGAGTGCCGCGAGCGCACCTATACTAGTTCGAAGAACCGGCGCAACGATCCGGACCGGCTCGAGCTCCGAAAGTTCTGCCCCCGCTGCCGGGAACACAAGCTGTACAGGGAGACAAGGTAGCGAAATGGCACGCGCCCAACGCCGCCGTGGTTCGCGCGGTCGCCGCGCTGCCCGCGAGCGCCGTGCAGCCGGCGGCTCCGAGGAGGTGACCGAAGGCGGCGGTGACGTCGTCGCGACGGTCGCCACCCCGCGCCTTCAGCCGCGGCGAGGCCGCTGGAACCCGCTTGGGTTCCTCAAGCGGCTCCAGCCCCGCGCCGTTGCCGACGTCATTTCCGAGCTGCGCAAGGTGACGTGGCCAACGTTCGCCGAGACGCGCTATCTCACCTTCGTCGTAGCCGTCGTCGCCATCATCGTCGGCCTGATCCTCGGCGGGTTCGACCTGCTGTTCGGCTGGATCATCGAGCAGCTCTTCTTTACGTAGCCATGAGTGAGGACAACGTGGAAGTCCAGGACACCGACACTACCAGCCACGAGTCGCTGCCCGAGGCCGGGCCCGAGGAGGTTGGGCTGCAGCCCCCCCGCCGCCGCGCCCGCCGCGAGGAGCACGAGGAGCAGGACCAGATCAGCGACGAGGAGATCAGCGCCTCCGGCCGCTCCTGGTACTTCGTCAACACGTACAGCGGGCACGAGTACAAGGTGCGCCATGCCATCAAGGCGACCATCGACCAGATGGACGCCGGCGACCGTGTCTTCCACGTGATCGTCCCGACCGAGGACGAGATCGAGATTCGCGAGGGCCAGCGCCGCACCGTCAAGCGAAAGCTCTACCCCGGCTACGTGCTGGTGCAGACGATCACGCTGCAGGAGGGCGACCCCGAGTCCGACAACCTGTGGCACATGATTCGCAACACCAGCGGCGTCACCGGCTTCGTCAGCGCCGGCTCCGAGCTGTCGGGCGGCACGCCCAAGCCCGTCGCCCTCACCCAGGACGAGGTCAACAACATCCTGCGCGCCATGCGCATGGAGCAGCCGCGCGTGCGCGTCGGCTTCCAGGTGGGAGAGAGCGTGCGCATCGCCTCCGGCCCCTTCGAGGACCTCGTGGGCTCCGTCGACGAGATCAACACGGAGAAGGGCAAGGTGCGCGTCCTTGTGAGCATGCTCGGGCGCGAGACGCCGGTCGAGCTCGACTTCCTCCAGGTGGAGAAGCTCTAGCAGCGGCGACCGCCCCCGGTTTTCCTGTCGTAAGCCACGCGTGAAGATCCGCGCCGGCTGGCTTGTGCGGCGCGGACGGCTCTGCGAGGGTGGACCCATGCTTCCTGCGTCGAGCCACCCCCTGCGCGTGCCTTTCCTCCTGCTGGTCCTCAGCGTCATTGTCGTCATTGCGGTCGCCTGCGGTGGCGGCGACGAGTCGCCGGACGAACCGGCCGCTGCCACGGAGGCTCCGGCTACGGAGGCGACGGAGCCTCCGACCGAAGCGCCCGCGGCCACCGAGCCGCCCGCCACCGAGGCTCCCGAGCCGGTCGACGAGACCGTGTCCGTCGACAGGCAGTACCTCCTCGCGCTCTGCGTGGCCGGTAACGACTTGCAGACCGCCATGTTCACCGCGGCGATCCGGATGGAGACCGAGGGCATTGACCCCGAGGACCCCGAGGCCTTCGGCGAGCTGTTCGTCGAGCCGCTGGCAGGCTTCCTCGAGGTCATGCGCGATGTCACGCCGCCCGACGACGTGGCGGATTACCACACGGCGGCACTGGCCCAGTACGAGGCGCTGGTCAACCTCTTCGCCTCCATCCAGGAAGGCGAGGAGATGGAAGGAGACCCCTTCGAGCTCCTTGGCGGGATGCTGGGGGCTGCAGAAGAGATCCCGGTCATCCCCGAGGCGGCCCTTGACCGGCTTGCCGGGGTTTCCGAGGGCATTCCCGAGTGCGAAGGCTCGATCTTCCTGCCCGCGTTCCTCGGGCAGGTTGACACGGGCGAGGTCGACGCCGGATCGCCCTCGGAAGGCGGGCAGACGGGCGAGGCCGATCCCGAGGCCGAGGACTACGTCCGCCAGATCTGCCTCGCCGGCGACGACTACGATGCCGCCATCCAGGAGGCGATCGTCGGCATGGGTCCCGACGCAGAGCTGGACGAGAGCGATCCGGAGGTGTTCGCGATGGTGTTCCGGGAGGCGCTGCGGGGTCTCGCTGAGAACATGGAGGGCATCTCCCCGCCGTCGGACATCGCGGAGTACCACGACGCCGCCACCGCCCGTTTCGGGGAGATGGTGGTGGTCCTCGACGGCATCATGGAAGCGCTCGATGCCGGTCGCGAGGTCTCCGGTGAGCAGCTGGCCCGCTTCCAGCAACTGCTGGGAGGCGGGATCGGGATGCCGGGTCTTCCGATGAACGTCGCCAACCGGTTCGGCCAGGCGGCCAACAGCGTCATCGAGTGCTACAACTCCGGGTTCCTCTACGGCTTCCTCAGCGGGGGCCAGTAGCGGCTTAGCCGTCCGCCACGCCTAGTTGCACTCGTAGCCGCCGCAGGCCTCGGGCGGCAGTCCCTCCTCGGGGATGCGCTCCTCGCAGAGCCGCGAGAGGATGCACGCCTCGTCCTTCACTCCGGCGTACTGCTGCATCAGCTCCTCGTCGCTCTCGTCACCGAAGGAGATGAGCGCGCGGTCGATGTCCGTGATGTCCTGGAACGCGACGCCATCGACCCGTACTCCGTTCACGATGAAGGAGAGCCGCTCCCTCTCGGAGTTGCAGAGCTGCTCCCCCTCAGGGAGGGTGAGGCACTCGTCGGTCAGCTCGAAGCCGAGGGAGTGGAAGAACTCCCGCCACGTGGTCCCCTCCCGGTGGACGTGGACGATGTCGTGGAAGGGCTCGTGGATGTGCACGTTCTCGCTGAGCTCGACCTCCACGGTCGAGAAGAACCGTTCGTGGTTGAAGTCGTAGCGCACCCCGCGGATGTAGAGGGCGAAGTCGGCGTGCCAGTGCACCGACTGGCGCAGCTCGCAGCCCGGCGTTCCCGGTTCGCAGACGACCGTCACGGGGCCGTCCTCGCCGTCGTTGAGGATGAGCAGAACGGCCAACGCCACGACTGCCGCCACGAGAAGCGTAACGATGGGTAGCCAGATTCGCGGAGCGAGCGCGCCCTTCGACGGCGGGGATGGATCAGCTGCCGTCATCGTCCCCGGCGTCCGGCTCATCCTCGCCGGCGCCCTCCGGTTCCGCCTCGTCCTCGGCTGTCACGGCTGCGATGGCGTCCTCGATCATCTCGCGCCAGGCCTCGATCGTCTGGGGCGGAGCCTGGACGGGCAGGTCGTTGATGACGAAGTTGGGCGTGCCCCGGAATCCGTACGCCTGCGCTGCCGACTGGCCCCTGGCGACGCGGCTGAACGCATCGGGACCCGCCTGGCAGGCGGCGAACTCATCAGTGTCTAGCCCCAGTTCCCCCGCGATCTCGACTAGGCTCTCTTCCGAGAACACGCCCTCGTCCGGATAGAAGCCGTCCTCGGCCTGCTTCGCGAAGAGGCGGTTCGCGTACTCGAACATGCGGTTCTGCTCGGCTGCGCACTCAGCGCCCACGGCCGCCGTGACCGACTCACGTATCCCAACCACGGGGTAGTGCCGGAATTCGATCTGCAGCAGGCCGGCCTTCACGAACTCCTCGACCAGGAACGGCTCGATGTTCAGCGTGTAGGTGAGGCAGTGGGGGCACTGGAAGTCCTCGAACTGGATCAGCTTCACGGGTGCGTCGTCGCTACCCAGCTTGTTGCCGTTCTGCATCTCGATGGGCAGGTCGGCCAGCGCCCGGTCGATGATGGAGAGCTCGACGGCGGCGTCACCATCGTCGCCACCGTTGCGAAGGGCGAGCACGATCACGAGCGCCAGAAGGACGGCGGCGAGGAGGCTCACGCCGACGAGGAAGGGCCAGCTCAGGAAATTCGCGCCGCGCCCGCCGCCGCCACCACCGCTGCTGCCGCTATCTCCGCCCCCCTGCGACGAGCCCCGCGAACGCCCGCCGCCCCGGTAGGAGGTCGCCTGTCTGCGTGCCTGGCGGCTCTGCTCGCGTCGCGCCTGCCGGTTGGACATCGCGTCGAGGATAGCAAAGGGCGCGCTACGGGCATCGCGTGCTTCGCTGTCCCCCAAGCGGGGCCTGAGCCGTTGTCCCCCGCGACTAGCCCCCCGTCTCCGCGAGGAAGTTCTCGACCAGATCCAGGAACCGGTCGAACTGGTCGTGGTGGACCCAGTGACCTGCGTCCTCGACCGTCTCGGCGCGGAAGTTGTGGAAGGCGCTGTAGTCGGCTGCGTCCTGCTTGCCCCAGCTCTCCGCCCCCTGGATGAAGAGGATGGGCGCCCGGATCTGGTTCCAGATGTCGCGCGCGTCCTCCATGTTGAACTCGTAGGGCGAGCGCGAGCGCACGTGGTTGTCGAACTTCCACACATAGCCGCCCTCCACCTCCCGCACCCCGTGCACGGTCAGGTGGTGGGCCAGCTCCGGCGAGAGGTGCGAGTTCGCCTCACGCATGCGCGCTTCAGCGTCATCGAAGGTCGCGTAGATGCGCGGCTCGCGACCGGCCAGCTCGCGCATGTCGGCCAGCCACTCGCGCATGCGCTCGTGCGCGGGGCGGTGCTGCTCCCCCGTCCACGGCAGCCGGCCCAGCCCCTCGATGCTGACCACGGCCTGGACGTTCTCGGGCACCGTGCCCGCGTACTGCAAGGCGATGCTGCCCCCGAGCGAGTGCGCCACGAGCGTCACCGGCGTCCGCCCGATCTCCCCTACGACGGCGTGCAGGTCGAGCGCGTAGTCGATGATCGAGTAGTTCCCGCCGAGCGCCCAGTCGGAGTCGCCGTGGCCGCGCAGGTCGACCGCGAACACCTGGTAGCGGTCGATGAGCGCGAGGGCCGTGCGGTCCCACGAACGGGCGTGGTCGCGCCCCCCGTGCAGCAGGATCAGCGGTGGCTTGTCCGCCTCTCCCCAGACCACGTAGTGCAGCTGCACCCGTTGCGAGGTGACGTAGCGGGATTCTGGTTCCATGGCGTGCGGCAGTGTAGTGGCCTCCGCCCTTATGGGGTGGGCGGTCAGGAGAAGGCGGGGCCGCCCGGCTGGCAGGTGCGGCAGAAGCTCGTCACCTTCTTGCTCGCGTCGATGTCCGTGATCTTCGCACCGTCGCGCGGGCAGAGGGCGTCGCCGCCCAGCCGGTGGACGCGGAAGAAGTCGCGCCGTTCGCGGTAGTCGAGCGAGTCGCCCTTCACCATGCGCTCGCGGGCGAGGGGCGTGGCCCACGCCATCACCTCGCGCGCGCAGGCGAACAGGCGGCGCAGGTCCTCCTCGTCGAGGTCCTTCCGGGCGGTAAAGGGGTTGATGCGCGCCTCCCACAGGATCTCGTCGCTGTAGGCGTTGCCGACGCCCTGCACGAACTCGGCCTTCGTGAGGATGTTCTTGATGCGCCCCCGGTACTTGCGGATGCGCTCCAGCCACACCTCCTCCGTGAGGGCGGGGTCGAGGAGGTCGGGGCCGCCGGCGGTCCAGTTCGGGATCGCCTCGATCTCCTCCAGCGGCAGCAGATAGATGCGTCCCATGACGCGGAAGTCCGCGTAGCGCAGCTCCATGCCGCCCGAGAGCGACAGGCGCAGGCACGTCCGGCCCTGCCGCTTGGCGTCGGGCGAGGCGTACTGGAAGCGGCCCGTGAGCATCGGGTTGATGGCCAGCACCCGCCCCGAGGCGAGCGTGAACAGCAGGAACTTCCCGTGCCGCTCCGTCTCCCCGAAGGCGTCGCCTGGGAGCGACTCCGCGAGTGCGGTCGCGCCCGTCCGCACGACGTGGGGAATCTTGACCTCGACCGAGTCAACGGTCTGGCCGGGCAGCCGCTCGTTCAGGAAGCCGCGAATCGCCTCGAGGTCGGGGATTTCGGGCATCGGGTCAGGCGCCCTCGCGGCCGGCCGCCTCGCGGGCAAAGGCCTGCACCGACGTGAGGATCCCGAGCAGCCCTTCTCCCTTGCCCATCGAGACCTCCCGCCCGTAGATATCGAAGACGACGTCGCCCGGGATGCGCAGCACCTCGTCGAGCGACGCCCCCGAGATGGTGTCGTCGAGGATGGCGCAGAAGGACATGGCGGAGATGCCCTGCGGGTTCTCGACGGCGAACCAGTACTTCTGCGCGCCGTTGTCCGTGTCCTCGGCCCACACGTACGCCTGCGACTCGCAGCGCTTCACGCGTCGCTCCTCGGGGAAGGGGCGCACGGCCACACGCTCGGGAACTGGCTCGAACTGGTCGGCGTACTCGATCAGGTAGTCGACGCGTTCGCCGCGCTCCAGGAAGGAGAACTCGTCGAGCAGCTCCGCGAGCGGCTGGGGGATGCCCTCGTGGGTCACTTCTCGATGGGCACGTTCACCAGGTTGCCCCATTCGGTCCAGGAGCCGTCGTAGTTGCGGACGTTCCCGAAGCCGAGCAGGTGCGTGAGCACGAACCACGTGTGGCTGCTGCGCTCACCGATGCGGCAGTAGGCGATCGTGTCTCCGTCGGGCGAGAGCCCCTGCTCGTTCAGGTAGATCTCTTGAAGCTCGGCGGCGGTCTTGAAGGTGCCGTCCTCGGGGTTGGCCGCGCGCGCCCAGGGGATGCTCCTGGCGGTGGGGATGTGGCCGCCGCGCAGGGCGCCCTCGTTGGGGAAGTCGGGCATGTGCAGGCGCTCGCCGGAGTACTCCTGCGGGCTGCGAACGTCCACGAGCTGGCCGCCCGCATCGAGGTGCGCGAGCACGTCCTCGCGGAAAGCGCGGACGGGGGCGTCGTTACGCTCGGGGGCAGAGTAGTCGGTCGCGTCGTAGGTGGGCACCTCGCGCACGAGGTCTCGGCCCTCCTGCTCCCACTTCTGGCGGCCGCCGTCCATCACCTTCGCGTTGCTGTGGCCGAACAGCTGGAACACCCAGTAGGCGTAGCAGGCCCACCAGTTGTTACGGTCGCCGTAGAAGATGACGGTCGTGTCCTGCGCGATGCCGCTGCGCGACATGAGCGCCTCGAAGCCCTCGCGGTTCAGGTAGTCGCGGCGAAGCTGGTCGTTCAGGTCTGCCGCCCAGTCGACCTGCACCGCCCCGGGGATGTGCCCGGCGGGGTAGAGGAGCTGGTCTTCGTTGGACTCGACGATGCGGATTCCGGCGGCATCGAGGTTGTCGGCGACCCAGTCGGTGCTGACGAGGACATCGGGGTTGGAGTACCCCCGGCTGGCGATATCGGACATGGCTCTCTCCTGGGAATTGGTCGTTGGTGGCGGGCAGCGCCCGCGGACCGCTAAGGGTACAGGAGCCTCGCCAAGGGTGGGGAGGGCGCTCGGCTGCGTGGGGGTGGAGGGGACCAGCCACCAGCCACCAGCCACTATTCACTAGCCACTAGAAGACGAGCTTCGGGGAGTCCCCCTCCGTTGCCGGGGTGGCGGCGCTTCCACCCCCCAGCCAGCGCTCGAGGTCGACCGCCTCGAAGCCCTGCACGGCGGCGAGGTCCTGCGCGTCGCAGATGCGGGGGGCGCCCCGCTCGTGGCCCGGCAGGGCCGTCAGCTCGGCGCGGAACACGATCGCCAGCTCCCAGCCATCCTCGCCCTCCCGCGAGATGACGTCGGCGAGGCGCAGGTCCGACATGGCGCCGTCGCACCACTCGTCGATGATCGTCGAGGCGATCTCGTACGGGTTCGCGCCTTGCTCGAGCACGGTCCAGGGGAGCCAGCGCCCCTTCGGTCCGGGCGGGTCCAGGACGAAGGCGACGATGCGGCCCTCCAGCACGGGCACGACGTGCACCGAGAGCAGGACGCCGCCGGCCATCAGATGACGCCGGCGAAGACCGAGTCGTCCTCGAACGGCCCCACGGCGGCGATCGTCGCCGCCTCCGGCCGCAGGAGGTCGCCGCCCACGCGTCGGAGGTCGTCGAGCGTGACCCCCTCGACCATCGCCACCACCTCGTCGACCGTGAGCACCTCGTCGAGGACGAGCTCCTGGCCGCCCAGCCAGGCGGCCACCGAGCGCGTGTCCTCCATGCGCAGCTGAATGCGTCCCGCCACCATGCGCTTGCCCTTCTCCAGTTCCTCGTCGCCGGCATCGCAGAGGAAGCGTTCGATCTCCTCTCGCGCGACTTCCAGCGTGAGGCGCGCGTTCGAGGGGTCGCAGCCCGCGTAGACGGTGAACGCGCCCGCGTCGCGGTACTCGCTCATGTAGGAGTGCACGTCGTAGACGAGCGCGCGTTCCTCGCGCAGCTCCAAAAAGAGGCGGCTCGACATGCCTTCGCCCAGCAGCGCGCTCACCAGCCCGGCGGCGTACTGGTCCTCGTGGCCGAGGGGCAGAGCGGGGTAGGTCAGGCAGAGGTGCGCCTGCTCCGTCGCCTTCGTGCGGATGCCCACGCGGGGGGACTCGCCGCGCGGCTCGACCGGGTGCCAGGCGTGGGCCTCGCCCTCGGGAGCGGGCCCGAGCCAGCGCGAGGCCGCCTCCACCACCGCCTCGTGCGTGATGTTCCCCGCCACCGACAGGACCATGTTCGAGGGCACGTACTGCGCGCGGAAGTAGCGCTCGACCGCGGAGAGCGGCAGCGACCGCGCCGTCTCCATCGCGCCGCCGATGTTGCGCCCGAGCGGCTGGTCGGGCCAGAGCGTCTCGTCGGCGAGGATGGCGGCCAGCTCGCCGGGGTTGTCCTCCACGCTGGACAGCTCTTCGAGGATGACCATGCGCTCCTTCTCGAGCTCGACCGGGTCCATCTCCGGGGCTGTCACCATGTCGGAGAGGATGTCGATCGTCTCGAGGGCGGCGAAGTCGGGGGTCTTCGCGTAGTAGACCGTCAGCTCGCGGTCGGTGGCGGCGTTGTGCAGGCCGCCGACCGACTCGATCGCCTCCGCGATCTCCTGGGCGGTCGGCCGGCGCGAGGCGCCCTTGAAGAGCATGTGCTCGAGGAAGTGCGAGAGGCCCGCCTCCGCGTCCACCTCGTAGCGGCTGCCCGCGCCCACGTACACGCTGACCGTGGCCGACCGCGTCTGCGGCATCTCGCTCGTGATGATCCGCAGCCCGTTGGGCAGCACCGTTCGCTGGAACACGTCGTCTGTTTCCCTCGCCTGCCGTCTAGCGGCGCTCATCATGGGCGGCGGGGGTGTTCAGGGACAACCTCTCGTCTACGTCAGGCTCGCCCCACAGCTCACCCTGCGAGCTGGCCCCGGGCGTCGCCGGCGGGTCGATCCCGAGGTGCCGCCAGGCGGCCGCCGTGGCCATCCGGCCCCGCGGCGTGCGCTTCAACAGCCCGCGCTTCAGCAGGAACGGCTCGTACACGTCGAAGACCGTGTCCGACTCCTCGCTGATGGCCGCCGCGATCGTCTCCAGCCCCACGGGCCCGCCCTCGAACTGCTCGACGAGGGCGCGCAGGAGGCGGCGGTCATTCACGTCGAGCCCGAGCGCGTCCACCTCCAGCAGGTCGATTGCTTCGCGAGTCGCCTCCAGCGTCGCGACCCCGCCCGCCCGCACCTCCACGTAGTCGCGTACGCGCCGCAGGATGCGATTCGCGACACGGGGCGTGCCCCGCGCGCGGCTCGCAATCTCGCCCGCGGCCTCACTCGCGAGATCGACCCCGAGCAGGCCCGCCGAGCGCCGCACGATCGTCGTGAGCGCCTCCACGTCGTAAAAGTCCAGGCGGTAGACGGAGCCGAAGCGGTCGCGCAGGGGTGCGCTGATCATGGCGTAGCGCGTCGTCGCCCCGATGACGGTGAAGTTCGGGAGCTGCAGCCGGATGGAGCGCGCCCCCGGTCCCTTGCCGATGACGAGGTCGATGGCGAAGTCCTCCATCGCCGGGTAGAGGATCTCCTCGACCGCCCGCGCCAGCCGGTGGATCTCGTCGATGAACAGGACCTCGCCTTCCTTCAGGTTGGTGAGGATGGCGGCGAGGTCGCCGGGGCGCTCGATGGCGGGGCCGCTGGTGGTGCGGATGGGGGCGGTCATCTCCGCCGCGAGGATGTGTGCCAGGGTCGTCTTGCCCAGCCCCGGCGGTCCGTAGAAGAGGTGGTGGTCGAGCGGCTCGCCCCGCTTCTTCGCCGCCTCGATGGCGATCACGAGGACTTCCTTGACGCGCTCCTGGCCGGGGAAGTCGCCGAGCCGCTGTGGCCGCAGGGTCTGCTCCGCCTGGAGCTCCTCATCGTCCTGTAGGGCCCCGTCGATCGCGCGTTCCTCGGCGGCCATGCCGCAAGTCTACCCGGACAGGAACGGATGTTCGAGCGCTAGCCCGTCGCCTGCAGCTCTTCCCGCTGCCGGACCGCGCGCAGCACCCGGAAGATGGTGCGCCGCGAGAGCCCGAAGCGCGCCGCCAGCTCGTCGACCGACAGCCCCTGCTCCCGCGAGAGCCGCACGATCGTGGCGTCGCGACCCGTGCGCAGCATCGCCGGCGCCCCGCCCGGCTCCTCGTAGCGGCAGCGAGGCAACGGACAGCGCAGGCAGGATGGGTAGAGGTCGCAGCCGGTATCGCGGTAGCGGGTGTTCTCGGGCAGTGCGTCCATGCGGGGCCGGCGGATCGGGCTCTCGTCCAAGGGGCTCCACCTCCTGTGGGGAGGAGGCAGAATAGAACTATTGTTCTATAGCGTCACCAGCCGGATGGCAGTCCCGCACGAAGCAGGGGGTGCAGGGGAACGGCGGAGATGGGAGCGGGCGGCTACAGCGACATCGTCCGCAGCCGCTCGATGCGCTCCTCCAGCGGCGGATGCGTGCTGAACAGCTTCCCCATGCCGCCTCCCCGGAAGGGGTGGACGATGTAGAGCGCCGCCACCGCTTCCTGCTGGGGCGTCTCCTGCATCGGCGCGAACTCGACGCCCTGGTGCAGCTTCTGCAGCGCGCTCGCGAGCGCGTGCGGGTCGCGCACGATGCGCGCGCCCGTCTCGTCGGCGGCGAACTCGCGCGTGCGGCTGATGGCGAACTGGATGATGGAGGCCGCGATCGGCGCCAGGACCATGATCGCGATCGCGGCGAAGGCGTTCCGCTGACCCCCGAAGAAGATCAGCATGAACGAGATCATCGAGATCGCCCCCGCGATCGTCGCCACGATCGAGCTCGTGAGCGTGTCCCGGTTCTTCACGTGCGCCATCTCGTGCCCGATCACGGCGCGCAGCTCGTGCTCGTTGAGCAGCTGCACGATGCCCGTCGTGACGGCCACGACGCCCTTCTCCGGGCTGCGGCCCGTGGCGAAGGCGTTCGGGGTGGCGCTCTCGATGATGCAGACCTTCGGCATCGGCATGGAGGCGCGGTAGGCGACCTCCTCCACCATCGCGTGAAGCCCGGGCGCTTCGTCCGCCGACACCTCGCGCGCGCCCGCCATGCGCAGGGCGAACTTGTCGCTCCACCAGAAGGCGGAGAAGTTCATGACCGCCGCGATGATGAGGAAGACGATGAGCCCGCCGGTGCCGCCCAGCACGTAGCCGATGAAGAGGAGCAGCGCCGTCAGGGCCGCGAGCAGGAAGCCGGTCTTGATACCGTTCATGGGTGTGGGGATTCCTCCGTGAGTCCACGATCCAGTATAGGAGAGCCGTCGATCGCCGCGTGAAGACGCCGTCTGCTTAACCGAATCTATCTGCCTTATGGATATGAAAGGTGTACAGTTTTCAGTGACGGGGTGAGGAGGTCGCTCATGAGCGAGGCGATCGAGGCGGTGGTTCACTTCAAGGTGACCGTGCGAAGCGTCGAGCACGAGGGCTACTGGACGACGAAAGCCCTGGAGACGGGAATCGTGACCCCGGGCGCCACGCGGGACGAGGCCGAAGCGCGGAACGGCGAGGCCCACATCCTCCTGGTGCGGCGGGTCAAGCGGCTGGGACTCGTGGCTCTTGCCGAGTTCATGGACTCCCACGGCGTCGACTACGAGATCGGCGACCCGGCGCACACGAACCGGTCGGTCGAGCAGCTGCCGCTGGCCGCCTAGCCCCGCCTCAACCCTGGGCGACGAACCCTGCCACCGCCTGCCGCGCCTTCTCCTGCGTCCCGGCGAGCTCGTCCCCGCCCTCCAAGGGTGTCCAGCGATACTCGAAGCGCAGCCCCTGCACGCGCTCCGGCCCCAGGGGCTCGCAGCGCCACGTATCGGGCAGGACGAGGGCCGGCGTCGTGACGAAGCAGTGCCACTTCTGGCCGTTCGCCTCGAAGGCCGCTGCCCCCTCCCACCCCCCGAGCGGCAAGCCGCTCTCCTCCAGCACTTCCCGCGCGACCGCCTGCAGTGGCGTCTCGCCGGCGTCCACCTTGACCGTCCCGCCTGGCACCTGCAGGCCCGCCTCGGGCACGCCCGCGTGCTCGAACACGAGCAACTCGCGCCCCTCCTCGCCCTCGCGAACCACGAATCCGTACGCCTTTTCCATCATGTGATGATTCTGGCAGATCGTTCCCTTGCGCGAACGGCTACACTCGCCTCGTGACCCAGCAAGAAGGCCGATCGAGATTCGCAGGCTTCTGGCGCTACCTGCGGATGGTGCTCATCGTCGTCCTCGGCGTGCTGCTCATCATGCAGATCGTCCGTGCCCAGTGGAGCGACGTGCCCATCACCGCCGTCTTCGTCGCGCTCCTGATCTTCCTCGAGGCCATGGACCGCGGCTGGATCAGCGGGTTGCGGGGCGGCGGCCCCCCCGGCTCGCGGTAGAATCGCGCCCCAAGCTGAAGGGAGCACTCACATGTCCGACGCCCAGTACCTCGCCGACCGCATCGCCCTCATGGACGTCCTGGTCAAGTACGGCACCGCCGTTGACGCCCGCGAGATGGACCGCTACCGCTCCTGCTTCACCGACGACGTGCTCGTCGTGGGCTACGGCCCCGAGAACATCGAGGGCGCCGATGCCTACCTCGACTACGTCATCACCGCCCTCGAGAACTTCCCCGCCACGCAGCACATGATGGGTAACCAGGTCGCCGAGATCGACGGCGACACCGCTCACACGCGGACCGACGTCCAGGCCACGCATGTCCTGAAGGAAGACCCCGACGCGATCATGACCCTCTGGGCCACCTACGTGGACGACATGGTCCGGGGCGACGACGGCCAGTGGCGCATCAAGCGCCACGAGCTCGTGCGCGCGGGCAGCCAGCGGACGGTCAACCAGCCCTGACCCCGTAGCTCCCGGCTACAGCTTCGCCACCTGCGGCAACACGTTCTTCGCGAGCCAGTCGGGCACGGCGTTCGACGACAGGTTGAACCAGATGAACACCACCTCGTCGACGCCCGACTCCGCGAGTTGGCCGATGCGGTCCACGATCTGGTCCGGTGATCCCATGATCGCGCCCCGCTGCCGCAGGGAGGCGATGTAGTCCGGCGGCGACATGGGGCTGGGCGGGGCCCGCCGCAGCATCTGCAGCGCCGCCTCCGCCTCGAGCTCCGCGTCGGTCGCCCCGATCAGGCCCATCGTCATCATGGTGTGCCGGATCTCGCCCGGGTCGCGCCCGATCTCGTCGCAGTAGCCCGCGAGCTGCTCGCACTTGCGCTGGTAGACCTCCGGCGAGAGGTCGACGCTGTTCCACTCGTGCGCGTGCTTCGCCACTAGCGGCAGGGTGCGTCGCTCGCCCCCGCCCGCGATGAGCACCGTCGGCCGGCCCGGCGCCGGCTTGGGCCGCATGTCCGCCTCGCGAAGCTGGTAGTAGCGCCCGTCGAACGAGGCGGGGCCCTCGCCCCACATCGCCTGCATTACCTGGATGTACTCGTCGAGCCGCTCGGAGCGCTCCCTGATCGAGGGGTAGTCGACGCCGTAGGTGCGGTGCTCGCCCTCGTGCCAGCCGACCCCCAGCCCCATCACGAAGCGCCCGCCGCTGAGCAGGTCGAGCTGCGCCGCCAGCCGCCCCACGTTCGAGGGTGGCCGGAACATGACCGGCGTCACCAGCGGGCCGATGCGAACGCGCTCCGTCTCCCGCGCCGCCAGCGCGAAGAGGATGTACGGCTCCAGCGAGACGATCTGGTTCACCGAGAAGAAGTGGTCGCCGAGGTACCACGAGGCGAAGCCGCGCTCCTCCGTCGTCCGCATCGAGGCGGTCGCCTCCTCGAACGTGAGGTCCCACGGGCCTATGACGAGCGCGACATCCATCCGTCTATTCCTCCTCGGGTTCCGGGTCCTACAGGTCCGCGACCTGCGGCATCACCTCGCTCGCGAGCCAGGCGGGCACGCTGTCGGAGGACAGGTCGAAGTAGGTGAACTGGACCTCGTCGATGCCCGCCTCAGCGAGCCGTCCGAGCTTGTCCACGATCTCGTCGGGCGTCCCCATGATCGCGCCGATCCCGCGCAGCATCTCGCGGTAGTCCGCGGGCGACATGCCGGGCGGCGGGGGCATGCGCTGCATCTGCAGCAGCGTCGCCGCCTCCACCTCCGCCTCGGTCGAGCCGATGAGCCCCATCGTCGTCATCGTGTGGCGAATTTCGCCCGGATCGCGGCCGGCCGCCTCGCACTCGGTCGCCAGGATCTCGCTCTTGCGCCGGTAGTCGTCGAGCGGCAGGTCGACCGCGTTCCAGGCGTCGGCGTACTTCGCCACCAGGGGTAGCGTGCGCTTCTCGCCGCCGCCTGCGATGAGCACCGACGGTCGCCCCGAGGGCGGCTTGGGCCGTACGTCCGCATCGCGAAGCTGGTAGTAGCGCCCGTCGAACGAGGCGGGGCCCTCACCCCACATGGCCTGCATGACCTGGATGTACTCGTCGAGCCGGTCGAAGCGCTCCCCGAGCGCCGGGTAGGCGATGCCGTAGGCCGCGTGCTCCCCTTCGTTCCAGCCGATCCCCAGGCCGAGCACGAAGCGCCCCCCGCTGAGGGCGTCGAGCTGCGCCGCCAGCCGCCCGACGTTCGAGGGCGGGCGGAACATCACCGGCGTCACCAGCGAGCCGAAGCGGATGCGCTCCGTCTCGCGCGCCGCCAGCGCGAACAGCATGTATGGCTCCAGCGAGTCGATCTGGTTCACCGTGTAGAAGTGGTCCCCCAGGTAGTACGACGAGAACCCGTGCTGCTCGGTGACCCGCATCGAGGAGACGGCATCCTCGAAGGTCACCCCCCACGGCCCGACGACGAGTCCGATGTCCATCCGCCTCCGCCCCCGCTACAGGGTCGACACCTGCGGCAGCACTTCGCTCGCGAGGAAGGCCGGCAGGCTGTCGCTGGTCAGGTCGAAGTAGACGAACTGGACCTCGTCCAGTCCCTCCTCCGCGAGCCATCCGAGGTGGTCGACCACCTCGCCCGCGGTCCCCATGATCGCGCCGCCCTCGCGCATCGCTGCGCGGTACTCGGCGGGGGTGGGGTTGCCGGGCGGGGGCGTGCGCTGCATCTGCGTGAGTGTCGCCGCCTCCACCTCCTCGTCCGTCCTCCCCACGAACCCGATCGTCGTCATCGAGCGGCGGATCTCGCCCGGGTCGCGACCGACCTCGTCGCAGTGCCCGGCCAACACCTCGCACTTGTGGCGGAAGACCTCGGGCGTCAGGTCGACGCTGTTCCACTCGGCCGCGTACTGCGCCACCAGCTTCAGGGTGCGCTTCTCACCCGAGCCCCCGATGAGGAGCGGCGGGTGTCCCGCCGGCGGCTTCGGCAGCGCGTCGGCCTCGTGGAGCTGGTAGTACTGCCCCTCGAACGAGGCCGGCCCCCGGCCCCACATCCCCTGCAGCACCTGGATGTACTCGTCCAGCCGGTCGAAGCGCTCCCCCAGGGGCGGCCAATCGACGCCGTAGGTGAGGTGCTCCGCCTCTCCCCAGCCGACGCCCAGCCCGAGCACGAAGCGCCCGCCGCTGAGGATGTCCGTCTGCGCCGCCAGCCGCCCCACGTTCGAGGGCGGCCGGAACATCACCGGCGTCACCAGCGGTCCGAAGCGAATGTTCTCCGTCTCCCGCGCCATGAGCGTGAACAGCAGGTACGGCTCGAGCGAGTCGAGTTGCTCGCCCACGAAGAAGTGGTCGCCCAGGTAGTACGAGGAGAACCCGTGCTTCTCGGCCGCGTCGATCGAGAAGCTGATGTCGTCGAACGACACGTCCCAGGGTCCAACCGCGAATCCGATGTCCATGCGCCTACCCTCCGGTCCGCGCTGCCTGCGGCTAACCGTACGCCACTCGGACCGCCGGGATCACCAAGCGGCGACGCCTCGGGCGCCGCCGCTTCGTTTCGGGACCGGTTGCGGTCCGGCCGCCTCCTAGCGGTCGGGGCCGTACAGGTAGTCGTCGATGACCTTGTTCATGTGGCGGATGCGCCGCTCGCGGTAGTTGATGAGCAGGCCCGGGTAGGCCCGCGAGTTCATCCCCTTCTGCACGCGCGGCAGGTTGTACGAGTCCTGGTCCATCACCAGCCCCAGCGAGATCTCGCCGTGCTTGTGCTGGCTGTGGATCGGACGCGGAACCTCCGTGCCTTCGGGCAGGCGCGCGTAGCTCTGGATGTCGAAGTACATCTTGTTCGGATCCGTCGCGTGCGGCCGCTGCCGGAAGAAGCCGAAGCTGCGGTGGTGCGTGTTGAACGTCAGGTTCGGGAAGATGTAGTAGTGGTAGTCGTCTGACATCTGGTCGTCGTTGAGATGGGAGACGTCCATCCCCTCTTCCTCGGCGACCTCTCTCGCGCGCTTCTGCAGGAAGGGGCGCACCTCCGCGCTCCGGCCCTCGAACTCCGCCGGGTCGACGCCCGCGTTGCGCAGCCGCCCCTTGAGCCCGTCGGTGACCTCCTCGGGGTTCTGGTAGCGGGGGCTCACGATGCCCATCGGCACCAGGTAGCGGTTGTGGCGCTCGTACAGGTCGATCTGCACGTGGATGTCGTCCAGCCCCTCGAGCAGTTGCGGGTGGATGCCCTGCACGTGGTAGACCTCGTTGAACGCGTCCACCGAGGCCTTCCAGTTCGTGTCCCACTCGACCGTCTTGTCGGAGACGATCGAGAACTTCTCCATCTGGTACGCGTCCAGGTGCTGGGCGACCGGGTCGAGGAACTCGAGGAGGGGCTCGGCGTCCGGGTTCATGTTGAAGAAGATGAAGCCGCCCCACGTGTCGCAGGGCACCTCGACGAGGGCCGTCTCCTGGGGCACGCCCTGGGTGAAGGTGTCCTCGTCCGGGACGAACTTCTTCGAGCCGTCGAGATTGAACTCGAAGAAGTGGTAGGCGCACTGGAACGACTCCGCGTGGCCCATGCCGGGGTTTCGGATCTGATTCCCGCGGTGCGGACAGACGTTGTAGAACGCGCGGACCTTGTCCTCCGCCTCGCGCACGATCAAGAGCGACTCGGGGCCCAGCTCCGTGGTGAAGTAGTCGCCCACGGTGGGGATGTCGGACACACGGCCGGCCATGTTCCAGACCTTCGTCCACATGCGCTCCCACTCAAGCTCCATGAACTCCTTCGAGGTGTAGCGCTCTTTCGGGATCAGGTCGGTGCCCATGTAGGGCTCAGGCGCCTTCTCCGTGGGGGTCGTGTACGCGATCTTCTCCTGAACCATCTGTTCCTCCGCGGGTCGTTTCGAGACGTGGCCCGATGGTACGCCGTTCTGTCAATCTCTGCGCTCTATAGTGGGCATGGAGGCACGCGATGGCGGAGTTCGGCGGCGGATTCATCCCGCCCAGTCACGGTCCCGAGCTGGAGATGCTGGCGGAGGCCCAGCGCGACGAGATCAAACGCCAGCACGGCGGCGACCACCGCCCCCCGAAGCGCCCCCGCAGGCCCCGCTTCGGCCTCATCCGCCGCGTCGTGCGCGCCATCCGCGGCGGCGGGGACTAGCGCCGCTCCGTTCGGCTACAGTGGAAGGGAGGGCTGGTATGGCGAACTTCAGTGGTCCTAACCCCGGTTTGACGGAGCTGAATGCCCGCGGTAAGCGGAGGCAGGCCGAGATGGAGCGCAAGACGATAATGGCGAAAGCCGGGCAGCGTCGAGAGCTTGCCGGGCGCCCGCGTGGCCCCCGCTTCGCCCTGATTCGCCGCATCGTGCGCGTCATCCGCGGCGGTGGGGACTAGCGCCCGCCCGTTCGGCTACAGTGGATGCGGAGATTCGGGATGGGTCGCTCAGGCACGATTCCGCCGTTCGGACATGGCCACGGTTCGCCCTTCGGGCATGAGGCTGTCGCTATGCGGATGTCCCGGCTGCACAGGTTGGTGGAACAGCGCCGGAGCCAGGGCGGTCACCGCCCCCCGAAGCGCCCGCGTGCCCCCCGCTTCGGCCTGATCCGCCGCATCGTCCGCCTCATCCGCGGCGGCGGGGACTAGCGGACGACACGTACTTCGCTCGTGTCGTCTAGAGTGGGGAGGGTTGTCAGATGGTGGACTTCGGACTTCCGCCCGATGAGCACGAGTGGAGAAGCCTCCGGGACGAGAAGTACTCGGAGCTCGAGTCGGTGCGCGCAGCTGCCCGCCAGGTAGACCTAGCCCGAGGGTCGAAGCGACGTCCGCGGCTGGGCCTTCTGCGCCAGGTCGTCCGCGTCATCCGCGGCGGCGGGGACTAGCCGTGGCTGGCGGCAAGCGGCCACCGCCGGGCGAGGACGCCGCCGCCCAGATCGGGCGCTCCCTCGGGAAGCTCGTGCGCAAGGCGCATGACGCCGCGCTCGAAGCCCAGCCCGAGGCCGAGCTCCACGCCCGCCGCGCCGCGAAGATTGCCCGCGAAGCCGTCGAGGCCGCCCGCCCCGAGGCCGAACGCATCGCCCATGACGCCATCGAGGCCGCCCGCCCCGCCGCCGAGCAGGCGGCGAAGTACGTGCGCGAGCACGAGGACGAGATCCGGCAGGTCGGCAGCGTTGCCGGCGAGGCGATCGCCTGGAGGGTCCTGCCCGGGCCGCTGCGCCCGTTCCTGGCCGGGACGGTCGGGAAGTTCTTCCGTCAGAAGCCCCCGAAGGACTCCTGAGCCGAGCTCCCCCTACGCCCGCGCCGAGGACAGGCCGGGCATCTCGTTGCCCAGGTAGGTGCTGCCAAGGTTGCGGTAGTGCCGCCACGAGATGGCCGCGTGCGCGGCCGCCTGATGCGAATCCCGTAGGCGCCGCTCCAACGGCGAGTCCATCCGGCTCGCCGTCGTCCCCGCCGTGTTGTGGATCGTGTCGACGATGTGCCGCGAGGCCTGCGCGGCGTGTACGCAGGAGAGGTACGAGCGCTGGGTCACTTCCCAGTCCGGACCGGAGCGCCCCCCGTCCTTCGGCAGCGGACCGAGGTGCCGCTCCGTCTCTTCCTGCGCGTCGATCATGAACGCCTTGGCCGCCCGCTGCGTCGCCTCCGCCTCGCCCAGGCGGTATTGCAGCTCGGGCATGTCCCTCAGCGGCGTTCCCGACATCCATGGGGTCTTCTCCATCGCCAGCTCGACGAGGTCGTTGATCGCCCCGCGGGCGATACCGAGTGCGACGGCGCCCTTGTTGTAGTGCGCCTGCATCGGGTTCCGCAGGGTGGGGCTCGCGAACGTGTCGCAGTTGCTGAAGAGGTCCATCGGCAGGGTCGCCTTGTTCGGGATGAAGGCCCCGTCGACCTTCACGTCGTGGCTGCCTGTGCCGCGCAACCCGGCCGTGTCCCACGTATCGACGACCTCGAAGTCCCCGCGCGGAATCAGGAACGCCTTCTCGGAGGAGCCGCCGCCCTCGCGGGGTACGCCCACCGAGCCCGTATGTACGAGCGTCCAGGTCGCGTTGTGGCAGCCGCTCCCGAAGGAGCCCTGGCACCAGAGCCGCCAGCCGCCGTCCTCCGGACGGGCGCGGGCGTGCTGGAGCCCCGGCCCGACCCCGCCGCATGTCAGGACGCGCCAGTCGTCGTAGTAGTCGTGCACCAGCTCCATGCTCATCCGGCGCAGCACGAGGCTGTTGATCTCCGAGTTGATATGCACGCACCAGCCGACCGACCCGTCGATGGCCGAGGCCGCTTCGACGATCTCGATCTGGTCGCGCGCCGGTAGGTCCTCGCCGCCCAGCTCCTCCGGCAGGGCGAAGCGGTAGAGCCCCTGGTCGGCGATCTCGTTCGAGGCCCAGGCGGGGATGTGGCGGATCTCCTGCGCCTCGTCGGCTGCCTCCAGGAGCGCTTCCGTCATCCCGGTCAGCCGCTCGATGGCGGGCGCCGTCTCCTGCAGCTTCTTGCTGCGCTCGATGATCTCGGCTCGCACCATGGCTGCCGCCTCCCGTCGCTGGTCGCGCGATTCTAGGGCACGCGCGGGGGGCGCCGCCTACCCGCGCCGGTCGATGCGCCGGATCGCCTCGCTCGCGTAGGGGATGTTGGGGCGCATCTTGAGGGCGTACTCGTAGTCGATGCGGGCGTGGTAGGCACGGTCCTGGGCCTCGTGCGCCTTCCCCCGCAACACGAACGCTGCCGCCCCGACCTCCATCGGCATGGGCGTGTCTGGCTCCCCCAGCTCCACCTCGAGGGTGTGCATCGCCAGCCCCGGCTGCCCCTCGTCGAGCTGCTGGCTGGCGTCGAGCAGGGCCACGACGCCCGGGTGGTCGAGCCCCAGCTCGCGGGCGTTCGTCACGCCCAGTTCCTCGAGCATGGCGAACACCGCCTCGCTGTCTCCGGCTCCCTGATCCGCGTCGCTCACACGGCCCTCCGCTTGCCGCGGGAGGGTACGGGGGAGTGGTGGCTGGTGGCTAGTGGCCAGTGGCTGGTGGACTGCGGGTTGGTCGGACTCGCGTAGTTCCTTGCGGATCACCTGACGCACTTGGCAGGCTTGGAGCCTGACCAGGGGAAGCTGCCCTGAGCGGGGCGGCCCCGAAATGAGTTGGGGTGGTGCTATGGGCTCGGACCTTGATGCGAACGTCGAACGCCGGACACCCCGTCCTTTCAAGTTCTACTTCGGACAGGGACAGATCGTTGAAGAGGTCTCCTGCCAGTCCCGCTGGCACCAGCCCACGATTCAGCTCCTGGAGTGGGACGACGGCGAGCTCAGCCTGCGCTTCTGCTCCTACACCCACGACGGGCGGTTCCAGCGCAATCCCCTAGTCGTGTCCGCCCGCGACCTCGAGACCTTGGCTGCCAGGGCAGATCCGGACGGGCGGCTCAGGCCGCTCCTGGAAGTCCTGGGTGGAAGCGAATCTGCGGAACAGTAGCTGGCCTGGTAGTCAGTCTGGCGCGCGAGGCCTCGCGTGCTACGGTGGCTTCATGCCAGATCGGAAGGACCGCAAGGCTCGTCGACAGTCAGAGTCCGCGAGGGTTCCCAACAAGGAGACCCTCGAAGCGCTCCGCGACGCCCGGGAAGGTAGAAACATCAAGGAATATGCGAGCCTAGAGGAGTTGAAGGCCGAGTTCGACTAGTGCGTGCCGAGGTGCGCCCATGCTTATCGTTCCGCTGTTCGTCGCCTGGGTGGTCGTCCCGCCGGTCCTCGGGTACCTCATCGGTCGCTGGTGGGCGCTGGCGTTCTCCTTGACCGTCTTCCCTGCCTTCCTACTGTGGAGGTGGCTGGCGCCACCGACCCCTTTCGAAGGAGAGCCCGTGTTGGGGTGGTTCGGCGCCCTGCTGGGGTACGGGTTCCTGTTCCTGTTCCTGACGCTGCCGCCGCTCGGGCTCTCAGCCGTCACCATCGCCTGGCGAAAGTGGGCCTGAGGGCACATCGCGGACCAGTAGCCGGGTCAGCCCCCGAAGTGCTCCCGCGCCAGCGCGATGAGCCGCTCCGGCTGGTCGTGGTGGACCCAGTGACCCGCGCCCTCGACCTTCACCGGGCGCACGCCCGCGAGCCCCTCCACCCAGCGCTCCATCCCCCGCATCACCCCCGCCTCGCCCCCGATCACGTAGAGCATTGGACACGCGATCGCCTGGATGAAGCCGCGCATCTCCGCCAGCGTGTACTCGTCGCGACGCACGCCCGGACGCGACCAGTTGTCGAACTTCCAGATGAGCTCGTCCCCGTCCTCGCGCACGGCGTGGACGGCGATGTGCCGCGCCTGCTCGGGTGAGAGGCGCGGATTCATCTCCCGCACCCGCTGGATGGCGCTCGCCAGGTCGGGGTAGCGCCGCACCTGCCGCGTCTCCAGCGAGCGGCGCTGCTCGACGTACGTCCGGAACCGCTCCGGGTTCATCGGCTCCGGCTCCTCGAACAGCCCCGGCACCCGCCCCTCGATCGCGACGATCGAGGCGAAGCGACCCGGGTACGCCCCCGCCGCGATGAACGTCACCTGTCCCCCGAACGAGTGGCAGACCACCCGCACCGGCCGGTCGAACCGCTCGACCAGCGTGAGCAGGTCGACGGCGTACTGTGCGGTCGTGTACTCGCTCCCCGGCGACCAGTCGGAGTCGCCGTGGCCGCGCAGGTCCGGCGCTACGACGTAGTGGTCGGCGGCGAACGCCTCCGCGATGCCGTCCCAGCTGCGGGCGTGGTCGCGCCCGCCGTGCACGAGGATGAGCGGCTGCGCGTCCTCGTCGCCCCACGCCCAGTAGGAGAGCCGCAGGCGCTGGGACTCGAAGAAGTGCTGCGAAGGCTGTTGGCTGTTGGCCATTAGCTGTTGGTCGACGCTGCCGGTAGCTCCCCGCGAGCCCCGGTGACTTGGGCGCGCCCATAATAGAGGCCGGAGTTCCAACGGAGTGCCTGCGACGGACGAGCCACCGACCACCGACCACCGACCACCGATCACCGGCGCGGTGGCGCTCGTCGGGGCGGGCCCCGGCGACCCCGGCCTCATTACCGTCGCCGGCCTTGAGGCCCTGCGCACCGCCGACGTCGTCCTGTACGACGCCCTCGCGCCGCGCTCGCTCCTGCGCGAGGCGCGCGAAGGCGCGGAGCTGTGCGCCGTGGGCAAGCGCGCCGGCGCCCACATTGCGACGCAGGCGGAGATCGAAGCGCTGATGCTCGCCCGTGCGAAAGAGGGGAAGCGCGTCGTCCGCCTCAAGGGCGGCGACCCCTTCGTGTTCGGGCGCGGCTCCGAGGAGCTGCGCGCCTGCAAGGAGGCGGGCGTGCCCTGCACCGTCGTGCCCGGCGTGACCTCCGCCATCGGCGCCTTCGCCTACGCCGGCATCCCCGTCACCCACCGCGGGCTCGCCGGCGCCTTCATGGTTATCAACGCCCGCAGCATGAACGACGGTGCGACCAGCTGGCGCGCCGCCGCCGAGGTCGACACCCTCGTGCTGCTCATGGGCGCGGAGAACCTGGCCGAGTGCGCCGAGCGCCTCGTCGCCGAGGGCCGCGCTCCGGACACGCCTGCCGCCTCGGTCCAGTGGGGAACGCGCCCCGACCAGCGCGTCGCAACCGGCACCCTGCGCGACATCGCCGAGCGCGTCGCCGCGGACGGGCTGACCGCGCCCCTCGTGACCGTCGTGGGGCCCGTCGCCGGGCTCGCGAGTGAGCTCGCCTGGTTCGACCCCGGCCCCCTCGCCGGGCGACGCGTCGCCGTCACGCGCTCCCGCGCCCAGGCGAGCGATCTGGTGGCGCTCCTCGAAGCCGAGGGCGCCATCGTGACCGAGGCGCCGGCCATCGAGCTGGTTTCGCGGGGCGGCACGCCCGACCTCTGCGAGGCCGTGGCCGCTCCCGCTGACTGGTGGGCCTTCAGCAGCGCGAACGGCGTCCACGTGGCCATGGAGACGCTCGCCGCGGCCGGCCTCGACTCGCGCGCCCTCGCCGGACGCCGGATCGCCGCCGTCGGCGAGGCGACCGCCGCCGCGCTGGCTGGCTACGGCCTGCGCCCGGACTTCGTCCCCGAGCAGTCGTGGTCGACCGCCCTCGCCGAGCTCCCCGCCGAACCGGGCGAGACCGTCACCATCTTCCAGTCCAACCTCTCGACCCCCGACCTGCCCCTCGCCCTGGAGGCGCGAGGGCTGACCGTTCGCCCCGTCACCGCCTACGAGAACAGGCCGGTGGCCCTCACGGAGGAGCAGTTGGAGGCCGTCCGCGAGGCCGACGCCATCACCTTCACCAGCAGTTCGACCGCGCGGAACCTCCACGCGGCGCTCCGCGCGGACGCCGGCGATCTGACCGCCGCGCTGGTCAGCATCGGCCCGAGCACGTCGACGGCCGTGCGCGAGTGCTTCGGCCGCGTCGATGCCGAGGCCGCCTCTCCCGGCCTCGGCGAGCTCGTGCGCGCCGTCATCGACGCGCTGGAGTGACCGGCATGACCCACGCCCTCGTCCTCGCCGGCCACGGATCGCACCTGAACGCGCGCTCGAGCGAGGCCGTCCGCGCCCACGCCCGCACACTGGCCGGGGACGACTCCTGGGACGAGGTGCTCGTCGCTTTCTGGAAGGAGGAGCCCTCCCTCTCACGCGCCCTCGACGGGTGCTCCGCCGCCGAAGTGACGATCGTGCCCGTCTTCATGTCGGAGGGGTACTTCACGAGCGAGGTCATCCCCGCCGAGATGGGCCTCGACGGCCCCGTAACCCGTCGCGAGGGACGGACGATCCGCTGCACGCGCCCCGTCGGCGCCCACCCCGCTCTCGCCGGCATCGTCGTCGAGCGGGCGCTGGAGGCCGGTGCTTCATCCGACGATGCCCTCTTCGTGCTCGGCCACGGCACGCCGCGCAATGCGGGCTCGGCGAGCGCAGTCCAGGCGCAGGTCGAGCGCGTGCGCGACGCGGGACCCTTCGCGCAGGTCACCCCCGTCTTCACCGACCAGGATCCGAATATCGCCGCCGTCCCCGACCTCGCGGGCGAGCGGAGTGCGGTAGTCGTGCCGTACTTCGCGTCGGAGGGCTGGCACGTCGGCCAGGTCGCCGCGAACGGCGCCCGCGCCGTCCGCTACGCCGAGCCCGCCGGCACCCACCCCGGCGTCGCCGCCGTCATCCGCACCCTCGCCCTCGAAGCGGCGCGGACGTAGCCCTAACGCTCGATCGGACCGCCCGCGAAGACCGTCGAGCGCACGACCGCGGGGTTGCCGTCGTTCTGGATGGCGTCGTGGCGGCGGGGGATCTGCCCCTCGTGGTCATCGTGCGTGAGGATGTAGAAGCGGTTCGCCTTGATTCCCTCGAACACGCACTCCGCCGCCCACTCTGCCGGAAGCGCCTGCAGCCGCACGGTGTCGCTGAAGCCGGGCGTGTTCTCCGTGCGCGCCTTGACCGCGCCTGGGTCGAGGTCGCGCAGGTGCTCGGGGCGGTTGCGCTCGGAGTTGCGCAGGTTCGTGCGGATGATGCCCGGACAGAGCACCGATACCCCCACGTTCGAGCCCGCGTCCTGGAGCTCGCCGTAGAGCGTCTCCGAGAGGGTCACGACCCCGTGCTTGCTCACGTTGTACGGCCCCGTCCCCGAGACGGACACGAGGCCCGCCATCGAGCCCGTGTTCACGATGTGCCCCTCGTCCTGTGCGACCAGGTGCGGTGCGAACACGCGTACCCCGTGGATGACGCCCCACAGGTTCACGCGCAGCACGAACTCCCAGTCGTTGACGCCCAGCTCCCACATGGTTCCCCGCGCCCCCACGCCCGCGTTGTTGCAGACGATGTGGACCGAGCCGTAGTGCTCAAGCGAGCGCTCCCCGAGGTTGTCCATGGAGGCGGCGTCCCCGCAGTCGGTCTGGACGGTCAGGACCTCGGCTCCGCCCTCGCGGAGGCCGGCGGCGGCCTCCTCCAGCACCGCTTCCTCGATGTCGGCGAGGACGAGGCGCATCCCCTCGGCGGCGAAGCGCGTCGCCATGGCGAGTCCGATGCCGCTCGCCCCGCCCGTCACAACCGCGACCTTCCCCTCGAAGTCCTGCATGTTCGTCCTCCTCGTGGTGGCGGGCGCAGCCTACAACAAAGAGGCCGCGCACAAGCCGTGCGCGGCCTCCCGCTGGTTGGCGGCTGGCGGGCCTAGCGGTCCGGGCCCTCCAGGTAGTCGTCGATGACCTTGTGCATGTGGCGGATGCGGCGCTCGCGGTAGTTGATCAGCAACCCCTTGAACGAGCGCGAATTCATCCCCTTCTGCACGCGCGGCAGGTTGTACGAGTCCTGGTCGAGCCCCAGCCCGAGCGAGATCTCGCCGTGCTTGTGCGTCGTGTGCACCGGGCGCGGCGGCGGGTCCGAGCCCTCCGGGATGCGCACATAGTTCTGCAGGTCGTAGTACATCTTGTTCGGGTCGGTCGCGTGCGGCCGCTGCCGGAAGAGCATCACGCCCGAGTGGTGCGTGTTCAGCGTGATGTTCGGGAAGATGTAGTAGTGGTAGTCGTCGCTGAGCTGGTCGTCGTTCAGCTCTGACAGGTCGATGCCGTGGTCGGCGGCGTGCTTCTTCACCTGCGCCTGGAGCGCGGGCCGCACGTCCGCCGGGCCGCCCTCGAACGTCTCCGGGTCGATGCCCGCAGCTTGCAGCATCTCCTTCAGCGCGCGCGTCAACTCCTCCTGGTTCGGATAGCGCGGGCTCAGGAGCCCGAACGGCACCAGGTAGCGGTTGTGGCGCTCGTACAGGTCGATCTGCACATGGATGTCATCGATGTTCTCGAGGATCTGCGGGTGGATGCCCTGCACGTGGTACACCTCGTTGAAGGCGTCCACGGAGGTCTTCCAGTTGCAGTCCCACTCGATGGTGACGTCCTGGACGAAGTACTGCTTCTCGAAGTGGTAGGGGTTGAGGTGGTCGGGGATCTCTCCGAGGAATTCCATCAGGGGCTCGGCGTCGGGGTTCATGTTGAACCAGACCCAGCCGCCCCACGTGTCGCAGGGCACCTCGATCAGCGCCGTCTCCTGGGGAACGCCCTGGGTGAACGTGTCCTCGTCCGGGACGAACTTCTTGGAGCCGTCGAGGTTGAACTCGAAGAAGTGGTACGCGCACTGGAACGACTCCGCATGCCCCATGCCGGCGTTGCGGATCTGGTTCCCGCGGTGGGGGCAGACGTTGTAGAACGCCCGCACCTTCTCCTCCGCCTCGCGCACGATCAGGAACGACTCCGGCCCCAGCTCGGTGGTGAAGTAGTCCCCCACGTTGGGGATGTCCTGCGTGCGGCCAGCGATGTTCCAGACCTTGGTCCACATGCGCTCCCACTCGCGGTCCATGAACTCCTTCGAGATGTAGCGTTCCTTGGGGATGAGGTCGGTGCCGAGGACTGGCTCGGACGCCTTCGTGGTCGGTGTTTGCTGGGACACGGATTCGAGGACCATGTGACTACTCCCTCTGCTGTGGTCACGAAAAGACCGGCGCGCACATGCGCCGCTGCTATGGCGACCATCCTACGCGCACTGTCAACGCTTTTCCCGCCGGTCTCGCGGCGTTTCAGGCGGGCGCGAGGGCCGCGATCTCCTCGAGGCTCTGGGCGCGCGGCGTGCCCGAGGTGCCGAACACGAACGTCTCCCCGCTGGGCCCTTCCGACCCGTGCGAGAGGATGTTGATGACCGCCTGCCCGACGTCCGAGGAGCGCATCCCCGCCTCCGCCGCCGCCACCGAAACGGCGCGCAGCATCGGAGTGTCCGTCGCCCCCATGCAGAGGCCGTTGACGCGGATGTTGTGCTCGGCGAGCTCGATCGCCCAGGTCTCCACCTGGCGCCACTGCACCCACTTGGCGCAGTCGTAGCCGCTGGCGGCCCCGCCCGTCATCAGGTGGCCTTCCTTGATGTGCTCGGTGATGACGTTGAGGATCTCGCCCCCGCCCGCCGCCTGCATCGCCGGCACCGCCGCCGTCGCGCAGTAGTAGCTGCCCATCGCGCAGATGTCGATGGAGCGCTCGTACGCGTGCGTCTGCGACTCGTAGCTGCCGCCCGTGAGCGTGGTGTCCGCATAGATGGCGGCGTTGTTCACGAGAACGTCGATGCGTCCCAGGCGCTGCAGGGCGCTGTTGATGGCGCGCCGCACCTGCACCTTGTCGGCCACGTCGCAGTCGATGGCGATCCCCTGGCGGCCCGTGGCTCGCACCTGCGCGGCCGTCTCCGCGTTGTTGGCGGCGTCGATGTCGAGACTGGCGACGTCCGCGCCGTTCTCGGCCAGCGCCACCGCGATCCCGCGTCCGATCCCGACCGCGCCGCCAGTCACGACGGCGGCCTTTCCCTCAAGCAGCATGACGTACCTCCCGTTCCTGCTTCGAAGCGCGCCGATTCTGGCCGATCCCGCGCCGCCCCGCCACGGCCTGCGGGTATTGCCGGTGCGGGGCGTGAGGACGCCGGCGCGTAGACTCCGCGCTCATGCCCGACGGTCGCGTCCAGGTGTTCCGTGCCTTCCGCCACCGGAACTTCCGGCTCCTGCTGGCCGGGACGGTGCTCGTCGGGCTCGTGCAGCCTCTCCATTTCGTCACCCAGATCTTCTGGGTGCAGGAGGTCTACCCCGACCTCCAGATCATCTATACGGGCTTCCTCATGGGCGCCCGGGGCGTCGCCACCCTGCTCTTCAGCCTGATCGGGGGCGCCATCGCCGACCGCTTCGAGCGCCGCCTCGTGCTCCTCGGTTGCGAATCGGCCACGCTCGTCCTGAGCGCCTTCGTCGCCCTCCTCATGCTGACCAACCCCTTCGGAGACGCGACATTCTTCGGCGTCCTCGTGCTCACCTTCTTCGCGGCGGCCACGCAGGCGATCGACCACCCCGCGCGACAGGCCAGCATCCCCGCCGCTGTTGGCATGGACGACCTCGGGAACGCGATCAGCCTCAACTCCGCCGCCCAGCAGCTCATGATTCCGATCACGATTCCGCTGGCGGCGGTCCTCAACGACGTTGTCGGGCCGGGCGTGCTCTATGGCGGTTCGCTGGTCACCTGGATCGGCATCATCCCGCTCATCGCCGCGCTCAACTACAGCAGCCGCGGCGAGGCCGGGCGCCAGGTGTTCCGGGCCGTCGCCGAGGGCCTCCAGTACACGTGGCGCCACATCATCATCCTCGCGGCGGTCGGCCTCCTCTTCGTCATGAACGGCGTGGGCATGCCAGGCGTGGGCAACCTCGGCATCATCTGGGCCACCGAGATCCTCGATGTCGGCGGGAGAGGCTTCGCGCTCATGGCCTTCGGCTGGGGCGGGGGCGCCGTTGTCGGTTCGATGTTCTTCGCCCAGCGCCCGGATGTCGCCGGCCGCGGCTCGACCCTCGTGCTGGCCGCTCTCGCCTTCGCAGCCAGCGCGATCGTGTTCGCCTATTCGCGTTCCATCTGGCTCACGGCCGCGACCAACGTCGGCCTCGGCGTCGCCCTCAGCGCCTCCTCGATCAGCGCCGCCGTCATCATCCAGCAGAAGGTCGAGGAGGGCGTGCGCGGCCGGGTGATGGGCCTGCTGCCCCTCACCAACGGCGTCGCGATGCTGCTGACTTTCCCGATCAGCGCCGTCGCCCAGCAGGCGGGGTTGCCGATCGTGCTCGTCGTTCTCGGCTGGTCGACGCTTGCGCTCTCAGCCGCGATCGCCCTGGTCGTCCCCCAGATACGCCGCGTCCGCCCCGAGCCGGTGCCGTCCGCCGCCCCGGGGTAGCGGGAACGGGGGGCACTTAGGAGCCCGGTTCGTAGTCGTCAACCAAGCCGGTCAACGGAGAGTTCAAGATGGGGAGCCGATCTTCTTCGGTCCCTATGTGTGACCATGCTGCGATGTTCGCCTGAACACTTGAAATCCATGAACGAACGGATTCGGCCATTGCCTTCCGCTCCTGCAGAGTTGCAGTGGGAATGAGCACTTGCCGGATGTGGTCATTGTCCAATTTACCGTAGCTCGTCCCACCAGATTCCGTCCACAACTGAAGCCTGACTTGCTCTGATCGCAACGCCGCAAATAGCCATTCCGCTGGGTAGTCTTCAGACACTTCAGGTTCGACCCTTATTACAGAGAGTCCATCTGGGCTACCCACAATATCCTCGCCAGACTCCAGCAGGATGCCTATGTTTCTTCTCTCTGGCCGGACTAGACCAACAATGATGTCACCCCGAAAGAGGCGATAGCATTTCCTTTTCTTCCGTTCAGCGATCGACCAACACCTCTCTGGGGAATGCGGAACAACAGTACCCTCGATCGCCCTAATATCCTGACCTTCGACAACTCTCCTAAAGGATTCCGATCCAACATCATCGATGAGGTCGACAGTATCCTCAACGACGGTCGCGATGTCGTCCAGCGGGACCGCACCGGAAGATCTTAGATTACGGACATTCTGGAGCGCGCGTGGGGACAATCTACGCGGCTTCATGTCTAGGTCTTTGTGCGAAAAGATGTCCTCAACCGTCGCTCCGCGCCACTCTGCAGTAACTTTGTGTGGTGTGTTCTCGAATTCGTGGAGGACTCTTGTAAAGTCTGAGTCCAGAACAAAACGATTTGCACTATCCCGGATTGGGACCCCGCTTGTCTGGTCACGCGCCGGCAGTGGGCTGAAGTCGCCACCCAGCTTATAGCCAACGCGGCGCACCATAGAGGCGTGGATCGGATGTGGGCGGAGCTGCGTACCCTCGACTCGCTTCTCTGCTACGAGGATGTTAGACCGAAGGTCCGCCCCAGACTTGACGAAGATGCGCCTCGGTAGTTCTACGAGGGACCGGATGATGAAGTGGTCGAGAATCCAGCGACGGACATAACCATAGCTCGCGGTGGAGAGATAGCCTTCGGGGAGAATGATGGCGACTCGGCCACCTGGGCGAAGCATCTTCCAACAGCGCTCGATAAAGAGAATGCCCAGTTGCTGCCCCTTGGCAACGTCATCAGTCACCTCCCATTCGCCGGCGTGTTCACCGGGAGTCCAGACGTGCCCAAGGGCGTAGTCGCTAAGGACCGACGTTCGACGTTCAACGGTCCCAGCCCCGAAGGGCGGATTGCAGACCACAACGTCCATTTCTTCGGACCAACGCTGACTGTTCGCGATAGAGTCTTCGCGCCTGAGATTAGCTTGCCCATCGCGGTGCAAAATCATGTTGACGACGGCCAAGTCATAGGCCTGAGCATCGGAGTCAATGCCGTAGACCCGGCCGAGAGCATCGTCGTCACCGCGCTGCATACAGTAGTTCATAGCTGCGGCTAAGAAGTCCGCCGTCCCCATTGCCGGATCCGCAATCTTTTCGGTAGGGCCGGGTGCCACCATGCGAACCATCGTCTCGATGAGGGATGCGGGAGTGAAGTACTGACTTAGGTCCTTCTTGAAGACAACAGGTACGAAGGTCATGAAGACTTGCTGCATCGTGTCACTCGAGACAGACGAAAAGTCAAACCCCTGTATCGCTCGAACGAGGTCGCGAAGGGTATCCTCATCAACACCCGGACCAGGTGTGGGAGAAAAGAGGGTCTCAACTCGGCTATAGCGAATCGATGCACTGGTGTAAAGGTTTTCGATTCTTTCCCTGAAACCAGAGTCTATGTCGCCGAGAACCTGCATCTGCAGTCGCTTGGTGCTCGATACCTTTGCCGTCCTCTCGTCTACGTACCTAGCAAGAAGCAGCTTCACGGTTTCCCTGTAGCGCTGCTGGCTGTCATTGATCCCGTGCGAACGCATGATGTTCGCAAAGCCATTTAGGGTCGCCATGAGGTTGGAGGGCTTTGTAAGCGTGTCGACGGTGATCGGCTTGTGTCGGTATGCCGTTCCATAGTCGGGGAGGTTGGCGATAGAATCTGACGCTACGACGACCTCTTCGTATCCCTTTTTCTCTTCGACAGACTTGGTGAAGAGGATTCGGCTCTCGTCATCCCAGTAGACGCCGAACGTGCTGAGGCGCGGAAGAACGCGCAGGGCGGGTTCGAGTTGATAAACAACGCCCTTGCGCCTCTTCGCTGAATCCCGCTTGATTTCTGCGACGAGAATCACGTGTTCGAGTTGCTGCTCGCGGGCTGCCGGTTGGATTTCCACCCATGGGCGGTCATACACGATTACGTCTGCACGGAGTTGATTGCGTCCGCTCTCTCCGAGGTTCCTGATCGTTACGACTTCAACGCGGATGTGTTCTGGTGGGTAGTTGCGCTCGTCGATGAGGAAGTGCAGGAAATCAACACGGCGCGCCTCCTCCGTTGGGGTCAGGCCGTCAGCTGCGAGCCCGCCTGCCCGAAGAGCGCCACGGACAGGACAATAGAGAACGACCCCCTCGACGTCCGGCGACTGGGTGGGTCTGTGTACGGGGACCTCCACCATCGGTCTAGGGCCTCAAGTTGCACATGCTGCGGTTGTTGTTGTTGTGCGCGTTTGGGCCCCCATGGCTAGAGTGAAGAGCCCCATGGGCTCTTGTCAGACGGCCCTCAAGCGACCCGCATCCTAGCATGCTCGCCAGCGCCCCTACCCCGCGACTGCGGCCTCCCCGTCGCGGGCGTGGGCGGCGAACGTGTACGCGCCGTCCGCGAAATCGACCGTGATGCGCTGGCCCTCGCCGAACTCGCCCGCGAGGATGCGCCGCGCCAGCTCGTTCTCGACGCGCCGCTCGACCGTGCGCCGCAGCGGGCGCGCGCCCAGCTCGGGGTCGTACCCCTCGCGCACGAGCTCCTCGCGCGCGGCATCCGTCAGCTCGATGTCGATGTCGCGCTCCGTGAGCCGCCCGCGCACCTCGGCGACCAGCAGGTCGACGATCTCCGCGAGTTCGGCCTTCGTAAGCGGCTCGAACACGATCGTGTCGTCGATGCGGTTCAGGAACTCGGGGCGGAAGTGCTCCCGCAGGGCGCGCTCCACCGACTCGCGCACCTGCTCGCCTGTGCCGCTCTCCTCGCTGCGCTGCGTGAAGCCCAGCGTGAGCCGGTTCTGCGCCCCCGTGCCCAGGTTGCTGGTCATGATGACGACCGTGTTGCGGAAGTCGACCGTGCGGCCGTGGCCGTCGGTCAGCCGGCCGTCGTCGAGGATTTGCAGGAGCGTGTTGAACACGTCCGGGTGCGCCTTCTCGATCTCGTCGAAGAGGATGACCCGGTAGGGACGCCGCCGGACCAGCTCGGTCAGACCGCCCGCCTCGTCGTAGCCGACGTACCCCGGAGGCGCGCCCACCATGCGGCTCACGGTGTGCCGCTCCTGGTACTCCGACATGTCGAGCCGGATCATCGCCTCCTCGTCGTCGAATAGGCACTGCGCCAGCGCCTTCGCCAGCTCCGTCTTCCCCACGCCCGTGGGCCCCAGGAAGATGAACGAGCCGATCGGGCGCTTTGGATCCTTCAGCCCCGCCCGCGCCCGGCGCACGGCGTCGCTGAGCGCCTCAATGGCGCGGTCCTGCCCCACCACGCGCTCGTGCAGCGTCTCCTCCATGCGCAGCAGCTTCTCGGTCTCCGTCTCCTCCAGCCGCGAGACGGGGATGCCCGTCATCTGTCCGACGAGCGCGGCGATGTCCTCCTCGGTCACGCGCAGATCGGATGGGCGCTCGGCCTCGTCCTCGGCGCGCAGGCGTGCGTACTCCTCCTGGAGCTGCAGAACCTCCTGCTTGATGTGGGCCGCGCGCTCGTGGTCCTCCCGCGCGACGGCCGCGTCGGCCTCCTCCCCGAGGGCGTCGAGCCGCTTTGCGATGGCGCGGACCTCCGGGGCCGTCTCCTGCGCGTCGATGACATGCTTGCTGGCGGCCTCGTCGATGAGGTCGATCGCCTTGTCGGGCAGGTGCCGCTCGGTTACGTAGCGCGAGGAGAGCCGCACGGCCGCCTCGAGCGCGTCGTCGCCGATCTCGACCCTGTGGTGGTCCTCGTAGCGCGAGCGCAGGCCCTCCAGGATCGCGATCGTGTCCTCCTCCGAGGGCTCGTCCACGTATACAGGGGCGAAACGCCGCTCGAGGGCGGGGTCCTTCTCGATGCGCCGGTACTCGTCGAGCGTGGTCGCACCGATCGCGCGCAGCTCGCCCCGCGCCAGCGGGGGCTTCATCAGGTTGCTCGCGTCGATGGCGCCTTCGGCCCCGCCCGCGCCCATGACGGTGTGGAGCTCGTCGATGAAGAGGACGATGCCGCCGTCGCTTTCGCGGACCTCCTCCATGACGGCCTTCAGGCGCTCCTCGAACTCGCCCCGGAACTTCGCCCCGGCCAGCAGCGCCCCCATGTCGAGCGCCCGCAGCGACTTGTCCTGCAGGTTCTCGGGCACGTCGCCCTCGGCAATACGCTGGGCGAGCCCCTCGACGATGGCGGTCTTGCCGACCCCCGCCTCGCCAATGACGACGGGGTTGTTCTTCGTGCGCCGGTTCAGGATCTGCATCACCCGCCGCACCTCCGTGTCGCGACCGATGACGGGGTCGAGCTTGCCTTCCCGCGCGAGCTGCGTGAGGTCCGCGCTGTAGCGCTCGAGGCTCTGGTAGCTGCTCTCGGCGGTGGGGCTGGTCACGCGCGCGCTCCCGCGGATCTCGCGCAGGGCGCGGTAGATGCCTTCCTTGGTCACGCCGAACTCGGCCAGCAGGCCGGCCGCGCCCGACTCTTCGTTGTCGGCGATAGCGATGAGCAGGTGCTCGACGCCCACGTAGTCGTCCTTCAGCCGCTCCGCCTCCGCGTTCGCGGTTTCCATCATCCGCACCACCTCGGGCGTCGTGTAAATCTGGACGACATCCTGCTGGAGGCGAGGCTGCTCCTTCAGCACCTCGTCGACGCGCGCCTTCAGCCGCGCGACGTCGACGTTGAGCTGTTCGAGCACCTGCAGCGCGAGCCCGCCGTCCAGCTCGGCGAGGGCGAAGAGCACGTGGGGCACCCCCCACTGGCTGTGGCGGCGCGTGCGTACCGCCTCCTGCGAGGCGGCCAGCACCTGCTGGGCCTGCTCGGTGAATCGGTCCTGTCGCATCATCGGGGTCATTCCTCCTGCCCCGCGGGCGCGGGGTCTTCCGAAGTGGCGGTGCGGGTCGGCTAGCGGGCGGGGCGCCCCTCGCTGTCGACGGCCGGCGCCGGCAGCCGCGTCCGGCGAAGCGTGTCGAGCTCGGCCTTCACCTCGTCGAGCTGGGCCTGGAGCGTGCGCAGCTGGTCGCTCATGCGCAGCACCACCTCCACGCCGGCGAGGTTCACGCCCAGCTCCTCGATGAGGCGCTGGGCCTGGCGGATGCGGTGAATGTCGGCGTTCGAGTACATGCGGATGTTGCCGCTCGTGCGGTGCGGCCGGATGAGCCCGGCCCGTTCGTAGTAGCGCAGCGTCTGCTGGTGCAGTCCCACCAGCCGCGACGCGATCGAGATGACGTAGCAGGGCTCGTCGTCGCGGAGGGGCTCGTCGGGTGGTCGGCGGCGGGGCATCGGTTCGTCCTCCTCGCTAGCTGGCCGCTCGCGCGGTCGTCGTGTTCTGGCGGAGCTCTTCGAAGAGGGCCTGCTCGCGTTCGCTGAGGTGTTCGGGCAGGACCACGTTCACATGCGCGAAAAGGTCGCCGCGGCGGTCGCCCCGGCCGAGCACGGGCATGCCCTTGCCGGTCAGGCGGATGCGCCGCCCGTTCTGGGTGAGCGGCGGGATCGTGAGCATCACCCGCCCCGTGAGCGTGGGCGCCTCCACCTCGCCGCCGAGAACGGCGTCGAGGTACGGCACCGCCACCTCGACCGTGAGGTCGTCGCCGTTGCGCTCGAAGCGGGCGTGCGGGAGCACGGTGACGAGCAGGTAGAGGTCGCCCGAGGGACCGCCGCCCATCCCCGGCCGCCCTTCCCCCGCGACGCGCACGCGTGAGCCGGTGCGGACGCCGGGCGGCACTTTCACCTCGAGGCGGCGTGGCTTGAGCGCCTCGCCGGCGCCGCCGCAGGTGTGGCAGCGGGCGTTGCCGATCGCACCGCTCCCGCCGCAGATGCCGCAGGGTTCGCTGCTCTGCAGGTTGATCGTGCGAGTCGTGCCCGCGGACGCCTCCTCGAGCGTGACCTCGGTGGGCGACTCGATGTCCTGGCCCCGGCGCGGCCCTCGCGGCCCGCCCCCGAAGATGCCCCCGAACACGCTGCCGAGGTCGCCGAAGCCGCCGTCGAAAGAGAAGCCACCGCCACCGAACCCGGCCTGGGCGCGCTGCCGCTCCATCTCCTCGATCTGGTCGGCCTGCTGCCAGCGGTCCCCGTACTTGTCGTATTTCTTGCGCGTGTCGTCGTCCGACAGGACGTCGTAGGCGCCCTGGATCTCCTTGAAGCGTTCCTCGGCGCCCTTGTCGTTTGGATTGACGTCGGGGTGATAGCGGCGCGCGAGCTTCCGGTACGCGGAACGAATCTCCTTCTCGGACGCACTGCGGGAGACCCCGAGGGTCTCGTAGAAACTCTTCGCCATGGTAGCTACATTATACGAGAAGGAGTGCTATTTTGCTATAAAGGCACAGGAGGGAAGCTGATAAAGTGACTATAAGGGTTAGAGCCAGTGAGATGGGGGGAGGGAAACGCCCTGGGACCGCTCGGAGCGGGCATGCAAAGCGGGAGGCGAATGCCTCCCGCGGGGGTGCTGAGCCGGGTGGGGGCTGCGGAAGCTAGGCGCCCACCTCGGCCGTGATGTCCTCGACCACGACCTTGTTCGTCGCGTCGACGTTGATGCGGACGACCTTCCCGTCCTCGAGCAGCGCCTCGACGTTCTGCTGGTGCGAACGCCAGCCCTTGGGGAAGGCGTAGCCGTTGTCCTCGAGCGCCTCGAGGAAGAAGTAGCTCATCGTCATCGGGGCCAGGTAGAAATCCGTGCTGTCCATTTGCGCTCTCCCTCGTGGTTCGGACCGCTCTCCGGCCCGAGCGCGCCCATTATGGCGATCCGAACGCCCGCGCGCCAACGGTCTCGCCCGCCTCGTGCCGCGCCGCCGGCGGTAAAGCGCGCCGCATTGTGCGCGGAGCCCCGCGGCAGTATTCTCGCTCGTCGCGGAGGGGCGTTTCGCAATGGCGAGGTTCCGTTCCATCCTGGCCCCGGTGGTGGATGACTCGGCCAGCCTTGAGGCCGTCGCCGTGGGCGCCGCGCTGGCGCGCCAGGAGAAAGGCGCCCTCACCCTCCTGCATGTCATTGAAGTCGAACGCAGCCTGCCCGTCACCGCCGACCTGGACCTGGAAGCCCAGCGTGGCGAGGAGCTGCTGCGCCGCGCCCGCGCGCTCGCCGAGGGCGAGGGCAACGGCGCCACCATCGAGGACGAGCTCCTGCAGGCGCGCGTCGCCGGCCCGGCAATCGTGGAGGAGGCCGAGGCCCGCGGCGTGGACGTGATCATGCTCGGCGTCGGCTGGACTCCCCTCCTCGGCCAGTTCGAGGTCGGCCCGACCGCCGGCTATGTCCTCAAGCACGCCTCCTGCAACGTCTGGATTGTGCGCGAGCCGCTGGAGCTGCCCGCTCCTGCCGCCGGGAAGGCCGCGGTCCGCCGGTGAACGTTGTCATCATGGGCTGCGGGCGCACCGGCGCCGCCATCGCCGCCAGCCTCGACCAGGACGGCCACTCCGTCACCGTGCTCGACCTCAACGCCGGCCAGTTCCGGCGCCTGCCCGACTCCTTCGGCGGACGCATGGCCGTCGGCAACGGCATGGATGCCGAGGTGCTGGAGCGCGCCGGCGCCCGCGAAGCGGACGCCTTCGTCGCCGTCACCCAGGGCGATAACCGCAACTACTTCGCCAGCCAGCTCGCCCGCGAGATCTTCGGCGTGAAGAACGTCGTCTGCCGCACGAAGGACCCGGAGCGCGGCGAGATTTTCGGCCACCTCGGCCTCCAGACCTACAGCCCCACCAGCGCGGGAGCGGAGGCGATCCTTGCCATGCTGCCCAACTCGGGACCGGCCTGAGCCGTGTACGTCATCATCGCCGGTGGCGGCAAGGTCGGGTACTACCTCGGGCGCGAGCTGCTCAGCGGCGACCACGAGATGCTCGTCATCGAGCGCAGCGCCTCCCGCGCCGCCGAGATCAACGACCTGCTCGAGGGCACCGTCCAGCAGGGAGACGCCTGCGAGGCGTCCGTGCTCGACGGCGCCGGCATCGCCCGCGCCGACCTCGTCGCGGCCGTCACGGGTGACGACGAGGACAACCTCGTCGTCTGCGAGATCGCCCGCTACCGGGGCGTGCCGCGCGTCCTCGCCCGCGTCAACAATCCCACCAACGCGCTCCTCTTCCAGAAGCGCGGCATCGAGACGACCGTCTCCGCCACGGAGGCGATCCTCTCCCAGATCGAGCAGGAGCTTCCCGTTACCTCGATGGTCCCCGTGATGCAGCTCCACCAGGGGCTGGAGCTGGTCGAGGTGCGCCTCTCGGAGACCTCGCCCGTGGTGGGACGCACGCCTCGCGAGGTGTTGCTGCCGCCCGAATCGCTTATCGCCCTCATCGTCGATTCCGGCGGCGTGCCCCGCGTCCCCGGCGCCGATACCACCCTCACCGTTGGCGACGCCCTTGTCGTCGTAACCCGCGCCGAGAGCAAGGGGATGCTTCAGGAAGCGCTCATCGGGGGCGCGCATGGGTTCGACACCTGAGGCGGGAGGGTCCGGCGTGAAGGTCGCCTTCCTGGGCCCGCCGGGCACCTTCGGCGAGGAGGCCGCGCGGCGCCACTTCCCCGGCTCCGAGCTGCTCCCGTACCAGACGCACGGCGCCGTCGCCCGCGCCGTCGAGGCGGGCGAGGCCGAGACCGGCGTCATGGCCATCGAGAACTCGCTTAACGGCTCCGTCCCCGAGACCCTCGACATCCTCATCCACGAGACCGCCCTCAAGATCCAGGGCGAGGTGCTCGTACCGGTCGTGCACAACTTGGTCGCCGCCCCGGGCACGGCCATCGACGACATCGAGCTCATCTACTCGCACCCGCAGGCGCTGGGACAGTGCCGCGTCTTTCTCGGGCAGCACTGCCCCGAGGCCCAGCGCGCCGCCGCGCTCTCCACCGCGCAGGCCGTCGAGCTCGCCGTCGCCCAGCCGGGCGCCGCCGCCATCTCGACGGTCCGCGCCGCCGAGATCTACCGCGCCGACGTGCTCGCCGAGGCCATCCAGGACCAGGACAGCAACGCCACCCGCTTCGTCGTCGTTGGGCGGCACGAGCCCGAGCCCTCGGGCCGGGACCGCACCTCCATCGCCTTCGAGTTCGCCGGCGACCGCGCCGGCCTCCTCACCGCCGCCCTCACGGAGTTCTCCAGCCGCGGCATCAACTGCACCAAGATGGAGAGCCGCCCCACCCGCGCCACCTTCGGCGAGTACATCTTCCTCATCGACTTCGAGGGCCACGAGTTCGACCCCGAGTGCGCCGCCGCCCTCGACGGACTCCGCGGCATGACGACGATGCTCAAGGTGTTCGGCAGCTACCCCCGGGCGTTCGATGGCTAGGGCGCTGGCGGCCGCCGTCGCGGCGCTCGTCGTGGGACTGGCGGCGCTCGCCTGCGGCGGCTCCGACCCGGAGGAGCCTCCCTCCGCGCCCACCGAACCGCCTGCCACCGAGGCCGCCGCCACCGCCACGGAGCCTGCTGCAACGGCCACCGGGGACCCGGCCACGGAACCCGCGGTTACGGAAGCCTCCACCCCCCGCGCCACCGAGGCAGCGGCACCGGAGGAACCCCGCGAACCGGGCGACCCCGACCTCGAGATCGTCACCCTCCTCCCGCCCGACGCCATCCCCGCCATCGACAACCCCCGCTTCGTCACCGCTGAGGAGGCCGACAGGCAGCTCGCCCTGAGCGACCTCGTCATCGGCGTCTCCATCGACGGCGAACACCGCGCCTACGGAGCCGCCTTCCTCAGCGCCCACGAAATCGTGAACGACACGCTGGGAGGCCGCGCCATCGCGGTCACCTGGTGACCGCTCTGCTTTACGGGCATCGTGTATGCCCGCGACATCCAGGGAGAGACGCTTAGCTTCGGCGTGTCGGGGAAGCTCATCATGAACGCCCTCGTCATGTTCGACCGGCAAACCGAGACCCTCTGGAGCCAGTTCCTCGGTGAGGCCGTCGAGGGGCCGCTCAAGGGCACGCCCCTTGAGGTCGTGCCCGCCGTCCTCACCAGCTGGGAGAGCTGGCGCCAGCTCCACCCCGATACGCAGGTGCTGGACCAGGGTGGCTTCGTCATGGACGCCTACAACGGCTACTACTTCAGCCCCCAGGCGGGCGTCATCGGCGAACGCAACCCCGACGACCGCCTCTTCGGCAAGGAGCTCGTCCACGGGGTCGTCATTCCCCAGGGGCGGAAGGCCTACTCCCATCGCGTCCTCGCCGAGCATCCCGTCGTCAACGACCTCATCGGCAACCAGCCCGTGCTCGTGGCCTGGGACGCCGTCGGACGCGCCGCCATCGCCTACGACCCCACGGTCGACGGCCGCCTCCTCACCTTCGAGGTCCATGAGCCCGACGCCAGCGGCGAGACGCTGCGCGACCTCGAGACGGGCTCCGTCTGGTCCGTGCTCACGGGCGAGGCGCTCTCGGGTGAGCTTGCGGGCTCCCGCCTCGCTGTCCTCAACGGCTTCGCCGTCTTCTGGTTCGCCTGGTCCGACTACTTCCCCGACACCGACGTGTTCCAGCCGGAGGGCTAGCCCGTGACTCCCGCCGCTTTGCGCGCAAGGGGACCCGCACCGCAAGATGGTCGGGTGCCTCCCTCCGTCCAGGTTTCCGGGCTCACGCGCCGCTTCGGCGACATCACCGCCGTGGATGGCATCTCCTTTGACGTAGGCGAGGCCGAGATATTCGGCTTCCTCGGCCCCAACGGCGCCGGCAAGACCACCACCATCTCCATGCTCTGCACGCTCCTGCGGCCGACCGCCGGGCGCGCCACCATCGGCGGCTACGACATCGTCGACGACCCCGCCGGCGTGCGGCGCGAGATTGGCATCGTCTTCCAGGACTCAACCGTCGACGAGCGCCTCACTGCCCGCGAGAACCTCGTCTTCCACGGCGAGCTCTTCGGCATGGCCCGCGAGGACATCCGCCCGCGCGCCTACCACCTGCTCGACCGCGTCGGCCTGGTCGAGCGCTCGAACGACCCCGTCATCACCTTCTCCGGTGGGATGCGTCGACGCCTTGAGGTCGCCCGCGGCCTGATGCACTGGCCCTCCGTCCTCTTCCTCGACGAGCCCACCGTCGGCCTCGACCCGCAGACCCGCCGCAGCATCTGGGCCTACGCCCGCTCCCTGCGCGATACCGAGGGCGTCACCATCTTCCTCACCACCCACTACATGGATGAAGCCGAGGCCTGCGACCGTGTCGCCATCATGGACCACGGCAAGATCATCGCTCTCGACACGCCCGACCGCCTGAAGGCGCGCCTCGGCGGCGACGTCGTCTCCATCGCGGGTCCCGACAACGAAGGGCTGGCCCGCGAGGTGCGCGAGTCCTTCGAGGTCGAGCCCCGCTTCGAGAACGACGCGGTAGAGTTCAACGTCGAGCAGGGCGGCGAGTTCCTGCCCATCCTGCTCAATCGCATCGAGGGCGAGGTGCGCTCCGTCGGGATCCGCGCCCCCACCCTGGAGGACGTCTTCGTCACCATGACCGGGCACCAGATCCGCGAGGCCGAGGCCAGCGAAGAGGACAAGATGCGCTCCATGCGGCAACGCGGCTTCGGGAGGATGCGATGACCGTCGAGCAGGCCACCGCCACGGTGGATGCCGGCGCCCAGGTCGCGACCGGCAGCCCGCGCCCCGCCACCGGCCGCGCCAACTTCTTGCAGGTGGTGCGCGTGATCTGGATGCGCGAGGTGCTCATCTACTTCCGCGACCGCCCCCGCATGATCTCCGCCTTCATCATGCCCATCCTGATGCTCGTCATGTTCGGCGAGGGGCTGGGGAACAGCATCGCCACCCTCCCCGGCGACATCGGCTACCGCCAGTTCATCTTCCCCGGCATGGTCGCCATGATCGTCCTGATGAACTCCGTCTTCTCCGGGGTCTCCATCGTCACCGACCGCCAGTTCGGCTTCCTCCGCGAGATCCTCGTGGCGCCGGTCAGCCGCACCGCCATCTGCATCGGGAAGATCACAGGCGGCGCCACCATCTCCCTCGTCAACGGCGTCGTCATGTTCGTGATGGCCCCCATCCTCGGGATCGACATCACCCTCGAGATCGTGGCCAAGCTCATCGGGCTCATCGCCCTCGTCTCGTTCATGCTCACGGGGCTGGGGGTGGCCATGGGCAGCCGCCTGCGCTCGGTCGAAAGCTTCCAGATGCTCTCCCAGGTCGCGATCATGCCGGCCATGTTCCTCTCCGGGATCTTCTTCCCCATCAACAACGTCCCCGCCTGGATGGACGTCATCGTCAAGCTCAACCCGGTCACCTACGCCGTTGCCCCCATCCGCGAGATCGCCCTTTCCGAGCAGCTCAAGGCGCTGCCCGCCGACGCCCCCTTCCAGATCACCCACGTCGACTGGTTCGGCTACACCCTCAGCACGTGGGAGGAGCTCGGTGTCGTGTTCGTCTTCGGCGCCGTCATGCTCACCATCGCCATCCGCGCCATCCGCACGACGGAGTAGGGACCGCCCGCCATGCCCGACCATTACGAGGTGCCCGAGCCCCTCGCCGCGTTCGACGCGACCATGGCCGACGGCACCGTCATCCGCGTTCGGCGGCACGGCAATCCCGACGGCCCGCGCATGGTCCTCAGCCACGGCAACGGCCAGTCGGCCGACGGCTACTACCCGTTCTGGTCGCACCTCACCGATCGTTTCGACCTCTTCGTGTACGACCTCCGCAGCCACGGCCTGAACCCCGTCGGCGAGCAGGCGACGCACAACATCGGCGCCTTCGGGGATGACTGCGGCGGCGTGCTCGCCGACGTCGCCGGGCGCTTCGGCGAGAAGCCCGCGATCGGCGTCTACCACTCCGTCTCGGCGCTGGGGGCGCTCCTTCACGCGCAGGCGAGCGACGCCTTCGCGGCCCTCGTCCTCTTCGACGCGCCCGTCTGCAAGCCCGGCCTTACGCCCGAACAGATGGGGGTCAGGTTCGAACGGGGCGCGTCGGGAACACGCCGCCGCCCCGACCGCTTCGAATCCCGCGAGGAGCTCGCCGAGAGCTTGCGCCGCAACCCGATGTACCAGCGCGTGCGCCCGGGCGTGCCCGACCTCCTCGCCGAGACCGTCCTCCGCCCCGCCGCCGACGGCTCCGGCTTCGAGCTCTGCTGCCCCAAGGAGTACGAGGCCCAGGCCTACGACGGCGCCGTCCGCTGGTGCGTCCAGGTCGACCTCGCCGCCCTGCGCTGCCCCATCAAGGTCATCGGCTCCGACCCGACCACCGCCTTCTCCTTCTTCCCCGGCGTCGACCTGAGCGAACTCATCCAGGCGAACTACGACTTCATCCCCGACACCACCCACTTCCTCCAGCTGGAGGAACCCGAGCAATGCGCCGCTCTCGCCATCCAGTTCCTCGAGGAGCGCGGCCTCGCGTAGACGGAAGCGCTACTGGTCCTCGGCGCAGTGCTCGATGGGTTCCAGCTCCCACCACGCGTCCGGGAGCCGAATGCTGATGCCTTCAACGTCCCCGCCGCGCACCTCGACGTACGTCCTATCCCTCCGGGACACCGTGAAGCCGGTGTCCTCCTCGTACCACCCGATCATGGTGCAGGCGCCTGTCGGCGGCGGGTAGATCGCAATTGCGTAATACCCTTCCGCGGGGACGGCGATGACGAAGCCTCCATCCGCAACGGTCAGGCTGTAGCTGCTGTACGCCCCGTCGCTTGAAACCGCCACAAGGCCAATCCGTCGCAGGCCATCGCCACGCTGCCCCACCACCGAGCCGCTGATGGTGTGGAAAGGCGGCCGGTTCTCGGCGCGATGGCGCTCGAACTCCTCGTAGAACTCGTCCACGCCGATGCCGAACGCGTCACTGAATGCTTCCTTCCAACCCAGACCCGCTGAGACGCTCCGGTAGTAGTCGAGCAGGGCCTCTTCGCCTGCCCGCTGGACAAGCAGATCGACCGCCAAGAATCCCAGGACGTAGCTCTCCGCGAAGATCTGATCACCCGTTGCCTCGAGCGTGCCGGCCCACGATGCCACGGCGAACGCGTTCTGGTCCCGCAGTTCCTCGTAGGTTCGGGGCCCCACCTCCGCCCGGTAGAGGGCTTCCGCGTAGTCGGCCATGCCCTCCAGGAGCCAGAGCGGCCCTCTGGCTCGGCGGAATCCCTCGCGGCCGTCGCCGAACCCCGCCAGGTGAATCTGCAGCAGGTGGAAGTACTCGTGCTCGAGAACGAGTGAACCGTCGGAACGACACGGACCGTCGACGAGGAAGATCGCGGACCCCGGTCCGGCGAAGCAGGTTCCTCCGCTCAGGCGGAATCCCGTCACATCCTTGAAGACGTCTTCGAGCGTGTCGCTCTCCTTCACCAGGTAGACCGTGAACTCGGGCACGCTGACCCCGAAGCGTGCGTCGAAGAAGGCGATGATCCTGGCCAACTGGGCGTGAACTTCCTCCGCCACACCCTCGTCGAGGCCGTCGTAAAGCACGACCCCTGCCTCCACCGTCCTCCCCGAGTCCAGGTGAACCGTGCGTGCGGTCGCTTCGCCCTTGGGGCCGCATGCGCTCAGGGCCAGCGCGACCAGCCCGACGCCGAGGATCGCAGTCATCCGGGAACGCCAGACTCGCGTCACTCGCCCAGCATAGGGCGCGCCGGAGAACGCTCGCGCCAGACAGACGTGAAGCGGGGCGCCCGATGGGCGCCCCGCGTTGGTGCGTTGCCGCTGACGGTTCGCGCTAGCCCTGGCCGTGGCGCAGGAGCTTGCCGCTCGTCGCGCCCGTGCACTCGCCGTCCACGAACGTCTCCTCGCCGTTGACCATGATGTGACGGTAGCCGTGCGGCTTCCGGATCAGGCGCCACGCGCCCGCCGGGTAGTCGTACGCCCGCTCCACCTCGCCCATGTCGAGGTTCTCGAGGTCGTAGACCACGATGTCGGCGGGAGCGCCCTCGCGGATGGTGCCGCGGTCGCGGAAGCCGGCCGCCAGCGCCGGGTAGGCGCTCAGCCGCCAGTGAGCCTCTTCGAGGCTCATCATCTCGTGGTCGCGAACCAGGAGCGCGAGGTACTCGGTCGGGTAGCGGCCGAGGGTGATGAACTTCGTGTGAGCGCCGCCGTCGGAGACGCCCGGGAGCGCGAACGCCGAGGTCGCCATCTTCTTCATGGCCTCGATGTCCATCTTCTGCGGGGCCGTCACGAAGAGCGCCTTCATGTCGTCCTCGAGGGCGATGTCGAGCATCGCATCGATGACGTGCACGCCGCGCTCCTTCGCGACTTCGCCACAGGTCCAGCCCGTGTACCGGTCCAGCTCGGGCTTGTGCAGCTCGCCGATGATCAGGTCGTTGAAGTTGAGGACGACGCCTGCGCCGCCTTCCGACCAGTCGCCGCCCTCGTCCTTGATCGCCTGACGGCGGACGGGGTCGGCCATCTTCGCGGCGCGCTCCTCGACGGTGCCGAGGGTCATCTCGCGCCAGGCGGGGCTGGAGTCGAACAGGTTCCACTCCTCGAAGGTGAACTGGAAGTTGTTCTCCGCCGTCAGCGCCTGCCCGAAGATTCGGGTGCCGCGGGCGTTGCACTCGTCGAGCCAGTCCATCGCCTGCTCGTACCCCGGCATGGCGATGCCGTGCTGGTCCGTGAAGACCGCGAGCACGTTCCAGATGACCGGCCGGCCGCTCTCGTCGGCCAGCTTCTCGGTCAGGTCCTGGCTGGCGCCGATGCACTGGATGAAGCCGCGGCCGACTTCGCGCAGCACGCGCGCGAAGGAGAGCAGGTCGTCGTGCGTCATCAGGTTCGTGATCATGAGCGTGCCGTCGTAGTCACGCTGCACGTCGTTCTCGCCGATCTGGGCCGACCAACCGCAGCCGCCTGCTTCCAGGCCTTCCTTCATCAGGCGGTGCATCTCCGCCATCTCGGCCTCGTTGGCCGGGCGGCTCTTCGCCGCCTCCAGGCCCATGACGTACGCCATCAGCGGGTTGAGGGGCATGTAGCTGAGCACGTTTACGCCCTTGGGCGTGCGCTCCAGGCTGTCAAGGAACTGGGGATAGGTCTCCCAGTCCCAGGGCATGCCTTCCTTCATCGACTCCAGGGGAACCGCCTCGTTGCGCGACATCGTCATCATCGCGCGGTCCTGGTCCTCGGGCTTGCACGGCGCGAAGCCGAAGCCGCAGTTCCCGATGGCGACCGAGGTGACCCCGTGCCAGCCCGAGATCGAGCACCACGGGTCCCAGTAGATCTGCGAGTCGTAGTGCGTGTGCAGGTCGACGAAGCCGGGCACCACGTTCAGGCCGCTGGCGTCGATGACCTTGCCGGCGCTGGAGGTGTGGATCTTGCCGCCGATCGAGGCGATGACACCGTCCTTGATGCCGATGTCGCCGGTGAATCGCGGTGTCCGCTGACCATCGAAGATGGTTCCGCCCTTGATGACGGTATCGAATTCAGGCATAGCTGTTCTCCTGGGGAAAGGGATCGTCGTTGCGCTCAGTCTACGCGCAGGCGCAACTGTGGCCGTTGGGATTCCGTAGCCTACGGCATTCCCCTCTGCGGTGGCAGGCCCACTCGCCGGGGAATATCCTTCCCCCACAGTTCTCTTGCCCGGAGCGCGCCATGACCGCGATCGCCATTCCCCCCATCGCCTGGCCCGTCGACCGCGAGATCCCCGACCTCGACTGGCAGCCCCCCGCCGGCACCCGCGTCATCTCCGCCGACGACCACTGGCTCGAACCCCCCGACCTCTTCGTCGACCGCATGCCCGCGAAGTATCGCGACCAGGCCCCCAAGGTCTGGCGCGACGAGACCGGCACGCACCTCGAATGCGAGGGCCGCAACCTCGATTCCGTCGGCCAGAACCTGAACCTGACGCAGGGGCGCCCCGGCATGGGCGACATCGAGCAGCGCGTTCCCGACATGGACGCCGAGGGGCTCGACGCCGGTCTCATCTTTGCGCAGGTCTCTATGGCCCTCTTCTCGCTCGAGGACCAGGAGCTGATGATCGCTGCCTACGACGCCTACAACGAGGGCCTCGCCGAGTTCTGCGCGGGCATGCCCGGACGCCTCTACGGCGTGGGCATCCTCCCCACGATCTACAGCCCCGAGCGCACCGCCGACTACATCCAGAAGCTGAAGTCGTGGGGCTACGTGGCCATGCAGATCCCCTCCTACCCCCGCGCCGAGCGCGTCTGGTACAACGGCTCGAAGTGGGACGTCATGTGGGACGCCATCGAGGAGAGTGGCATCCCCCTCTCCTTCCACATCGGCGAGAACCCCAACTACCGCGGACGCGGCGCCCTCGGCACCTACCTGACCACCGGCTTCCAGCCCTTCCGCCGCCTCTGGTCGCTGCTCACCTTCTCCGGGACGCTGGAGCGCCACCCCGAGATGAACGTCATCTTCACCGAAGGCGGCATTTCCTGGGTGCCCGCCTGCCTCTACGACGCCGACAAGACCTACCGCCAGTTCGAGAGCGAGATGAAGCCCCAGCTCGCCGAGATGCCGAGCTACTACTGGTACCGCCAGTGCTACGCCACCTTCATGGACGACCCCAGCGGCATCAAGCTCCTCGACGACATCGGTCCCGAGCACGCCCTCTGGTCGGCCGACTATCCCCACCCCGAGAGCACCCTGGGCGAGAGCCGCGGCCTCGTGAAGTCCTTCTTCGACGCCCTCCCCGAGGACCAAGCGAAGCTCGTCGTCGGCGGCAACGCCGCAAGGCTGTGGGGTATCTAGGGGGAGGGGGCTAGCCCGCCAGCTCGACCAGCGAGCCCTCGATCAGCCGCATGCCGAACTCCATCCCCAGGGGGATGGCGCGCTCGTCGATGATGAATCCCGGGTCGTGGTGGCGGCCGGCGGCGCCGTTCACCTCGTTGCGCGCGCCCAGCCAGAAGTAGCACCCCGGACGCTCCTCCAGGAAATACGCCATGTCCTCCGCCCCCATCCCCCGCGACACCCGCGCCTCCTTCCCGAAGTAGCGCCTCCCCTCCTCCTCCACGAACGCCGTCACCGCCTCGTCGTTCACCAGCGGCGGACAGCTCGTCTTGTGCTTGATCTCGGCCGTCGCCCCGAACGCCGCGCAGACCCCGCTCACCACCTCCTCTACCTTTGCCACCATCCGATCGCGCACGCGGTCGCTGTACGTGCGAATCGTGCCCCGCAGCTCCGCCGACTCCGCGATCACGTTCCCGCGGAAGCCCGCCTCCAGCTTCCCGATGGTCAGCACGGCTGTCTCCAGCGGCGGCAGCGTGCGGCTCACGACCGTCTGCAGCGCCGTTATCACGTGCGCCGCCACCACCACCGAGTCGACCGACTGGTGTGGCGAGGCGGCGTGCCCGCCGCGGCCCTTGATCGTGATGCGCAGGCTCGTGGGGGAGGCGAAGAACGGCCCCGGCGCCAAGTTGATCTCGCCGACCGGCACGTCCGCGCTGATGTGCAGTCCCAGGCAGCGGTCGACGTTGGGCTTCTTCAGGATGCCCTCCTGAATGCAGAGCGCCGCCCCGCCCGAGGCCTCCTCCGCCGGCTGGAACACGAAGCGCACGCTCCCCGCCAGCGACCCCCGCGCCTCCGACGCGATCTGCGCCAGCCCCAGCCCGATGGCCGCGTGCGTGTCGTGACCGCAGGCGTGCATCACGCCCTCGTTCTCCGAGGCGAAGGGCACTCCCGACTTCTCGGGCACGGGCAGCGCGTCGATGTCCGCCCGCCAGAGCACGCAGGGGCCCTTGCGCCCACCCTTCACGAGCGCCGTCGCGCCCGTGTTCGCGATGGGGCGCACGTCCTCGAGGTCGAGTTTCGCGAGCTCCTCGAGGATGACGCGCTGCGTGCGCTCCTCCTTCCAGGAGAGCTCGGGGTGCCGGTGCAGGTCGCGACGCACCGCGATCACGTCGTCGGTGATGCGCTCGACCTCCGGCCGCACGCTCGGCAGATTCCCTCGGCGGCTCATGCCGGCGAGCTTACCACCTCGCCCGCCCCGCCCACGGAGCGGGCGTACGTCTCGCGCAGGAGGTCGCCCCACGCCCCCTCGGTCGAGGCCGGGCCGGTGAACCCCGGGCACTGGTCGTGCCGCAGCAGGAGCGGCACCGCCCCCTCCGCCGCCTGCCCCGCGGCCGCCGCGTCCACCGCCCGCCGCCCGGCCTCCGGGGCCGGCTGCGCCGGCCTCCCGCTGGCGGCGTCGACGAACACGACCTGGTGCGGGTACGAGCGGCAGGGGTCGGGCCGCGCCTCGTACTGGTCGCAGGTCAGCTCGGCGTCCAGGAAGACGCAGTGCCCCTCGCTCCGGCCCAGCACGAACGGTTTCGCCAGCGGTAGCGCGATCGGCTCGCCGTCCTCGCTCTCCAGGAACCGAGAGGCAGGGAGGCCGCTGGACTCCCGCAGGCGCTCCGCTTCGCCCGTGCCCACCGAGACGTTGAAGGCGCGGCAGCAGTAGGCGTCGCACTCGTGCGGCTGGCAGATGAAGCTCGGCTCGCCCGGGAGCACCAGCAGGTAGCTCCCGTAGCGCTCCCGGACGCGCGCCCAGAGGGCCTCCAGTTCGGCGGTGCGGATCGCCATGCCGGCAGCCTACCGCAGCCCTCCGAGTCCCGTGCCGCCGGTGCTTGCGGCTGAGCCGCCCCCGCGCGAGACTTGACGGAAGATGTCCGCACACGTCGCGGTCCACCTGGAGAACGCCCTCGCCCCGGTCTCGCCGGGGCGCACCCTCGGGCGCGTCTAGTGCCGCGGCCCTCGCGTTAAGGGCCGCGATCGATCCTGACATCCCGATGCCCGATGCCTCGCGCCCCAGCCGCGCGATCGGGCCCTGAGCATCCCCTCGGAGGAGCCACCCGAATGCCCGAAAAGATCCACATCTTCGATACCACCCTGCGCGATGGCGAGCAGTCCGCCGGCATCGCCTTCACCCCCGAGGAGAAGCTCGAGATCGCCAGGCAGCTCGAAAAGCTCGGCGTCGACATCATCGAGGCGGGATTCCCCTGCTCCACGCCGGGCGACCTCGAGGCCGTCCAGACCATCTCGCGCGAGGTCCGTGGCTCGAGCATCTGCGCCCTCGCCCGCGCCGTCGAGTCCGATGTCGACACCGCCTGGGACGCCATCAAGGAAGCCGAGGATCCCCGCATTCACGTCTTCATCAACAGCAGCGACATCCAGATGGCCCACCAGCTCCGCAAGGACCGCGAGCAGGTGCTCACCCAGGCCGAGGCGATGGTGAAGCACGCGGCGAGCTACACGAGCAACGTGGAGTTCAGCCCCATGGACGCCACCCGCTCCGACCCGCACTTCATCTACACCATCGTCGAACGCTGCATCGACGCGGGCGCGAAGGTCATCAACATCCCCGACTCCGTCGGCTACGCCATCCCCTCGGAGCTCGGCTCGCTGTTCGACCAGATTCGCGAGAACGTGCCCAACATCCACAAGGCGCGCCTCAGCTTCCACGGCCAGAACGACCTCGGCATGTGCACCGCCAACACGATGACCGCCATCGAGCACGGCGCCCGCCAGGTCGAGGTCACCATCAACGGCATCGGCGAGCGCGCCGGCAACACCTCCCTCGAGGAGGTCGTGATGGCCATCAAGACGCGCAAGGACTACCTCGACGATGTTGACTGCGACATCGACACGCGCGAGATCTACCGCTCCAGCAAGCTCGTCGAGCGCCTCTCCGGCATGCCTGTGCAGTGGAACAAGGCCGTCGTCGGCAAGAACGCCTTCCGCCACGGCTCCGGCATCCACCAGGACGGCATCCTCAAGCTGCGCGAGACCTGGGAGATCATGGACCCGACCGAGATCGGCATCCCCCAGGGCACGCAGCTCGTCCTCGGCAAGCTCTCCGGGCGGCACTACTTCAAGCAGCACATGGAGGGGCTCGGCTACGAGCTCACCAACGAGGAGCTCAACCGCGCCTTCAGCGCCTACAAGGAGCTCGCCGACAAGAAGATCGAGGTCGACGACCGCGACCTTGAGGCGATCGTGAGCGATAACCTCCAGGCCGGCTCTTTCTCCGGCGACGTCTGGCGCATCGAGCACGTGCAGGTCTCCAGCGGCGACCACGCCACCCCGACCGCCACCCTCCGCCTCCTCTCCCCCGAGGGTGACATCCTCACCGATGCCGCCACCGGCACGGGCCCCGTCGACGCCGTCTACCGCGCCATCAACCGCATCACGGGCCTCTCGCCCGAGCTCACCGAGTTCAGCGTGAACGCCGTGACGGAGGGCATCGACGCCCAGGGCAAGGTCACCATCCGTATCGAGGATGAGGGCCAGACCTACACGGGCCGCTCCGCCGACACCGACATCATCGTCGCCAGCGCGAAGGCGTACATGACGGCGCTCAACCGCATGCTCAACGTCCGCGCGCGTCTCCAGGGAGCGACCGTCAATACCTAGCCCCCGGCCCACGGAAGCTGATCGGCGGCGAGTGCTTCAGGCGCTCGCCGCCGTCGCGCTTATCCTCCTCGCCCTGTCCCTGCTCGCCGGTTGCACGCGCGACAAGTCGTGGCTCACGTCGCCCTCGGCCAAGGCGCTCCTGGGCGTCACGACCCCCGCCCTGCTCGCCTTCGACCCGCTGGACGAGCCGCCCGCCGATGTCCCCGCACCCGAGGGCTGGCGCCTCACCGTCGACCTCGCCCGCTTCGGCGAGCTCGAGAACGGCACCCCCGCCCTCGCCATCCTTCTCGACATCGAGAGCGAGCCGGGCGCCGTCATGGACCTCTGGCTCTCGGACGACCAGGGTCCGATCGCGCGCTGGTCGGGCGGCTCGACAGAGGACTACCGCGGCGACGCCTGCTTCCAGCTCCCGCTGGTAAGCGAAGACGGCGAGCACGCCCTGCCCCTCGCCGGCACGACGGGCCACACGGTCACCGTCGCCTTCCGCGGCGAGGGCGGCCACGTCATTCTCGCTGTGACGCGCGGCATTGCCAGCCTGGTTCCCGAGACGGCCGGCACACCCGGCCGCTCGGAGGTCTTCCGCGACCTCCTCGCCTGCCCCTGAGGCCTACGCCGATCGAGTGTCCAACGAGTGCTCGTTCAGCCACCCTGCGAGATCCTCGACCGAACCTCCTTCTCCGTCGGCAACACCCGCGAGCTCATAGCGCTCGGAGATGTTCACGAGGGCCAGGGCCAGGGCCTTCACAATCTCTGCGGGGATGGTCTGTGTCTTCGCTCTCGAGCGGGCGGCCGTGCGAATGAACTCGCTCGTCGTCACACCCTCCCGCTTCGCCGCCTCGCGGATTTCTGCGATCTCGGTGGCGGAGAAGCGAAGTGAGTACACGCTCTTTACTTCCCGCTCCGGCTCGTGAATCTCTGCGTTTTCGTAATCCCAGTCGTCGTGCTTGCTCATGCTAGATACCTGCCCGTTCTGCAAGGGTGCGTTCATGTCTATTGGCCTGCATTGCTGTGATAGGACGCCATGTCGTGGGTGAGTCGGTTGCCGCAACGACGACGGTGATTAGCCTCCCGCCTCGGTCGCGACCGATGACCTTGTAGTCTCCGCTGCCTGCGCGCTTGTTACGAAGGGACAGGTAGCGGCTGTGAGGGATGGCTTCAACGTCGTCCGGGGCGATGTGCCGGGCCACGTGCGGTTCGTTGTCGTCATCCCACTCGAACCCCGTGATTCTCACGTAATACGAACGTATAGACGGTCGAGTGGCCTGTCAAGGCCTTGCCGGGACCTGCTCCGCACCGACCCTTCAGTGAATGAGGCGCCGGCGCATCAGCTTCACCGCCAGCACGTAGAAGAACACCGTCACCACCGCCAGCCAGGCGAGGCTGCCCAGCATCGACCACTCCAGGTTCCCCGTGATCAGCCCCCGGTAGATGTCGACCACGTGCTTGAGGGGCATGAACCAGCCCAGGATCTGCACCCACCGCGGCATCGCGTCGAAGGGGAAGAAGGCGCCCCCGAACCAGAAGAGCGGGTTGATCACGAGGTTGAAGAAGTAGGCGAAGTGGCTCATCGCCCGCGCGATCGAGGCGAAGCAGATCGAGATCGAGCTGAACAGCAGCCCGGGCAGCACGCCCACGGGCACCGCCAGGATGGCCCAGGGCGAATCCACCATGTGCAGCCACGGATTGAGGATGAACGACACGAGCAGGATGTAGCTGCCGTTCACGAGCGCCCGCGTCGTGCCCCACAGGATCTCCCCCGTGATCACGTCGTCGACGCTGATGGGCGTCGCGATGATCGACTCGTAGGTGCCCTGCATCTCGAGGCGCACGTAGCTTCCCCACGCGCACTCGAAGGTGGCCGCGAACATGGGGAAGAGCGCCAGCAGCCCCGGCGCCAGGAACTCGACGTACTTCTCGCCGCTGTCGAGCTCAACGAACTGTCCCAGCGCCAGCCCCAGCGCGAGGATGATCGCGAACGGCTCGATCGCGATTCCCAGGAACTCCGTCTTCCAGTTGCGCAGCGTCGCGTCGCGGTTCCGCTGCCAGACGCGGTACGCGCCGAAGGAGACGTCCGGGGTCAGGGCGAACGCGGTCAATCGAGCAGCCCCCGGCCCGTGAGCAGGAGGAACACGTCCTCCATGTTCCCCGGGCGCAGGTGCGCGCGATGCGGGTCGCCCACGCGCTCCGCCGCCATTGCCGAGGCTGGGCCGCCACCGAACACGTACGTCAGGTCCTCCACTTGTTCCACGGAGAAGCCGTCGCCCTGCGGGAATTCGGCCAGGAGCGCGTCGCGCTCCGGCGAGGGCAGTCGCAGCTCCAGCACCTGCGGCCCCGCCACCTCCGCGATCAGGTCGTGTGGGCGCCCTTCCACCAGGATCTTCCCCCGGTGCATGATCACGAGCCGGTCGCAGAGGTGCGTTGCCTCCTCCATGTAGTGCGTCGTCAGCAGCATCGTCACGCCCCGGCTCTTGAGCAGCCGCAGCTGCTGCCAGACCAGGTGCCGGGCCTGCGGGTCGAGCCCCGTCGTGGGCTCGTCGAGGATCAGGACCTGCGGGTTGTTCACCAGCGCCCGCGCGATCGTGAGCCGCCGCTGCATGCCGCCCGAGAGGTCGTCCACGTTCGAGGTCGCGCGGTCGTCCAGCTGGAACAGTTCGAGCGCCTCGTCGATGCGCTGGCGCACCTCGTCGCGGCTCAGCCCGAAGTAGCGCGCGTACACCTCGAGGTTCTGGCGCACGAGCAGGTCCGGGTCGAGGTTGTCGTCCTGCGGGACTACCCCCAGCACCGCCTTCACCTTGCGCGGCTCCTCCGCCACGTCCAGCCCCGCCACCCGCAAGTTCCCCGCCGTGACCGGCGAGGTCGCCGTGATCATGCGGATCGTCGTCGTCTTCCCCGCCCCGTTCGGGCCGAGCACGCCGAAGCACTCCCCCTCGCGGATGTCGAACGAGATGTCGTCGACCGCGACGAAGTCGCCATAGTGCTTCACGAGGCCGCGCGCCTCGATGAGGGCCGATGTCACAGGATGTGTCCTCTCCGGCGATTGCCGGCGTCGGGCGATAGCCGACTCGCCATCGTAGGAACGCGTAGGGCCTATGTTCAATCGGCGCTGGGCGGCGCCACCCGCAGCGAGAGCTCCGTGCCGCCGCGTAGCGGCAGCGTCGCCGAGGCGAAGCCGTTGGCCGGGTCCTGCGCCCAGGCCACGTAGTGCTGCATCTCGAACGGGAACGAGCCCACGTTGTCCGCCATCACCATGCCGCCCACGCGCACGTGCGGCGCGAGGATCTGCAGCATCGTCAGGTTCAGGTTGGGGAACCCGTCGATGAGCACGAGGTCGAGCGGCCCGCCCGGGTCCGCCAGCGTTTCGCGCGCGTCCCCGACGCGTATCTCCGCGAACTCCGAGAGCCCCGCTTCCTCCAGGTTCGCCCGCGCCACCGCCGCCTTCGACGGCTGAATCTCGCTGCCGATGACGACCCCGCCACCGTTCTCCCGGATCGCCGCCGCCAGGTAGATCGTTGAGACCCCGAAGGAGGTGCCGAACTCCGCCGCCCGCCGCGCCCCCAGCGATCGCGCCAGCAGGAAGAGCAGGTTGCCCTGCTCCCGCTCCAGCGAGATGTACTTGTCGGCGAAGAACTCGACCGCCCCCTCGGCGTTGAAGGGCCCCGGCTCCGGCGGCGGCTCGGGCCGCGGCTCCTGCGTGAACGCCTCCATCTCCGCCTCGGCGGCTGCGTGCAGCCGGTCAAGCACGGCTCGGACCCGTGGGTCGGGCACGACGCTGTGGGGCTCAGTCGAACTCGTCATCGTCATCCTCGTCTTCTGCCTCTCGTGCTTTCGCCTCGTCCTCGGTCTCGTACTCGATGCGCGTCTCCTGCCAGCCTTCCTCCGGGAGCTCGTCGGCCGCGGCGTCCCCCTCGTCGGCGGGGCCGTCTTCGTTCTCGGTCAGGTCCTCCACGTCCTCGCGCCGGAAGTTGCGCCGCGTGTAGGCGCGCACTTCATTGATGCTCGACTTGGGGAAGCTCACCTTGCCCGCCTGCGACGGAGCCTGGTACTCCTCCCGCACGATGATGCGGGGCTCCTCGCCGGTGCTCACGAGCGCCGCCGAGTAGCGGTTTCCCCCATCCATCAGGCGCGCCAGCCGCAGCCCCACCCGCGGTTCCACCATCCCCAGGTAGACGCCTCCTGGCGTGACCGCGTTGACCGCGTTCCCCCGCACCTCCAACTCCACCGGGTCGCCCGCGTCCAGGCCCCCCAGGGCGTCGGGCCGACCCGCCTCCAGCCGCACCACCGCCGCCTTCCCCACTTCCTCGATGAAGAGGCCCCGGCTCATCTGCGCTGCTGGCTCGGCGGCGGGCTCCTCGTCCTTCACCTGCTTGAGCCGGTCGAGGTTGCGCTGCGCGATCGCATTCGTGGGGTCGACTTCGAGCGCCTTCTCGTACACGAGGCGCGCCTCGCGAATGCGCCCGAGCTCCGTGAACGCCTTGCCCAGCCGGTTGTAGACCTCCGCGTCGTCGCCGAAGCGCGCGATCAGCTCGCGGTTGAGCGCTGCCGCCTCCTGCCAGCGCCCGGCCACGGCCAGCTTCACCGCTTGCTCGTTGGCAGCCCGCCGCGCCCCGGGCCTCTCGGGCACCTGCGCCGATAGCTCGCTCATCGGCGGCAGAATAGGGCCGTCCTCCGCGAGCGGCAACGCCCCCTGACGCACTCTTGGCACGGACCGCCCCCGCCGCCGCGGGCGTACAATCGCCCGTCATGGACAGCATCCCGATCGTCATCTCCGGAAGCGGCAACATGGGTCGGCAGGTGGCCCTCGCCGCCGCCGCCGACCCCGCCACCGAACCCCTCGCCTTCATCGACGCGCTCGGCGAGGGCGATTCCTGCGAGAGCCTCCCCCTCTACCGCGACGCCGCCCCCGCCCTCGCCGCCCACAGCCCCGAGGTCGTCGTCGACTTCTCGAACGCCGCCTGGACCCCCGTCCTCGCCCGCGCTGCCCTCGAACGCGGCGTCCGCCTCGTCATCGGCACGACGGGCCTCTCCGCCGCGTTCCTCGACGAGCTCCGCGAGGAAGCGGCCGCGCGCAAGGTCGGGGTCGTCGTCGCCCCCAACTTCGCGATCGGCGCCGTCCTCCTGATGTACTTCGCCCGACAGGCTGCCCGTTTCTTCGACCACGCCGAGATCATCGAGCTCCACCACGCCGGCAAGGTCGACGCCCCCAGCGGAACCGCCAAGGCGACCGCCGAGCAGATGGTCGAGGCCCGCGGCGAGCCCTTCCAGCGCGTCGAGGCCGAGGTCCAGACCGTGCCCGACACGCGCGGCGGGCAGGTCGGCGGCGTGACCCTGCACTCCGTGCGCCTGCCCGGCCTCGTCGCGCACCAGGAGGTGCTCCTCGGCGGGCTCGGCCAGACCCTATCGCTGCGCCACGACAGCACCGGCCGCGACTCGTTCATGCCGGGCGTGCTCGCCGCCGTGAAGGCGGTCAGGGAGACCGAGGGCCTCGTCGTCGGCCTCGATGCGCTCTTCGGGCTCGACTAGCGACGAGCCCCCGCCCTAGTCCTCTTCGGCCTCTTCGTCTGCGGGAGCGGTCCCGTTCGACCGGCCGTTCATCGGCAGTTCGGCCTGAGCCGCCTGCCGTTGCCGCGAATCGCCCGGATCGAAGTTGGCGATGCTCGCGACGCGGTCGTTCTCGCCCACCTTCATCACCGTTACGCCCTGCGTGTTCCGGCCGAGCAGGCTGATCGAATCGACCTTCGTGCGGATGAGGATGCCGTCCTCTGAGACGAGCATGAGCTCGTGGTTCGGCGACACCATCCGCACGGCCGCCACGTCTCCCGTCTTGGGCGTGATGTTGAGCGTGCGCACGCCCTGCCCGCCCCGGCCCTTCACCGGGTACTGCTCCATCTCCGTACGCTTGCCGAAGCCCCGCTCCGTGATCACGATCAGTTGCTGCTCGTTCGACTGGACCGCTTCCGCCCCGACCACGTAGGCGTTGGCGCGAAGCTTCATCCCGCGCACGCCGCCGCTGGTTCGGCTGGCGCTGCGCAGCTGCCTGATGGCGAAGCGGGCCGCCTGGCCGTCGCTGGAGACGAGCACGAGATCGCTCTCGGCCCGTGCCAGTCGCGCGGAGATCAGCGTGTCACCGTCGTCGAGCCGCATCGCGATCTTGCCGTTTCGGCGTACCTCTTCGAACTCCTTCAGCGGCGTCTTCTTCGCCTGTCCCTCGCTCGTGGCCAGCACCATGAAGTCGTGCTCGTAGTCCTTCACCACCACGATCGTCGTCACCCGCTCGCGCTGGTCCATCTCGATCAGGTTCGTGATGAAGGTGCCCTTCGCCTGCTTCTTCGAGTCGGGGATGTCGTAGGCGCGCAGGTGGTAGACCTTCCCCTGGTCGGTGAAGAACAGAATGTTGTCGTGGGTGTCCCCCACGACCAGCTTCATCACCGCGTCCTCCTCGCGGATCGCCGCCCCGCGGCTGCCCCGCCCGCCCCGCCGCTGCGTGCGGAACTCCTCGAGCTTCGTGCGCTTCACGTAGTTGCGCAGGCTGAGCGTGATGACGCACTCCTCGTGCGCCACCAGATCCTCCTCGCGGAAGCTCTCCGGGTCGCCCTCCACGATCTCCGTGCGGCGCCCGTTGCCGTAGTCGTCCCGCAGCTCTTGCAGGTCGTCCTTGATGAGGAAGTCGATCTTGCGCGGGTTGGCGAGCAGGTCCTCCAGGTAAGCGATGCGCTCGATCAGCTCCTGGTGCTCGTCCTGCAGCTGCTGCCGCTCCAGCGCGGCCAGACGCCGCAGCTGCATGTCGAGGATGGCGCGCGCTTGCTCCTCGGAGAATTCGAACGGCTCCGTCTGCAGCAGCTCCAGCGCCGCCGATGCCGATTCCGCCCCCCTGATCGTCGCGATCACCCGGTCGAGCAGGTCGATCGCGCGCAGCAGACCCGTGAGGATGTGCTCGCGTTCCTGCGCCTTCTGCAGTTGGTGCTCGCTGCGGCGCCGCAGGACCTCGCGCCGGTGGTCCAGGAACAGGTCGAGCGCGCGCTTCAGCCCCACCCGCCGCGGCGCCCCGTCGACGATCGCCATCATGTTGATCGCGAACGTCGAGCGCATGGCCGTGTGCTTGTAGAGCAGGTTCTTGATCTGCTGCGCCGACCCCTCGCGCTTCAGCTCGATCACGACGCGCATGCCGTTGCGGTCGCTCTCGTCGCGCAGGTCGGCGATGCCCTCGATCTTCTTGTCGCGCACGAGGTTCGCGATCTTCTCGATCAGCGTGGACTTGTTCACCTGGTACGGCAGCTCCGTGATGATCAGCTGCGTCCGCCCCCGGTTCCCCTCCTCCACCGCCGTGCGCGCATGCACCGTGACCCGCCCGTGACCCTCGCCGTAGGCGTGCCTGATCTGCTCGCGCTCCTTCCCCACCAAGGCGATGCCCGCCGTGGGGAAGTCCGGGCCCTTCACGATCTCGAGAATGTCGTCGAGCGTCGCCTGCGGGTTCTCGATGAGCAGCACGGCCGCGTCGACGATCTCCTCCAGGTTGTGCGGCGGGATGTTCGTCGCCATGCCGACGGCGATGCCCGAGGAGCCGTTCAGCAGCAGGTTCGGCAGCCGCGACGGCAGGATCTCGGGCTGCTCGTAACGCCCGTCGTAGTTCGGCTCGAAGTCGACCGTGTTCTGGTCGATATCGGCGACGAGCTCCTCCGCGATCGGCGCCAGCCGCGCCTCCGTGTAGCGCATCGCCGCCGCCGGGTCGCCGTCGACGCTGCCGAAGTTCCCCTGCCCGTCGACGAGCGGGTAGCGCATGGAGAAGTCCTGCGCGAGGCGCACCATCGCCTCGTACACGGGGCTGTCGCCGTGCGGGTGGTAGCGACCCATGACATCGCCCACGATGCCCGCCGACTTGCGGTAGGCCGTCCCCGACCGCGCGCCCCCATCGAACATGCCCCAGACGATGCGCCGCTGGACCGGCTTGAGGCCGTCGCGCACGTCCGGCAGCGCCCGCGCCACGATCACGCTCATGGCGTAATCGAGGTAGCTCGTGCGCATCTCCTGCTCGAGGTCGATGGGCCGGATCTGGGTGGTTTCTTCCATGCTCATCCGCGGCAACTCCGGTCGGGGGCGGTCGTCGAAACCGCTAAGGCAATTGTACCAATTCCGGGCCTACAGGGCGGCCCGGGCGCGACCCCTGAAGCCGGGTAGGGAAAATCGCGCCGCACCCCTCTAGGCTGCCCCCATGACCCGTCGCGAGCGTGGCCGGCCCCGCCACCCCGGCCTCCTCACGCCCGCGGAACAGCGCGTCCTCGACGAGCTGCGAAAGGGCGGCACGAACGCCGAGATCGCCGTGCGCCTCGGCATCAGCCCCGACGCCGTCAAATACCACATCTCGAACATGCTGGGGAAGCTCGACCTCCCCGACCGCCACGTCCTCGCCGCCTGGCGCCCCGACCGGGAGCGTCGTCGGTGGCTCAGACTCGCCGTTCCGGGGGTGCTGGCATCCGTTGGCCGTCCGTTCCTGTGGGCGGGCGTTGCGTTAGGACTGGGAGTGGTGGTGGTGGTCGCCGTGCTCGTGGCTGCCGGCATCCGGGACGAGGGCCTGTTCGCTTCTCTGGGGGAAGCCCCCGTTGTTCAGGTGAGTGGAGGCCCTGCGCACGCGTGCGCGCTTCGAGACAGCGGAGAGTTGTTGTGCTGGGGCAGCAACGAGTACGGGCAGCTTGAAGTGCCTCCCGGGAGATACCGAATGGTGAGCGTCGGGTGGATGCACACGTGTGCGATACGCGATTCCGGTGAGGCCGTCTGTTGGGGGGACAACCGCAACGCCCGATCCGAGGCTCCCGAAGGCACCTTCCTCATGTTGAGCACCGGCATGTGGAAAGCCTGTGGCGTGCATACGTCGGGGGAATTGGCATGCTGGCCAGATGGCCTGCCAAATGCGTTGTACGGGGGAGCTTGGCGATGGGTGGCGGTGGGAGGCAACCACATATGCGCGGTACGCCGGTCAGGAGAGGTGAGGTGCTGGGGTGCGGGCCCCTTCTTCAACCAGGGCGATACATGGGCTGCGGAATGGCAGGACTACGGCCAGCAGGGCTTGAGTGAAGACGGGCATTGGGAGGTGAGTGCGGCCGCCAGCCATACCTGTGTGCTGCGTGACTCGGGCGAAGTCGCTTGCTGGGGGGGTGACAACAGCGATGGTCAGCGAAGTGTCCCCGCGGGGAGTTACCGGTCTATCAGCGCCATCGTGCTCCAGACCTGCGCAGTACGGGAGTCAGGCGAGATTGTCTGCTGGGGAGAAAACCGGGCAGGCTCCACAGATGCGCCGCTCGGGCGGTACCAGTCTGTTAGCGGAACCTGTGCCCTTCGACAAGAAGGAGGGGTAGTCTGCTGGGGCGAAGGGCCAACCGCCCAAGTCCCGATCGAACTCCAGTAGCCCAGCCCTACCCCGCCAGCTCCCGTAGCAGCGACTCCGCCCGCTCCAGGCGCTCCAGGATGCCCCACTGGCCGTGGATGTTGAGCGTCATGTTGGCCGCGTTGCCGCGTACCCCCGCCACCCGGCCTCCCTCACCCACGTCGCGCTGGTAGCGCGCCACCTCGTCCGACTCCGCCCCGAACGCCGCCGTCAGCACCTCGACCGTGCGCGCGTCCCACTGGTCGTACTCGAACGGGTTGGGGCCGGTGCCGCGCAGGCGCGGGATGAGCGCGATCTGCGCCTCAATGCGGGTCCGGTCGGCGTCGGTTGCGGGCATGCGCGGGATTCTACCCACGAGCGTCGCTACCCGCCCGCAGCCAGCGCGAGCGTCATGATGACCGCGTCCTCGCCGTCGGCGTAGTAGCGAAGCCGCTCCCCCACCTCCTCGAACCCGCACCCGCCATAGAGCGCCCGCGCCGCCCCGTTCGAGACGCGCACCTCCAGCGTGACCGCCTCCGCCCCCAGCGCCCCCGCCAGCGCCATGAGCGCCGTTGCC
>VXLW01000011.1 GCA_009841435.1 Dehalococcoidia bacterium | reverse complement strand
ACTGCCCCGGCCCCCCCCTACTTCTACACGCCAAAGTTCGACGGCAGCGTCAGATGTTTAAAAGAGCCAGGAGGGGGGCGGGGGGACGCCGCCGAAGGTGCGAGGAAGGGGCTGGCCTTCGCAATCGCCGGCGGTCGCACAGCCGTCGATCTCGATCCAGCAGGCGGGGTGGTGGACGGCGTGGCAGCCGGAGCACTGAAGCACCGGCTCGCCGGCGAAAAAGGCGACTCCGCAGACGGGACAGAGTCGGTGCGAGGGCTGGGTCAAGAGCAAGCTCCTGTATCGCAGTATCGAGCGGCCCGTGACGTCCGGCAAGGCATGCGCTGGCCGGTTCCGTGAAGACGCGGGTAGGCTCCGTGACTGGCAGAGGAGGCCTGCATGAGCGCGAAACGGCGGCCATCGGTGGGCGTGGCAGTCGTCGTGCGGGACGCCGGGGGCCGGGTGCTGCTGGGGAAGCGGGCGGTGGGATGGGGCGCGGGCGAGTGGTGCATCCCGTGCGGGTCGCTGGAGTGGGGGGAGGACGTGCGAGCGGCGGCGGAGCGGGAGCTTCTGGAGGAGACCGGCCTGCGCGCGGGGGCGGGCGAGGTGGTGGCGGTGCACTCGAACTTCCACGACCCGGAGCGGCTGACCGTCGGAATCTGGTTCGCAGGGGAGGACGTCGAGGGGGAGCCTGTTCCCGCCGACGGAGAACTGAGCGAGATCGGCTACTTCGATCCCGCCGAGCCGCCGCCGCTCGCGTTCCCGACGGACGCGCTCGTGCTCGCGCAGCTTGCGGGGGAGGGAGCGGGCTAGCGCACGGGGGCGGGACCTACGGAACCGTAATCTCGACGCGGAAGCTCGCGCCGCAGCTCAAGCACTCCGTCGCACCTGCCGGATCGAGGGCCTCGCCACAGTGGGGACAGAAGCGGGTCAGGGTCTCGGACGGTTCGTCGTCCCCTTCGGACCCTTCAAGGCGGCGCAACACGGGCAGTGCAATCGTCGTTGCAATGAGCAGCACGACCAGAGTCCCGCTCAAGCGCGCAAGCGGTTCGTTCTCGCTCAGTGCTTCCCACCAGATCGCCAGAACCGCGAGCGTCGTGACCATCGTGTTCATCGCGTACGCGACCACCGGTACGAACCGGTAGCGAGCGGTCAACACGAACAGGGCGACGAAGCTGGCATGCGCGGCCGCCACGGCAGGCGTGCTGACAGTGCTGAGCGACTTCCAATAGGGCTCATTGTCGAGGTCCGCACCCTCCCAGATCGCGACGAGCGTCAACACAGCGGAGACGAGGACGAACGCAATGCCGGCAGGCGGCACGAATCCCAGGCGCCCACGCTCCCAGGCGGCAGCGCAGATGAGGGCGATGGCGCTCGTGCCGAACACGGTGAGCGAGGTGCCGAGCAGCCTGGCCTCGGTCTCCTCGAACTCGCCGACGATGACGACGTAGCAGCCCATCACGGCGCTGACGGCGAGTGAGGCGAGCGTGATCAGGAGGGCGCCACGGCGCAGGGCTCGGCGACGACCTCGTGAGGGGCTCACCACCGCAGTCTACGGGGCCGGCTCTAGCGCACTGGGCCGAAACGGGCGGGGGGCCAGTAGCGCCAGACGACGCGCCCGGTGAGAGCGTCGGGTGGGAGGGGGCCAAAGGTGCGGCTGTCGGTGCTCTCGTTCCGGTTGTCGCCCAGCAGCACGACGGCGCCTCCTGGTTCGAGGGCGGCGACTCGCTTTGCGATGACGCGGGAGGGCTCGCGCGGGTCGCGGGCGAGGGCGATGTCACCGGGTTCAGGCAGACGACGGGAGTAGGCGAGCTTATCGACGACGACGTAGTCGCCGGCTTCCAAGGCGGGGGTCATGCTCCCGCCCGTGATGGCGTAGCGGGACAGGCGCCAGCGGGCGAGCACGACGAGCGCCGCGCCCGCGGCGACGATGGCGAGGGCGTTCCGGACCGGCGTTCCGGGCTAGCCGGCGGTGTAGAAGGGGACGTCGTCGCGGCTCTTGGAGGCCCAGAAGATGTTGTGGATCTCGCCGATGGTATCGACCAGGGCCTGGGCGGCGTCGACGTTCACCTCGACCTTGTTCTGGGAGCAGAGCTTGGCCGCGTTCCAGAACGTGTCGTGGATGCCGGGGTTGGCCTCCAGGTGGGGCGGCTTGAAGTAGTCGGTCCAGAGGATGAGCAACTCCTGCTTGGCCAGCTGGGCCTGCTCCTCCTTGATGGCGATGAAGCGGCTCCGGGTGTTCTCGGTGGCAAGGTCGTTCCCGTCGCCGAGGTCGACGAGCTTCTTGGCCATGGAGAGGACGGCTTCGGCGGCGATGCGCGCCGAGGCGGGGTCATACACGCCGCAGGGGCCGTCGCAGTGGGCGGAGGCGGTGAGGGAGGGGCGGAGGATGCGGTCGAGCAGGCTCATGGGAGCTCCTTTACGGGCAGGTGTTTCGGCGGGGGAGTATAGCGGGGCGGCAGGTTATCCGCGCTCAGGAGAGCTGGTCGCTGAGCTCGGCGAGGCGGGCGGCCTCGGCATCGCTGATGACGAAGTCGATGGCGCCCGCGTTCTCACGCGCCTGGCGGGCGTGGCGAGCCCCGGGGATGGGCAGGACATTCTCCTGGCGGGCGAGCCAGTTGATGGCTACCTGGGCGGACGAGCGCCCGTGCGTCTGGCCGATCTCGTCGAGGGCCTGGAGGAGGGGCTCGGCTCGCTCCGGGTTGCGGAAGGAACCGCTGAAGCGGCGAAAGCCGCGGGCCTCGCGGCCGCCCGCGCGGTATTTGCCGGTGAGCATCCCGCTGGCGAGGGGGAAGTAGGCGATGAGGGTGACGTCCAGCTCGCGGCAGGCATCGAGGAGGCCGTTCCGTTCAGGATTGCGGTTGAGGAGGCTGTAGTTGACCTGGTTGGAGACGAGGGGCACGCCGCGGCGCGCGAGGGTGGCGTGGGCGGTGCGCATCTGGGCGGCGCTGTAGTTGCTGACGCCGGCGTAGCGGATGCGCCCCTGCTCGACTGCCTCGGCGAGGCGGTTCATGAGGCTTGGGATGCGAAGGAGGGTGAAGGGGAAGTGGATCTGGTAGAGGTCGACGGTCTCGCGCTGGAGGCGGCCCAGGCTGGCGCCGAGGGCGCGGTGAAGGGAGCCGCTGGTGAGGCGCCAGGGAAGAGGCGCGAACTTGGTGGCGACGAAGGCCGAGGCGTCGCTTTCGGCAAGGGCGCGACCGAGGGCGCGCTCCGATGCGCCGCTGTTGTAAATCTCGGCAGTGTCGAAGAGGTTGACGCCGGAGGCGAGAGCAGACTCGACGGCGGCAGCGGGGTTGGTGGAGTCGGGGGTGGCGCCGGCCTCGTCCTTCCAGGTATTCGTCCCCACGCCGAGGGGGCGAAGGAGGAGGTCGGTGGGGCCAAGGGGCATATCGGGCAGGGACATGGCGGGAGTGTAGGGGGCGGGGGGCAGGAGTCCCAGCCCGGGGCCGCCAGCTTGCGGGCCATGGGAGCCAAACTTAGGATCGAGGGGCGATGTCCTACAGCATCATCGAGACGTGCATCGGCTGTACCGCCTGCACGAAGCGCTGCCCCACCAATGCGATCACGGGATCGCGGAACGAACTCCATGTGATCGATCCCACGCTCTGCATCGATTGCGGGGCCTGCGGTGTGGTCTGCCCACCGGAAGCGATCCTCGACAACCTCGGCGACGTGACGAAGTCGATCAAGAAGAACGAGTGGCCGAAGGCGGTGGTGATCGAGGAGAAGTGCATCGGCTCGGGCTGCGAGCTGTGCATCAACATCTGCCCCTTCGATGCGCTCAGCCTTGAGCACACCGATCGCGTCGACGACTTCTTCGGCGTGAGCACGGTGGACGAGAAGAAGTGCACGGGCTGCCGTCTGTGCGAGGACGTGTGCGGCTGGGACGCCGTTCATATCTTCCCGCTGAAGGACGAGATCCTGAAGCCCCTCGAGGAGCTGACGGATCAGGAGATCGCCCTCATGAAGCAGGCGAAGCGGGCGCAGGACGCGGTACCGCTCACCTAGTCCGCGCCGGGGCTAGGCGTAGTGCTCGATCTTCCCCGCCAGATCGATATCGAGTTGGGTCACCCCGCCAGCGTCGTGCGTGCTGAGCCGGATATCGACGGTGCTGTAGACGATGGAGAGCTCGGGGTGGTGATTCATCACCTCGGCGGCCATGGCCACGCGGTTGACGAAGCCCATGGCGGTGATGTGATCGTCCAGCTTGAAGGTCTTGCGGATGCCGTCGTCGCCGTCGGCGGACCAGCCGGGGAGGCCGGCGAGGGCATCGGTCACCTGGTCGGAGCTGAGTCGGTCGGGCATCTCGTGCCTCCTTGGCGTCAGGTCGGCGGCGGCGCATACGCGCTCGGCAGGCAAGGATAGTACGGATGACGGGGCCGAGGCGCAGACGGAGATACAGCCGCCGATGGTTCCTGGGAGCGCTGGGGGCCACCGCGGGGGCGGCGGGACTTGCGGCGCTCGGCTGCGATGACACAGAAGAGCCGGTTCTGCCCGACATCACCCCGGAGCCCACGGACGAGCCGGAAGAGCCCCACCCAACCTACCCGAGCACGCCCGCTCCAGACCCCACGCGGCCCAGCCAAACGAGCCGGCAGGGCGGAACGCTGCGGTACGCGGCGGCGTTCTCGAGCGACGGCCTGTTCGATCCGCACACGACCACCTCGGCGGCGTTGCTCGGCCAGCAATCCCTCATCTACAGCCGGCTGCTGACCTACGAGAGCCAGGTAGATGGGGAGCTGGCGCCGGACCTCGCAGCGGGGATGCCGGAGCAGCCGGACGAACTCACCTACGTGTTCACGGTGAATCCCGAGGCGCGCTGGCAAGACACGGAACCGCTCAACGGGCGGGCGGTCACGGCGGAGGACGTGCTGGGGAGCATCGAGCGGCAGCGACTGGGGAGAGCGCAGGACTTCCCGCGGAAGGGGCGCTGGGACCAGATCACGAGCATGGAGGCGCCGGACGGCGAGACGGTCGTCGCACGAACGGCGGAGCCGTTCGCGGGCACGCTGGCGCGGTTCGCCTCGCCCGAGGGGTTCGTCATCCCGCCGGAACTCGAAGGCGACCTGAGTTCCACGCTGCAGGCGGGGAGCGGACCGTTCCGCTGGATCGAGTGGGCGGAAGGCTCGCACGCGAGCGTCGCGCGGAACGACGGATGGTACGGCCCGGACAACGGCCCGTTCCTCGACGGCATCTCCACAGTGCCGCCACGTTCGCTGGACGAACTGGAGGCGGACTTCCGCACGCGGGAACTGGACGCGGTAGAGGCGGGGTTCCTGCAGGCCCAGGAGATCAAGCGGCGGCTGCCCGACCTCCGGGAAGTGCGCTCGGCGGTGGCGCGGTTCTACGGGATGCGGTTCCTCTCCGCGGCGCCACCCTTCGACGACCCGCGGCTGCGCAAGGCGCTCACCGTGGCCATCGACCGGCGGGAGATGCTGACGCGCTTCTTCCACGACAGCGGCACGCTCAACCCGTGGATCAGCGCCGCGGTGCAGCAGTGGTCTCTGCCCCAGACGGAGCTCCAGCGCCAGCCCGGGTACCGCCCCGGCGTCGGGGGACGGGACCTGGACATACGAGATGCGATCGAGGCCCTGAACGCCTACCTGGAAGAGCAAGAGTTGCCGGAACCGATGGAGCTGTTTGTGACGGCCAACCTGGAAGAGACGCTGAACATGGGGGGACTCATTTCCTCACAGCTCCGCGAGACGCTCGGCCTCAGCGTGCAGGTGAACCGGGTTGGGCTCGAGGAGCTAGCGTTGCGCCTCAGCGAGGGAGAAGCGCCGTGGGCGGTGGGGGTCGACAACGGCTGGATCGAGCTCGACGACTGGCTCTACCCCTACTTCCATGCCAACGGGACGGGCAACACGTTCGTGCTTCGGGACGAGGAGATGGACGCGATGCTCGAGGCGCAGCGCGCGGAGATGTCGACCCAGCGGCGGCAGCAGATCGGTTACGACGCGCAGCGACGGCTTCTGGAACTGAACGTTGGGGCGAACTTCGTGAGCGAGGACGTGATCACGCTGTTCTGGCCGTACGTGCAGCTCTTCCCGGTGGACGCGGGGGAGGCCTACCAGGACCGGTTCGCGAAGACGTGGATCGACCGCACGCACCCGACCTACCTGTAGGCAAGCGGGCGAAGCGCCGGCCTAGGCGTTGTAGTTGGGTTCGCGCTTCTCGCGAAAGGCGGCGACAGCTTCTTTGAACTCCGGGCCCGCGAGGAGGTCGCGCTGGAGGGGCCATTCGAACTCGAGCTGCTGCTCGATCGTGGCCGACTGCGAGTGCTGGAGCATGCGCCGCGCATAGGCGAGGGCGGTGGGCGGCTGGTTGGCGACCTGCGAGGCGAAGGCGAGGGACTCCTCGATGAGCTGGTCATGGGGAACAACGCGGGAGACGATGCCGATCTGGAGGGCCTCCTCGGCCTCGACGATGCGGCCGGTGTAGAAGAGCTCGGCGGCCCGTTCCGCACCGACCATGCGGGGGAGGAAGTAGGAGAGGCCGAAGTCCGAGGCGAGGGCGCGCTTGATGAAGATGGTGCCGAAACGGGCGCGGTCGCTGGCGATGCGGATATCGAAGGCGCTGCAGAGGCCGAAGCCGCCACCCACGGCAACGCCGTTGACGGCTGCGATCATGGGCTTACCGCTCTTGTAGATGGCGAGGATCGAGCGGCCGGGACCCATCGTGTCAAGCTGCTGGGAACGTCGCTGCGGCGCGTTGCCGCTCTCCTGTCGCTGGCCGGCGGCCTCAAGGTCCGCACCCGCGCACCAGGCTCGCCCCTCACCCGTGACGACGATGGCGCCGACGCCGTCGTCCTTCGTGCCCTCCTCGAGGGCGGCAGTGAACTCGGGCATGAGGGTTCCGCCCATGGAGTTCATCCGTTCGGGACGGTTGAAGCGCATCAGCATCACGCGATCGTGGCGCTCGACGATGACATCCGGCATGGGAATCCTCCGCAGGCGCGGATGATACGCGGGCCTCGGCTACCCGCTTCCCTGGCCCGCTGCGGTAGGGTTCGGAGCAGGAGGCCTGGTGCGCGCAGTCGTCTGCCATGAGCTGGGGAAGCCCGAGGACCTGCGACTCGGGGAGCTGCCGGAGCCGGCGGTGGGCCCGGGGGAGGTGGGGATCGCGGTGGAGGCGGCGGGCGTGTCGTTCGCCGACGTGATGTTCGTGCAGGGGAAGCACCAGACCGAGCATGTCCCGCCGTTCGCGCCGGGGATGGAGGTGGCGGGCCGGGTGACCGAGGTGGGGG
>VXLW01000116.1 GCA_009841435.1 Dehalococcoidia bacterium | reverse complement strand
CCCGCCACCAGCCTCCCCATCTCCCCCGAGCGCTACCACACACCTATCGAGGCGTTGCAACTCTCCGTCCGGGCGTACAACTGCCTGCGCCGCAGCGGTCTCATGACCATCGGCCAGGTGCTCGAGCGCACCGAGGACGAGCTCCTCGCCCTCCGCAACTTCGGACACAAGTCGTACGACGAGCTGCGCGACCGCCTCATCGAGATGAACTACATCGATGGCAGCGCGCCCGGCCTTCAGATCGTGCCCGACCTCGCCGCCCCGGCCACCCCGCCGCCGCCGCCCTCCAGCGTCATCCTCGATGAGGAAGACGACGAGGAGAGCCTTGGCGCTCTCGGGAAGGCTCTGCGCGAGGCGCTCCGCGAAGTCGGCGACGACGACCTCCTCGGCGCGGACGACGAGGAGTAGCCATGCGTCATCGCAAGGCGGGCCGTCACCTCGGGCGCGACAGCGCCCATCGCAAGGCCCTCTACCGCAACCTCGTCACGGACCTGCTCCGCTACGAGCGCATCACCACAACCGATGCGAAAGCGCGTGAGATACGCCCGATCGCCGAGAAGATGATCACGCTCGGCCGCCGCGGCGATCTCCACGCTCGCCGCCAGGCCCTGAGCTACATCTACGACCGCTACGTCGTCGAGAAGGTCTTCGAGGACATCGCTCCTCGCATGGCCGACCGCCCCGGCGGGTACCTGCGCATCACGCGCCTTGAGCCCCGCAAGGGCGACGGCGCCAAAATGGCCGTCATCGAGACCGTCGACTACCAGGAAGCCATCGACATCGCCGAGGCTCCCCCCGCCGAGGAGACCGACGCGGCCGCTGATACCGAGGCCGATACCGAAGCAACTGCCGAGGTCGAAGAGCCGGAAGCGGCCCTCGAGACCGACGACGAAAGCGACGAGGTCGACGACGTCGAGGCCACCGTGGAGCCCGGGGACGCCGAAGAGGTCCAGGAACCAGAGGCCGAAGCCGCCCCCGAAGCGGAGGACGAGGAAAGGTAACCGTGTCCGATACAACCCGCTTCGCCGCCACCGTCAGCTACGACGGACAGGAGTTCGCCGGCTCCCAGCGCCAGCTCCACGCGCGCACCGTGCAGGGCGAGCTGGAGGCTGCGGCCGAACGCCTCTTTGGCGGCGCCACGCGTGTCGAGCTGGCCGGCCGCACCGATGCCGGTGTCCACGCCATCGGGCAGGTGGCCGCCTTCTCCGCCGATACCGCGCTGGAGCCGGGTACCGTCGAGCGGGCCCTGAACGCTCACCTTCCCGAGGACGTCGCCGTCCGCGACGTACGCGAGGTGCCAGAGGGCTTCGACCCCAGGCGCTGGGCGCGACGCCGCTGGTACCGCTACTCGCTGCTCACCTCGGCTGTTCGGCTGCCCCTGCAGCGCCGCACCGCCTGGCGCATCGGCAGCCCGCTCGATCTGGCCCCTATGAAGGAAGCCGCCCGCACGCTGCTCGGCCGCCGCGACTTCAGCGCCTGTGCCGGCCCCCTCGAGGAGGGCCGCTCCCCCGTGCGCACCGTCGCCGAGGCCAACTTCTCGCAGGCCGGGTGCCTGCTTGCGTTTGATATCGAAGCCGACGCCTTCCTCGCGCAGATGGTCCGCCGCATCGTCGGCGGCCTCGTGCGCGTGGGACGCGGCGCTATCAGCGCAACGGAGTTCGAGAACGCCGTTGCCGCCGCCACACCCGCGACCGTGGGCCCGCCGGCACCGCCGCACGGCCTCTGCCTGCAGCGCGTCTGGTACGACGAGGGGTACGCCTGATGACTTCGACCGTGCGCCGCAAGGCCTCCGAGATCGCCAAGAACTGGCACGTCGTCGACGCCGCCGACCGCCCCCTCGGGCGCGTCGCCAGCGAAGTTGCCGCCCTGATCCGTGGCAAGCACAAGCCAACCTACGAGCCCCACCTCGATGACGGCGACTTCGTCATCATCATCAATGCCGGCAAGGTCCGCCTGAGCGGGCGCAAGGCCGAGCAGAAGGTCTACTACCGCCACTCCGGCTACCCCGGCAATCTGCGCAAGCGCACCTTCGCCGAGCAGATGGCGCGCCAGCCCGAGCGTGTGCTTGAGCGCTCCGTCTGGGGCATGCTCCCGAAGGGGCCGCTGGGCAAGCGCATGCGCCGCCACCTGAAGGTCTATGCCGGCCCTGAGCATCCCCACCAGGCCCAGATCACGGGCTCGGAGCGCGCCGCCGAGGCTGCCGCCCAGGCCGAGGCCGAGGCGCTCCAGGCGAGCATCGACAACCCGTCCGCCCCTCCCCGCCTGCGCCCCCTCTCCGTTCCCGAAACCCCGACCCCACGGCCGACGCGCGCCGAGAAGGTCGCCGCCTGGCTCGCCGAGCTCGAGGAAGCCCGGGCCGCGGCTGAGGCCGACGCAGCCGCCATGGCCGAAGTTGAAGACGACGACCTCCCTGAGGAGGACGACGCCCCCGAAGACGAGCCCGTTGCCGAGGCCGAGCCCGCTGCCGAAGCGGAAGCCGAGGACGAGCCGGAAGACGAGTCCGAGGACGAGGAGAAGTAATGGCCGAGCAGTATTACTACGGCACCGGACGCCGCAAGACGGCCATCGCGCGCGTGCGCCTCTACCCGGGAGGCGGGGCCATCATCGTCAACGGCAAGCCCGTGGACGAAGTATTCGACCGCGACATGCACCGCGACGAGATCATGCTTCCCCTCAAGCGCGTTGGCGCCGAGGGCAAGTTCAGCGCCCAGGTGAAGTGCGAAGGTGGGGGTGTCTCCGGCTGGGCTGGGGCCATTCGTCTTGGCATCGCCCGCGCCCTCGTCGAGGCCGACCCGGCGCTCAAGGTCACGCTCAAGCGCTCCCCCAGCCTCCTCACCCGCGATGCCCGCGTAAAGGAGCGCAAGAAGCCAGGCCTCAAGCGCGCCCGCAAGGCTCCGCAGTACACCAAGCGCTAGGCTGCACGCACCGGCGATTCCGCCTGCCTCCCGCCGCACACAGGGGGACGTTGGGTTTCTCGGGCGTGCCGAGCCCTGCCGGGTTGTTGGTCAGGTTAAGAATCGGTGTAAGCTGAGCCCTGCGCTTTGCCCCTGGAGGGATAGCGCGACCGTGCTACGGGCTTTGGCAGTGCAGCAATGAATGTCGGTCTTTTCCGTGTTGGACATCGGCCCCGTGCCGCGCTCGTTTCCGTGAGCCTCTCCCCCGGGGAGGTTGCCGGCTCGTGACCGACTCCCTGGCTCGTATCTGCGCCCGCAGGCCCTGGTGGACAGTCGCCCTCTGGGGACTCGCCGTTCTCGTCGGCCTCGTGCTGGTTCGGGAGCTGCTTGGGAGCGCGACCACTACCGAGCTCACGCTCACCACCGAAGTTGAGGCGGACACGGCCACGAACCTCCTCGACACCCGCCTCCGTCCCGTACCCGAACCGGTGACGGAGGTCGTGGTCGTTCAGTCGGACTCGCTCACGGTGGACGATCCCGCCTTCCGCGAGAAAGTTGAGTCGGTGTTCGCCGAGATCGGTGAACTCCGTCCCGATGTCGTTGCTACGGCAAGGCACTACTACCAGGGCAACGACGACGCCCTCGTCTCCGAGGACCGCAGCACCGCCATCCTCCCCCTCGTGCTGACCGGCACCCTCGAAGAGGCCACGGACAACGTCGCCGACCTCGTAGAGGTCGTCGAACACGCCAATACCAGCGACGGCTTCCGTGTGCTCACCGTGGGGACGGCCAGCATCGCGCACGAGCTAAACGAGCTCTCCCAGGAGGACCTGGAGCAGGGTGAGCGCTTCGGCGTGCCCATCGCTCTCATCGTCCTTGTCGTGCTCTTCGGGGCGGTCGTGGCCGCCCTCGTGCCGCTCGGCCTGGCGGTGGTCTCGATCGCCATCGCCCTCGGCATCGCCGCCCTCGTCGGCCAGGTCATGGACCTGATCTTCTTCATCACCCTGATGATCACGATGATTGGCCTGGCCGTCGGAATCGACTACTCGCTCATCATCATCTCCCGCTTCAGGGAAGAGATGGATCGCGGCCTGGACAAGATCCAGGCCGCCGAGCGTGCGGGCGCAACTGCCGGGCGCACCGTCCTCTTCAGCGGCCTCACCGTCGTCGTCGCCCTTATCGGGATGCTCATCGTTCCCGCTTCGTTCTTCCAGTCCATCGGCCTCGGCGCCATCATCGTCGTTCTCGTCGCCCTGGCCGTGACGCTCACGCTCCTGCCGGCGGTGCTCGCCCTCCTTGGTTCCAACGTGAACCGGCTCTCTCTCCCGTTCCTCAGCCGATCCTCGGCCGGCGACGAGGAGCACTCGCACGATGGGTTCTGGGAGCGCGTGACCCGCATCGTCGTCAGGTACCCCGTGGTCAGCATCATCGTGATCGCGGCGCCCATGCTCGCAGCCGCCTACTTCTACTTCGAAATCGACACGGGCCTGAACGGCGTCGATGTCTTCCCCGAGGGCGCCCAGACTCGGGAGGCCTTCTTTGTGCTGGAAGAGGAGTTCTCCTTCGGTCTGGTCACCCCTGCCGAGATCGTCATTGATGGCGCTATCAACTCACCCCAGGTGAAGGAAGCCATCGCCGCCCTCCAGGAGTCGATCGCGGCCGACGGACGGTTCACGGTCCTCCTCCCCCAGCAACTGCTCAGCGGCGACGAGATAGCAGGTCTGCGCGCCTTGAACTACCAGATTCTCCCCTCCGGGCTCGTGGTGAACCCCGCGGGCGATCTGGCCCTCCTTTCCGTGGCGCCTCCCGGGGAACCAAGCGCGCGCCCCGCCGTCGAGGCGGTCGAAGACCTGCGCGACAGGTACATCCCCGCCGCCTTCTCCGGCGTCGAGGCGGAGGTGTACGTCGGTGGCCGCACCGCCCTCACGATCGATATCTTCGGCGTGGTCGAGACCTATACGCCTATCGTCTTCGCGTTCGTGCTCGGGATCAGCTTCCTCATCCTCATGCTCGTCTTCCGCTCCATCGTGATCCCGATCAAGGCCATCATCATGAACCTGCTGTCTGTTGGCGCCGCCTACGGATTGCTCGTCCTGGTCTTCCAGAAGAGCGGCGGCATCTTCGGGTTCCAGCACGCCGAAGCCATCGATGTCTGGATTCCCCTCTTCCTCTTCTCCATCCTCTTCGGCCTCTCGATGGACTACCACGTGTTCCTTCTCAGCCGTATCCGCGAGCGCTACGACGAAACGGGCGACAACGCCGGGGCCGTTGCCTACGGCTTGCGCTCGACGGCCGGACTCATCACCGGCGCCGCGCTCATTATGGTCGTGGTGTTCGGCGCCTTCGCCTCCGGCAAGACCATCATCAATCAGCAAGTTGGCTTCGGGCTTGCCGTCGCAATCTTCCTCGACGCCACCCTCGTTCGCTCCGTCCTCGTACCGGCCAGCATGGAGCTGCTGGGCGGACGCAACTGGTACCTTCCCTCGTGGCTCACCTGGCTCCCGGACCTGCGCATTGAGGCCGAGGAGAGTCCCGCGGAGGGGTCGGCCGGCAAATGACGATGCCCACCGACTACCTCGAGGGCTACGAGCAGGCCCGTGCCGTCAATCCGGACCTGGCCGAGAAATACGTCGCCCACACGACGATCGGGGATCCCGACGCCGACGCCATGGTGGACGAGCTCGCCACCATCGATGCCGAGGAGGGGTTCCGCTTCCTCCAGGCGGGCATGGATGAAGAGCACGATGTTCTTCGCGATGCCCCTCCAACCGTCCAGTCCTTCTTCCAGGGCATCGAGAACCCCCCTGAGTGGGTCGATCTCGAGTCCTTCGGCGATGGCGTCCGCCTCTTCCACAAGAACTCGAAGCTGCTGCTGGCCGGCATGCTCGGAGGCGTCCTCGTCGAGGGCTTCTCCACGAATATTTCGAAGTCGTTCTTCATCACCGGACGGCTTCGAGACCAGGGCGTCAGGCGGCTGCAACAGAACAACCGACAGATGATCGAACTCTTCTTCCCCGGCGGCATGATGCGACAGGGCGACGGCTGGAAGCTCTCAGTTCGAGTGCGCCTGGTTCATGCCCAGGTCAGGCGCCTGCTGGCCCAGTCCGCCGACTGGGAGCACGACGCATGGGGTGTGCCCCTCAGTGCGGCCCATGTGGGATTCGCGATCACGGCCTTCTCCGCGCGCCTGCTGAAGCACATGCGGAGCCTGGGCGCGAGGTACAGCGAGGAAGAGGCAAGGAGCTTCATGCAGATCTGGCGCTACTCCGGCCACCTCATGGGCATCCCCGACTCCATCCTGTACGAGGACGAAGAGAGCGCCCTCGAGCTCTTCCGCATCGGCCTCCTCTGCGAGCCCGCCCCGAGCATCGAGTCGGTCGTGCTCGCCAACTCGTTGGTCAACTCGGCGCCCCTCGTTGCCGGCATCACCTCGTCCGAGGAACGCCGCAACCTCTCCGGGTACGTCTACCACGTCTCCCGCGCCCTCATCGGCAAGGAGCTGGCGCATCAGCTCAACTACCCGCCCGAGCCGGCCCGCTTCGCCACCTCCTTCGGGGTGCTCGCCTGGTTCCGCCTGAACGAGAAGTACGACTCCCTCATGCATCGGCTCTTCCCCTCCCGTGCCCGTGACAGCGACTTCGCCAACTTCTCCCAGCTCTTCGATGTCACCAACTACGACGAGGAAGGCATCAGCTACCGCCTGCCCACCCACGTCTACGCTGAGGAATCCAAGCGCTGGTAGGGCTGGCGCCTGCGCTCACTCCTGCGGACTTGAGGCGGTAAGCTCCCCGGCACGCACCGTCCCGGAGGCCGCCAGATGGAATCCCTGCACGTCCAGACCGCCGACTTGCGCATGCACTACCTGCAGGAGGGGACGGGCGAGCCCGTCATCTTCCTGCACGGCTTTCCCGAGACCTCCTACGAGTGGCGCAAGCAGTTCCCCGCCCTCGCCGGCGACTACGCCCTCTTCGCTCCCGATACCCGTGGCTTCGGCGGCACCGACAAGCCTGGCGTCCGCGTCAGCCGCGCGATGCTCGCCCAGGACATCGTCAACTTCATGGACGCCCTCGATGTCGAGCGCGCTGCCGTTGTCGCCCACGATTGGGGCGGCATCATCGCCTTCAAGCTCGCCATCGACTGGCCCGAGCGCGTCAGCCGGCTGGCCATGCTCGATACGCTCTGCACGGTCTGGGCGCCCGCCGGCGCCCACGGCTACTGGTTCAAGGCCGAGCCCCTCCCCGAGGAGTTCTTCGCCGCTCACCACCGGGGCTTTATCGAGAGCATCTTCACGGGGGGCTCCGAACCACCTCTCCCTGGCCGTCCCCAGTCCCCCTGGCCCAGCGCCCGCCCTGTCGGTTATACACCTCTTACTCTGCCGACGCGCTTACGCGTGGAGATCTCGGTGG
>VXLW01000041.1 GCA_009841435.1 Dehalococcoidia bacterium | reverse complement strand
TTTATAATCCCCCCCCCCCCCCCCCCATCCCCCCCCGAACTACCGCCGGCAGCGTCAGATGTGAATACGCCCCCGGGGTCGGGGCCGCGGGGGTAGCCGCCGACTTCGCGGCGCTGGTAGTCGGTGACGAAGGCCTCGAGCTTACCGATTGTGACGGGGGGCTCGGCGCGCCCGTCGGAACGAATGGCGAAGCCGACGACGCAGGCGCCCTCGCAGAGGCTCTCCTGGGGGCAGAGGCGGCCGCACATCTCGGGGAGGTTGCTGGTCTCGCGGAACTTGTCGGCCGCGCCGATGATGTCGCCCTCCTCGACGAGGGCGAAGGCGCCGGGGATGTCGTTGCTGACGGGGCAGGCTTCCTGGCAGGGGGCAGAGGGGCACTGGATGCAGCGCTCTGCCTCGATCTTGGCGGAGTTGAGGTCGAACCCGAGGTAGGTCTCGTCCCAGTTGCGAACGCGTTCCTCAGCGTCCTGCTTGGGGACCTTCTGAACGCCGATGTCGAGCTTGCGGTGAACGATGTGGGTCTCTGGCATCTTGGATCACAAAGCCGCCCGATGGCGGCAACGCGATCTTACCCCGTTACGGTCAACGTGGGGAGTACAAGCATCCGGGGACGTTCGGCGGACTCACGTGAGCTCGTAGCGCGGGGGCTCGATCCACTCGTCGGTGGGCGGGTTCTCCTGGGCGCGCACCTCGGCGCGGCGGGCGGCGGCTTCGAGGCGGCGGGCGCGCTTGATGATGCGGTCGCGTTCGCGTTGGCGGGCCTCCTCGCGCGTGCGCTTGCGGGCGGTCGTGCGGCGGGGCTTGCCGGGCGAGGCGAGGACGCGGCCCTCGGCTTCGAGCTGGGCGAGGTGCGTGCGGACGTTGCTGTCGGCGGCACGGCGCAAGCGCGTGTCGATGTCGTCGTAGATGGAGAGCATGATCTCCCAGCTCGTGCGGGGGCCGCCCTCCTTGAGAGCGTCGAGAATCTGGGCCTCGCGGTTGTTGCGGTGGTCGATGTACGACTGGAGGCGCTCGCGGGGGTCATGGACGAGGGGGCCGTGGCCGGGGCAGATGACCTTGAGGTTGGGGAGGTCGACGAGGCGCTGGAGGGTGGCGCGGTAGGCGGCGAGGTCGCCGATTGTGGTGGTGGTCGAGCCGAGCATGGTGTCGCCGGTGAAGAGGACGCCCTCGTCCTCCAGGTAGTAGCAGATGGAATCGACGGAGTGGCCGGGGGAGGTGATGACGCGGAGGTTGACGCCCCCGTCGAGCTCGACGAGCTGGCCGTCGGCGAGCTTGCGGACGCCCTTCGCGGGGAGGCGGCCCTTGAGGAGGGGGCGGCCGTTCTCGGGGATGGCGATCTCGGCGTCGAAGATCTCGCGGGTCCACTTGAGGTTGCCGGAGTGGTCGGCGTGGTGGTGGGTGACGGCGGCGATGGCGATCTCCGCCTTCTCGGTGGCGGCGAGGTAGCCGCGGAGCATCCAGCGGTAGCGGTCGAGGGCCTCGCCGGAATCGATGGTGAGGACCTGGTCGCGGCCGACGAGGTAGATGTTGGTCGAGACGGGACGCATGGGGCTCTCGTCGGGGACCTGAACGGCGCGGACGCTGGGGGAAACCTGCATGGATTGCCTCGGCGGAGATGGTGGGGGGCGGCGGTGGGGCTTGCAAGGAGGCGTGGCGCCCCCGGCAGGAGTCGAACCTGCGGCCAGACGTTTAGAAGACGCCTGCTCTGTCCGCTGAGCTACGGGGGCCCGTAGCCATTGTAGGAGAGGGGATGGGGCTGGGCGTGGCACGCGCATGCGCGGGGACCGTGATAGGCTGCACTACTACGTTGCGGCCGGTGGGCCGCAAGAGCGTGGCCGTTGAGCGAGTCTCCGCGCGCTCACTGAACCATTTCTCTGGAGATTGCGACCTTGAGTATCAACGTGGCCATCATCGGCGTGGGCAACTGCGCCTCCTCGCTCGTGCAGGGGCTGGAGTTCTACCGGCACATCGAGGAAGGGGACGAGGTTCCCGGCATCATGCACCCCGTGGTGGGGGGCTATCACATCAACGACATCAACGTGGCGGTGGCTATCGACATCGACGCCGACAAGGTCGGCAAGGACCTGTCCGAGGCGGTGTTCGCCGGGCAGAACAACACCTACAAGTTCTCCGACGTGCCCCACGCCGGCGTGAAGGTCGAGCGCGGGATGACGCACGACGGCCTGGGCCAGTACCTGGGCGACGTGATTGAGAAGGCGCCCGGGGGCACGGCCGACATCGTGAAGCTCCTGCGTGACAACGACGTCGACGTCGTCATCAACTACCTGCCAGTCGGCTCGGAAGAGGCGACGAAGTGGTACGTGGAGCAGACGCTGGCGGCAGGCTGTGCGTTTATCAACTGCATTCCCGTTTTCATCGCACGGGACGAGAACGGTTACTGGCCGCGCCGCTTCGAGGAGGCGGGGCTGCCGATCGTAGGCGACGATATCAAGAGCCAGGTCGGGGCGACGATCGTGCACCGCACACTCGCGCGGCTGTTCCTCGACCGGGGGGTGCGCCTGGACCGCACGTACCAGCTCAACTTCGGCGGGAACACGGACTTCATGAACATGCTCGAGCGTTCGCGGCTGGAGTCGAAGAAGATTTCGAAGACGTCGGCGGTTACGAGCCAGATCGACTATGAGATGCCCGCCAACGACGTGCATGTCGGCCCGAGCGACTACGTTCCCTGGCTGGACGACCGCAAGTGGTGCCACATCCGCATGGAGGGCACGACCTTCGGGAACGTGCCGCTGAACGTGGAGCTGAAGCTCGAGGTGTGGGACAGCCCGAACAGCGCGGGGGTCGTCATCGACGCCGTCCGCTGCGCAAAGCTGGGGCTGGACCGGGGGCTGAAAGGGCCATTGCTGGCGCCGAGCGCGTACTTCATGAAGTCGCCGCCGGTGCAGTATCACGACGACGAGGCGCGTGACATGGTCGAGTCGTTCATCGCGGAGGCGTAGCCGTCGAGGCCGGGGGAGCGGGAACGTTCGCTTACGCCGGGTGGCGAGCACTACTGGCAGTCACGCGTGTGGTCCCGCTGCCCCTCCTCTGTGCGATAGCGGGGCTGGTCGGCAGCGTCATGTACTACTGCTGGCCCCAGGGGCGGCAGACGATGCTGCGGAACTATGCACACGTGCTCCCCGAGGCGACCGTGCGGGAACGCCAGCGGATCGCGCGGCAGTCACTGGCCAACTACCTGCGCTACATGGTCGAGTTCGCGGCGAGCGGGAACCTCTCGCCAGAGCAGCGGCTGGCGGTCGGAGTGGAGACGCCAGGATTCGACGGGGTCGACCAGGGGATGGAACAGGGCCGGGGCGTGGTGGTGGCGCCCATGCACTTCGGCAACTGGGACCTGGCGGCGACCAACGCCGCGGCCCGGGGCTACAAGCTGACGGTGGTGGGGGAGACGTTTGGCAACCCCCGCCTGGACGACCTGGTGGTAGGCGGACGCGAGGCATTGGGTGTGCGGCTGGTGAAGATGGAGAAGGTAGGACCGTCGCTGGTGCGGTCGCTCAGGCGGAACGAGATGGTGGCGACCCTTATCGATCGGCCTCTGCACGAAGGGGGCGTGCGCGTTCGCTTCTTCGGGGAGGAGGTCGAGGTGCCGGCGGGGCCGGCGCGGCTCGCGCTCCACACCGGGGCGGCGATCGGGGCGGTGGCGTTTCCCCGGCGGGGTCCGGGCCGTATCGACGTGCTGGCAAACTTCGACCTGGGCTTCGAGCCGACCGGGGAGACTACGCGAGACCTGCAGGCCCTGACGCAGGCGATCATGACCGCCCACGAGGCATTCGTGCGCCAGTACCCCGAGCAGTGGTATATGTTCCGCGAGTTTTGGGAAGCACATACCTCGGACGAACCTTCGAAGGGACCCTGACGCTTACCGCTCTGAAGGTCGGGGCGCCGCTGGCCGGACGTTTCCCGCGGCTGGGGTACGCGCTGGCGCGAGCTGCCGGGTGGGTCTTGTGGACGCTACGGGCCAACGCGAGGGCGCGGATCGAGGAGACGCTGCTGCCGGCCTGTGACGGGGACCGGGCGCGGGCCAGGGAAGCAGCCCGCCGGGCGTTCCGGAACGCGGCGAACTACCACGTCGACCTGGCCACGCTGGCCTACCGGGACCACGCCAGCTATGAGCGGGAGCACCTGCAGGTCGTGGGAGAGGAGCACGTACCGGCGTTGTTCGAGCCGGGTCCCGTGCTCGTCGTGAGCGCACACACGGGAAACCCGGAGCTCGCGCTGGTGGCCGTCGCGCAGCGTGGGCGGCGCTGGGTGGAAATGGTGGAATCGCTGCAGCCCCCCGCGCTGGGGCGGGAGATGGCGCGGCTACGGGAGCTGGCCGGCGGGCGCGTGGTGGAAGTCGACGTGGGCGGTACGCGGGAGGCCCTGCGAGAGCTGCGGGCTGGCGGGATGGTGACGCTGCTGGCAGACCGCGACCTGGCAGGTGGGGGCATCTGCACGACGCTCCTGGGGCGGCGGGTGCGCCTTCCGCGCGGACCCTGGGAGCTGGCGCGCCGATCGGGGGCGACGGTGATACCGCTGTTCCTCTCGCGGCGGGGTACCCGCGATCAGACGGTGTGGATCGAGGAGCCGTTCACGGTACCGTCGGAGGGAGACCGGGAGGAGACGACTCGCGCGGCGGCGCAGCGCTGGGCGGACCTGTTCGGCGCCCATCTGCGGCGCGATCCCTCACAGTGGACGGTGCTGGAAGCGTACTGGGAGGTGCATGCCTGTGGGTAAGGCGGACCTGCACATCCATACCCGCATCTCGGATGGGATGGCATCAGTCGAGACCGTGTTGGAGCGGGCGGAGCACACCACCGACCTGGACGTGATCGCGATCACCGACCACGAGGACGTGCGGGGCGGGCTCGAGGCGCAGGAGATGGCAGCGAAGCGGGGGCTGAAGGTGGAGGTGGTGCCAGGCGCCGAAATTACGACACGGCACGGTCACCTGCTGGCGCTCTTCATCGAGGAGACGCCGCCGATCTTCCGGTCGGTGGAGGCGACCATCGAGGCGATTCACGCGCAGGGAGGGATCGCGATCGCGGCACATCCGATGAGCTGGCTGACGCGCTCGCTGAGCCGGCGCACGATCGACCGCGTGGTGGAGCGGGCGGAGGAAGGGGTCACGTTCGACGCGATCGAGGCGAACCTGAGCCCGGCGGGTCGGGTAACGGCGCGGCAGACGGAGGAGCGGAACGCCTCGCTCTGGAAGCTGCCGGTGTGCGGCGGAAGCGACTGCCATCACCTGCCGCAACTGGGGACGGGCTGGACGGAGTTCGAGGGGAGCACGGCGGAGGAGCTGTACGCAGCGCTGACGACGGGGGCAGTGCGGGAGGGGCACTCGCGGCCACCGTCGTTGCGGGAAATCGGGCTGGGCCAGTCGCTGCTGGGATTGGCGTGGGGGTTCTCGGCGACGCCCCGTAAGATGGTACGTCGAGGAACGTGGGTGAGCGGACGATGAGAATCGCGCTCGTATCGCCGTACGACTGGTCCGTGCCGAGCGGGGTCAACCGCCACATCGGCCAACTGGGCGCGCAGTTTCGCGAGTGGGGGCACGAGATCACGATCCTCGCGCCGGCGTCGGACCCGGAGGGGGCGGAGGGGGACTGCGTCGTGATGGGGCGTCCGCGGGCCGTGCCGGCGAGCGGCTCGATGGCGCGCATCAGCTTCACCTGGAAGGGGCGGGCGATCGAGAGCCTGCTGGGCGAGGGCGCCTTCGAGGTCGTCCATCTTCACGAGCCGTTGATGCCGCTCTTGCCGTACCAGGTGCTACGCCACTCGCAGGCGGTGAACGTGGGGACGTTCCATGCGGCGAAGGAGGGCGGCAACCGCCTGTACGGGTACTCTCGGCCGCTGATCCGGCGCTGGTTCCGGCAGCTGGACGGCAAGATCGCGGTCTCGCCGGCGGCGTCCCGGCTGGTGGGGCGGTACTTCCCCGGGTACTTCAACCTGATTCCGAACGGGATCGACTTCGGGCACTTCGCGGGCGAGCACGAGCCGCTGTCGGAGTTCGACGACGACTGCTTCAACCTGCTGTTCGTGGGACGTCCGGAGAAGCGCAAGGGGTTGAAGTACGCGCTGCGGGCGTTCCGGCGCATCCGGGAGGCGGAACCCCGGAGCCGGCTGATCGTGGTGGGGGCGGGCAGCTTCCGGCGGTACGAGCGGATCGTGGGGCCGGACGAGAACGTGGTGTTCCGCTCGAATGTGCCCTACGGCGAGCTGCCGCGGTACCACCACAGCGCGCACGCCTTCTGCTCGCCCGCAACGGGCAACGAGAGCCAGGGGATCGCGCTTCTGGAGGCAATGGCGGCCCGGCTTCCCGTGGTCGCCAGCAACATCGAGGGGTTCGCGGGGGTCATCACGAACGAGGTCGACGGGCTGCTGGCGCCGCCCAAGGACGACGCGGCCATCGCCGACGCGGTGTTGCGCCTGCGGTACGACCGCGACCTGCGAGAGGCGCTGGCGGAGCAGGGACAGGCGCAGGCATCGCACTACAGCTGGGAGAACGTGGCGCGGCGGGTGATGGCGTACTACGAGCGGCTGCTCTACGAGCGGGGGCAGGTGGCGGAGGCGCAGGCGACCCAGCAGGAGCTGACGCGGGCGTGAGCCAGCGGAAGCGGCAGCTCCTGCCCGAGCGCATCCCGGCCTCGGCGAGCGCCGCCATCGGGCGGGGCGTGGGGCGGCTGGGGATCACGCCGAACATGATCACGCTGGCGGGGGTGGTCGGGAGCGGGGTGGCGGCGTGGCTGATTACGGAGGAAAGGTTGCTGATCGCGGGGGCGGTCTTCCTCGGGTTCAGCGCCATGGACTTCGTGGACGGAGCGGTCGCGCGGGCAACGGGGCAGGCGACGCCATACGGGGCGCTGCTGGACGCCGTGATGGACCGCGTCGGGGAGGCGCTCGTGCTGGCAGCCTGTGTCTGGTACTTCACGGAGAGGGGGGAGGACGTGCAGGCGGGGTTCGGGTACGCGGCGCTCTTCGGCAGCATTGCCGTGAGCTACGTGCGGGCGCGGGGCGAGGCGCTGGGGGTGGCGACGCGCGAGGGCCTCTTCCGGCGGCAGGAACGCGTGATCCTGCTGGGCATCGGGCTGCTGGCGAACGGCCTGACGGTCGTGATCATCATCCTGGCGGTGCTGGCGAACCTGACGGCGCTCCAGCGCTGGGTCATCGTTGGGAGGGCTTTGAGGGAGCAAGACCGGGAGGCAGCGGAGGCCTAGGTCGGGGGCGGGCCCCACTCGTCGTACTCGGGTTCCTCTGGTTCGGGTTCCGGCTCAGGCTCTGGCTCGGGAGCCTCGGAACGCGAGCTGGCGGCGAAGGTCGATGCCCCGGACGAGCTGGCCGTTGGTCCGGAAGGCGCTGGATCCTGGGCGGGCTCCACGACCGCAGTCTCGGCCTCGGGCTGGGGACCGCGGTTGCCGAGCATGATCGAGAGCAGGAAGGCGAAGATGGCGAGGAGCGCGAGGACGGCTCCGCCCGCGATCGCGCCGAGGGCGACGTTGCTGAGGTCGCGGCCGCCGCCGTCGCTGGTGGAGGCGGCCGGCGCGGGCTCGGCGGCGGTTGGCTCCGGCTCGGCTTGCTCGGGAGCCTCCGTGGGGGCGGGGGTGGCCTGCGGGCGCTCGGGCTCGGGG
>VXLW01000054.1 GCA_009841435.1 Dehalococcoidia bacterium | reverse complement strand
CGCAGCACGTCGCGCCCCGCCTCCCGCCGCGATGCAAACCCGCCGCCCGCCTCCTCGGCCTCGACCCCCATCTCCCGCTGAAGCGCCTCCAGGATCGCCGTGCTGTCGTCGCGAGGCTCGGCCAGCCCGAAGGCCGCCAGGACCCCCGCCCGTACATGCTCGTCCATCGGCAAGTCCGCCAGCGCGCCCGCTTCCGCCCACATCTGCTCCACCCCGTCCGCCACCGCCGGTTCCCCCTCCCACGCGCTCGTCGCGAACACGTTGTAGACCATGTGCCCCTCGGCCGTCGGGATGAAGAGCGTTTCGTAGAACGCCTCATCGAGCCCCTCGACAGTGACTCCCATCCCGCCAAGGATCGCCGCCATTCCCGCGTCCACGTCGTCGTGCTCGGGCAGCAGATCGCCGCCGGGCAGGCTCCATCCCGTTTCGCCCGGCCCGCGGAGCAGGAGGAGCTTCCCCTCCCGCTCGAGGATCGCCGCCAGGTGGATGCGCTGCGCCATCGTTAGGCCTCCACCTGCTGGGGCGCCTGCTGCGCGGCCGCCAGCTCCGCCTGGTCGATGGCCCGCTCCAGCGCCAGCATCTTGTTCACGCTCTCCTGGTACTCCGTCGGCGGCTCCGAGTCGTACACGATGCCCCCGCCCGCCTGCAGGTAGGCGTTCCCGTCTTTCACCACCATCGTGCGGATGGCGATGCAGGTGTCGAGGCTCCCCGCGAAGCTCGCGTACCCGACCGCCCCCGCGTAGATGCCCCGCCGCTCCTGCTCCAGCTCCGCGATGATCTCCATCGCCCGCACCTTCGGCGCTCCCGAGACCGTTCCCGCCGGGAACACCGAGCGGAACGCGTCGTAGGGCGTGCGGTCCTCCCGCAGCTGCCCCGAGACGCGCGACACGATGTGCATCACGTGCGAGTACCGCTCAATCTCCATGAGCTGGTCCACCCGCACCGTCCCTGGCTCCGCCACTCGCCCCACGTCGTTCCGCCCCAGGTCCACCAGCATGATGTGCTCCGCCCGCTCTTTCTCGTCCCCTAGCAGCTCCTCCGCCAGCGCGTCGTCCTCCTCGGGAGTCGCGCCCCGCGGACGTGTCCCCGCGATCGGGTGCGTCGTCACTACCCCGTCCTCCACCCGCACCAGCATCTCCGGCGAAGCTCCCACGATCTGGAAGTCGTCCAGATCGAGATAGAACATGTACGGCGACGGATTCACCGTGCGCAGCTGCCGGTAGATCGTGAACGGGTGCACCGAGGTCGGGCGCCGGATCCGCTGCGAAGGCACCGCCTGGATGATTTCCCCGCCGACCACGTCCTCGCGGATGCGCTCGACCATTAGCTCGTACCCCTCCCTCCCCACGTTCGAGACCCCCTGGGCGCTTGCCCGCGCGACCTCCGCCACTTCCTCCACGGGGAGCGCCAGCGGCTGGCTCAGCCGCTCCAGAATTCCGTCGATCTTCGCCGACGCCTCCTCGTAGGACGCCTCCAGGTCGCCGTCGAGCCGGCAGTGCGCGACCGCCCGGATCGTATGGCGCACATGGTCGAACACCACCATCGAGTCGCACAGCAAGAACATCGCCTCGGGAATGCCGACGGGGTCGTCCTCGTTCGCCGGCACCCGCGGCTCGAAGTGGCGAATCGCCTCGTAGCTCACGTAACCGACCGCCCCGCCCGTCAGCCGCGGCAGCCCCGGCATCTCGACCGCCTTCAGGCCCGCGAGCGCTTCCTCGAGCGGCTTCAGCGGGTCGCCCTCGTACGCCTCGCCCGGACCTGTCCGGATCACCTGGTACGGATTCGCCCCGATGAACGAGTAGCGCGCCAGCCGCTCGCCTCCCTCTACCGATTCGAGAAGGAACGAGTACCGACCCTCGCGCACCTTCAGGTACGCCGAGACGGGGGTCTCCAGGTCGGCCGCCACCTCGCGGTAGACCGGTGCTAGGTTCCCCCCGCCCGCCGCTGCGAGCGCCTTTACCTCGTCGAGCGTCGGGTGCAGCACGATCAGCTCTCCTGCGAAGGACCGTTCAGGTAGTTGATCGCCATGGCGTCGCGTACCAGCGCCATCGTCTCCTGCGCCGTCGCCCGCGCCCGCGCCGTCCCCGACTCCAGCGCGTCGCGCACCTCGTCCATGTGCGCCTCGTAATACGCGCGCCGCTCGCGGAACGGGTCGAGCAGGTTGTTCACCGCGACCGTCAGCTTCTGCTTCACCTCCACGTCGCCCACCTTGCCGGCCACGTAGCACTCTTTCAGGTCGTTCACCTCGTCCGTGTCCGGGTTGAAGGCGTCGTGGTACATGAACACGGGATTGCCCTCGACGTGCCCGGGGTCGGTCGCGCGAAGCCGCGTCGGGTCGGTGAACATGCTCCGCACCTTCTTCGCCACCGTGTCCGCGTCGTCCTTGAGCTCGATGGTGTTGCCCAGCGACTTGCTCATCTTCGACTGCCCGTCGAGCCCCACCAGCCGCGGGACGCGTCCCACCAGCCCCTCGGGCTCGGGGAACACTTCGCGGAACTGCCGGTTGAAGCGCCGCGCCATCTCTCGCGTCATCTCGATGTGCGGCAGCTGGTCCTCGCCGACCGGCACCAGGTGGGCCCGCGGCATGAGGATGTTCGCCACCTGCATCACCGGGTAGGTGAAGAACGCCACCGGCACCGACTTCTTCCCGAAGTCGTCCATCTCCGCCTTCAGCGTCGGGTTGCGCTGCAGCATTCCCAGCGGCAGGTACCAGCTCAGCCAGGTCGTCAGCTCTGCGTGCTCCGGCACAAGGCTCTCGATGACGAAGCAGCTCCCTTCCGGGTCAAGCCCCACGGCCAGCCAGTCCAGCGCTACCTCCCAGACCGACTCGCGCACGCGCTCGAAGTCGTCCGCGTAGTCCGAGACCTGGTAGTCCGCGATCAGGAAGTGGCAGTCGTACTCCCGCTGCAGTCGGATCCAGTTCTCGAGCGCCCCGGCGTAGTGGCCCAGGTGCAGCGACCCGGTCGGCCGGATGCCGGTCAGGATGCGCTTTCGCTCGCTCATCAGGATCCTCCCTCGGCGGTCGGCGCTAGGCCGCCGCTCCGTAGCAGCCGTCCAGGAACCCCAGCAGGCGCTCGCTCGCGCGTTCGGCTGCCGCGACCACGGCGTCGCCGTTCTCGCACAGCTCCTCGATCGCGGAGATCTCGGCGCCCGAGTGGGCCACGTCCGAGACAAGGTGAACCGAGAAGAACTCGAACTGCTCCGGGAGCAGGTCGTAGTGCTCTGTCAGTCCCTTGATCTTCTCCCACGCGATCGCCGGCACCTGCGACTCGTAGGCGAACAGCGTCGCCAGCGCTTCCGCCACCGGCGCCCTCTCCGCCACCTCCGCGTAGTGCTCGATGAGCGCCGTCGTCTCGGGATGGGGTGTCGACCCCTCGACCTCCTCGCCCGAGACGCCCAGCGCCGCCGCGAACTCCAGCCACAGGGCCGGATGGTTCCGCTCGCCGTGCTCCTCGTCCCAGAGGTTGTTCAGCAGCAGCTGCCGGATCGCCGGCGACTCCGTGCGCGCGTGGATCGCGCTCAGGAAGCGCGGAAACGCCCGCTCGAAGTGGTAGTACTGCCGCGCGTAGTCCTGCAGCCGCTCGACCTCGAGCGTCCCCGCGCTCCAGGCCTGGTAGAACGGGTGCTGCAGCAGCGACCGCTGCGCGATCGCCCCTCGCATGCGCGATTCCAGCGCCGTCCCTGATTCCGTCATCGTCATTGCTAACCTCCCTGGTCCCTTGTTCGCACGTTCTTGCTCCCTTCCTGAAGCCGTTCCGTTCCCCCTTCGCGGGGCCGCCCGTTTCCGTCGCTACGGCTACAGGCGGCCCAGAGGAAACCGGCCCAGAAAAAAACCCCCGGTCCTAAAGGACGGGAGTTCCCGCGGTGCCACCTTCGTTCCCCGGCCCGAAATTGGGGCCGGAGCGCTCAGCAGGCGCGCCTCCGTTTCCGGACGGAGCGCCCGGGGCCGCTAACGGGGCCCATCCCGCCCCCGCCTACCCACCGTTTCCGGCTTCAGCGAGGGAGCTCCCGGGTCCATTCGCCGCTCTCGTACCTGCCGGGCTCTCACTGTCCCCGGTTCGCTGCAAGGCCGCCTGAGCGGGTACTCCTCCCGATCGCCGCTTCTTCGATTCAGTTGTCGTTCGAGCCTAGGTGCGCGGGCCCGACCGGTCAATATGCGGAACACCTTACTCCGCCGGCAAGAACTGGTTCAGCGCCGACAGCGCGTCCGGTTCCGTGAGGAGCGGCGGATGCGCCGCCCCCCTCACCTCGACCACCTGTGCGTCCGGGTGCTCGCGACCCATCTTCGCTGCCGTCTCCTTGCTCAGGATGTCGCTGTGCTCTCCTCGCAGTACGAGGATGGGGCACTTGATCGAGCGGTACTGCCGCCAGAGCTCGTCCTGCTCGGGCACGCCCATCCCCACGTGACGCGCCGCCGGGTCCATCTTCCAGACGTACAGCCCGTTGTCACTGAGCCGAACATTCCAGCGCGCGTAGTCCTCGACTCGCTGGTTGGAGAGCCTCGCGGCCGCGGGGAAGTGCTCCTTGTAGTAGTTCACCACCGCCTTCAGATCGGGGAAGGCCGTCGGCGTCGAATCCGTCCGGTCGCTGATGCGGCTGACCCCGCCGCCATCCACGTCCGGCCCGATGTCGTTCATCACGAGCGCCGTCACGCGCTCCGGGTGGTGCGCCGCGTAGGCCATCGCGACCCCGCCGCCCATCGCCGTCCCCACGATCGCGAAGCGCTGTATCCCCAGCGCCTCCCGCACCGCCTCGACGTCGGACACGTAGACACTCTGCGTGTATTCATCGTGAGGTCCCCAGGCCGATTCCCCCCGGCCCCGGAAGTCCAGCGCGAACACCTGGAAGCGTTCCGCCAGCTCCGTGGCCGCGCGGTCGAACATCCGCGCCTGTCCCACGAGGTTGTGCAGCAGCACCACGCTGGGCGCCGACGCCGAACCTCGCGCGATGAGGTGCTGCCGCAGCCCATTCGCTTCGACGAAAATATCCCGCACACCGAACGCACTCGTCATGGCTCACCCCTACGACTATCGCTGCCTCGATTGTACGGAATCCCAGGCCACCGCCATGTAAGCCTCTCGCTCACAGCGGCTGCCGCCCCGCGTATCCCGTCTCGACCGGGTGCCAGTAGGCCAGTTCCGTCTCGCTCAGCTCGTAGCAGAGCAGTACCACAACCCCGTCCCGCTCGTGCGGGAAGTCGATCAGGCCCCGCTCCGGATCCTTCAGCTGGATACCCCAGCCGTCGAGCAACTCCATGCACTCCCGCAGCGTTTCCTCGTGGCGCTCCCGCCCTGCCTCATCGCCGGGTGAGGGCAGCGCGATCGGGTGCCCGTCCGCCAGCGACGCCCGCCGCTGCGCCGCCTCCCTCGCCCGCGATCCCCGCAGCTCCACGAATGCTTCCCGCAGCCGTTCCAGCACCGACCGCACCTGCGGCAGCAGCTCCCGCGCCTCCTCCACGCTGAAGAGGCGCACGTCAGACGAAGAGGTGGAGCGGCATCTGCTCCGGCAGGACCGTCTCCCCCGATTCGACTGCGTCCAGCCCCGCCAGCTCCTCCTCCACCCCCGGCCCGATGATGACGTTCCGCCCGATCGTCATTCCCGGCGGCACCACCGCCCGCTTCCCCACGATCGAGATGCCGCAATTCACGATGTCCGGTCGCTCCCGGTTCACCACCGACTCGTCCCCCGCACCCACCGTTGCCCCCGGCCCCACTTCCACGTCCTTGTCGAGGATTGCCCGGTCCACCACCGCCCCCGAACGGACGACGGCGTCGTGACAGACGATCGAGTCCCGCACCAGCGCCCCCTCCTCGACCACCACCCCCGGCGATATCACCGAGCGCTCCACGGTCCCGTCGATCTGCGCCCCCGGCGAGATGAGCGCATGGTTCGGCGACGCCTTCGCCCCGAACCGCGCCGGTGTCTGCGAAACCCGCGACGTTCGCAGAGGCGCGTCCGCATTCGCCAGGTTCAGCGGCGGGTACCGCTCGATCAGGTCCATGTTCGCCTGCCAGTACGCCTCGATCGTCCCCACGTCCCGCCAGTAGTCGAGGTACTGGTACCCGAACACCCGCTTGCTCCCGAAGATGCGTGGCACGATGTCCCGGCCGAAGTCGTGCGAGCTTGCCGCCAGGCTTGCGTCTTCCTGCAACGCCTCGATCAGCACGTCCCGTTTGAAGCAGTAAATCCCCATCGACACCCAGGTGGACTTCGGCTGCGGCGGCTTCTCCTGGAAGTCGACCATCCGGCCGCTCGCGTCCAGCTCCAGCACGCCGAAGCGGTGCGCCTCCTCCAGCGGCACTGAGTACACCCCGATCGTCACGTCCGCCTGCTGCCGCCGGTGGTAGGCCACCATGTTCCGGTACGACATCAGGTAGACATGGTCCGCCGAGAGGATCACCACCTCCTCCGCCCGCGACTGCGCGATCAGGTAGAGGTTCTGGTAGACCGCATCCGCCGTGCCCTGGTACCAGTCCATGTCTGCCCGGCCCAGGTACGGCTGCAGGATCTCGATGTGCCGGTCCGGCGTGTCGTAGCCCCATGCGCGACCCGATCCGATGTGGTTCACCAGTGACCGCGGCCGGTACTGCGTCAGCACCGCCAGCTGGTCGATATCGCTGGCCGCGCAGTTGCTCAGCGCGAAGTCCACGATCCGGTACTGCCCACCGAACACCACCGCCGGCTTCGCCCGCTGCTCCGAGAGCACCGAGAGCCGGTCGCCCTGCCCGCCTGCCAGGATCAGCGCGAGCACGTCCTGCATGGCCCGCATTGTAGACGCCCGGAACGACGGACCTTGTGTCCCGAGCGGCTATGCTGAAGCGGTGAGGTCCTGCCGAGTCGCCCTCGCCCAGCTCAACACCACCGTCGGCGACATCGACGGCAACTGCGCGCGCATTCGCGACGCCATCGCCGCCGCCCGCGAGGCGGGCGCCGCCATCGTCGCCTTCCCCGAGCTCGCCGTGACCGGCTACCCGCCGGAGGACCTGCTCCTGCGCCGCTCCTTCTGCGAGGCCTCCCGCGAGGCCACCGCCGCCCTCGCCCCCGAGACCGACGGCATCGTCGCCGTCGTCGGTTTCGTCGACCCTGCCGATGAGGCCCCCTTCAACGCCGCCGCCGTCTTTGTCGACGGCCGCTGGGCCGACACCTACCACAAGCGCCTCCTGCCCAACTACGGCGTCTTCGACGAGGAACGCTACTTTGCGCCGGGACGCACGACGCCCGTGTATGGCGCCGGCGACCTCACCTTCGGCGTCAGCATCTGCGAGGACATCTGGGAGGCGGACGGCCCCGTCGCCGGCATGGCCCTCGGCGGCGCCGAGCTCTGCGTCAACATCAACGCCTCCCCCTACCACCGCGGACGCGGCGCCGAGCGCGCCCGCATGCTCGCAACCCGGGCCGCCGACAACGGCATCGCCATCGCGTACGTCAACGCTGTCGGCGGGCAGGACGAGCTCGTGTTCGACGGAAACTCCATCGTCCTCGACGCCCAAGGCGAGGTCGTCGCCACCGCCCCCCAGTTCCGCGACGAGCTCATCGTCGTCGACATCGCCCTGGACGAAGCCGACCAGCGCCAGACAGCCAGCGACCCCACCGAAGTCCGCCAAGTTGACCTCGGCTTCTCGCCAAACCTAACACCCCCCGCCGAGCCTGCCCGCCCCCACAC
>VXLW01000026.1 GCA_009841435.1 Dehalococcoidia bacterium | reverse complement strand
CCCTCCGACCCCCTTGCCGGCCTCGGCCCCCACGTCCTCGGTCCCCTGCCCCCGCTCCTCGCCGGGCAGGACATCCCCGCCCTCGCCCTCGCCCTCGCCGATCAGCCCAGCGACTCGTAGACCGCCCGCATCAGGCGAGCCGCCCGCGGGTCGTCCTGGTCGAGCGTATTCGTCCACATCTGGTTCATCGCATACCCGAACCCAAGACCAGCGTCCGGGTCGCAGAACCCGAGCGAGCCACCCATCCCCGCGTGCCCGAAGGCGTTCTCACCTCGCGGGTCCGGTACGGCCGGCACCGGCATCATGTACCCGAGCGTCCGCCGCACGGGCGTCTGCAGGATGATGTCTCGGCCCTGCGTTTGTTCCGTTCCCGCCCGCCGGATACTCGCTTCGCTCAGCAGGTGCTGGCCCTGCCACTCGCCCCCGTTCCCCAGCGCCCCGTAGATCGTCGCCAGCGCCCGGGCGTTCGAGTGACCATTCGACCCCGGCTGCTCGGAACCCCGGTAGGCGCGGCTGTTCCGGCCCTTGTTCGGCCCCCGCGGCGCGATGTTGAACGAGCGCGCCGCCAGCGATTTCGGGTCGAGCAGCGCCGCCGCCGCCAGGCTGGGCAGCTCCTCGGCGGGAACCTGCGCCAGGTGCAGGTCGGAAACGCGGTGGTCTTCCTCCGGACCGAACCCGAGCAGGAAGTCCACGCCCAGCGGCCCTGCGATCTCCTCCCGGATGAACGTCCCCACGGACCGCCCGTCCACCCGCCGGATCACCTCGCCCACGAGCCAGCCGAAGGTCGCCGCGTGGTAGCCCTGCTTCTCGCCCGGTTCCCAGAGCGGCGCCTGTCGCGACAGCGCCCCGGCCATGATGTCCCACTCCAGCTCCGCCCCCATGGGCAGCTCCTCGTCGATCGCCGGGAGCCCTGCCTGGTGCGTCAGCACGTAGCGAAGCGGCAGTGTTTCCTTGCCCGCCTGCGCGAACTCCGGCCAGACATCCGCCACCGGCGCCTCGAAGTCGATCAGGCCGCGGTCCGCCAGCATGTGCGCGGCCAGCGCGACAACCCCCTTCGTCGAGGAGTAGATGAGCACGACCGTATCGCGCTCCCACGGCTGCGTGCGCTCCCGGTCCACGTGCCCGGCCCACAGGTCGACCACGATCTCGCCGTGCAGGGCCAGCGCCACCGAAGCGCCGATGTCGCCCGACTCCGAGAAGTTACGGGCGAACGCCTCGCGCACGCCCTCGAAGCGCGCGTCGCACGCGCCTTCGATGGCCGGGACGGGCGCGTCGCTCACAGCGTCTCGCTGAACGACGTCGCGATGTGCCCCTCTGCCTCCAGCCGCGCGCACTCCTCGTCGCTCATGCCCAGCAGCTCCCGGTACACGTAGTCGTTGTCCTGCCCGAACGCCACCGGCGGACGCCGGATGCCGCCCTCCGACTCGGGGAAGTCGTAGACCGGGCGCGGGTAACGGTGCACGCCGATGTCGTCCTGCAGCTCCTGCGGGATGTAGAGGTTCCGCGCCTGCACGTGCGGGTCGTCGAGCACGCGCGAGGCCTCCAGCACGGGCGCCGCCGCCACGCCCGCCGCCTGCAGCCGCGCAAACAGGTCTTCGTCCTCGAAGCCCGCCGTCCAATCCGCCAGCTTCTCGTCGAGGAGGTCCTGCGCTGCCGCCCGGCCCGCCGCCGTCGCGAGTTCCGGCGCCTGCGCCCACTCGGGATCGCCCATCACCGTCCGCAGCGCCTCCCACGTGGGGTTGCTCGTCACCGTGATCGCGATCCATCGGTCGTCGCCCGTATCCGCGCCGCCCGGCGAGAGGCACGGGTAGACGCCCGACGGCGCCTGCCCGTCGGACGCGTAGATGGAGCGGTTCCCGATTGCGTTTTCGACCTCGCCCGTCAGGCTGTAGTTCATGTACGCCTGCGCGAACATCGCCGCCGCGTTCTCCGCCTGCGCCATCTCGATGAACTGACCCTTGCCGGTGTTGTTCCGGTGCCAGATCGCCATCATGATCGCCAGCGCGATCTGCGCCGCCGCGATGTAGTCCGCCGCGAAGATGCCGCTGTTCGAGTTCGGATCGCTGCCCAGGTAGCCACGCAGGATCTGGTGCCCCATCGTCCCTTCCAGATGGGCGCCCATCGTCCTCGCAGTCGCGTACTCACCGGTGATTCCGTAGCCCGGCGCCCGCAGGAAGATGATGTCGTCGCGCTGTTCCCGCAGCCACTCGTACGAGATGCCCAGTTTCTCCATCGTGCCGACGGCGCTGTTCTCCAGCACCGCGTCCGACATCGCCGCCAGCCGCCCCAGGATCTCCTTGCCCTCCGGCTGCCGGATGTCGAGCGTGAAGCTGCGCTTGTTCCGGTACAGGCTCACGAACATCGGGTGGTAGTTCCACGGGCTCTCACCCGGATCGCTGTTCGGCAGCCCCGTGACCCAGCCCGCACCTGCCTCGGCCATGGCTTTCGGGATGCGTGGTCCCGGCACCGCCCGCGTGCTCGGCTGCCATACGAACTGGTTCTCCTGCTTCAGCACCTCCGCGCCCAGGTCGGCCAGCAGCACGGTCGAGAACGTGCCCGCCCACACGCCGCCGAGGTCGAGGATGCGGATCCCTTCGAGCGGTTGGTTCGCCATCAGCGCACCTCCGCCACGCCGGCCGAGGCCAGCTCGTTGATCGCTCCGGCGTCGTAGCCGGCCTCCCCCAGCACCTCCGCGGTGTGCTCGCCCAGCAGCGGCGCCGGACGCCGCAGCTCCCACGGCGTCTCCGACATCAGGAAGGGGCGCCCCGGGATCTCCACCTGCCCGAGTTCCTCGTGCTCCGCCATCTCCCAGAACCCGCGAGCGCGGAAGTTGGGGTCATCGAATACCTCGTCGATCGTAAACAGCGGCCCGCAGAGGAAGCGCACCTTGCGCGCCGCTTCCCAGATCTCCCGCTTCGTGTGCTCCGAGAGCCACACGTAGAAGAACGCGTTGAACTCCTCGATCGCCTCCGCATTCATCTGGATGGCGGGGTCGTCCCACTTCGGGTCCTCCATCCAGTCCGGGTAGCCGAGGAATTCCCGGGCGTTCGCGAACCGCGGCCCGCCGCCCTGCAGGTCCACCCAGCCGTCCTGGCAGGGGAACACGCCGTTCAGCATGCCGATCGCCGCTCCCGGCGACCGCAGCGATTTCCGCCCGGAGTACTGGTACCCCATCACTGTCGCGTGCCGTCGGTCGACGCCGACCAGGTGGCTGTCCGCGATCGAGAAATCGACGTGCTGGCCCACGCCCTGGTAACGGCCCGCCATCAGCGCGCCCATCAACGCCGTCGCCGCCGCCGAGCCCGACTGCACCAGCGCCGCCGTGCCGTACATCTTCACCGGCTCCCGCTCCAGCAGCCCCGTCGAGAACATCTCCCCGGCGAAGGCGTAGAGCACCAGGTCCGAGCCTTTGTAGTCGCGGTACGGGCTCACCTGCCCGAAGTTCGTGATTGACACCAGCGGTACGTTCGCCCGCCGCTCGTGGATCGCGTCGAAGCCTATCCCGAGGTCGTCCATGACCCCCGGCCGGAAGCTCTCCACCACGAGGTCGGCGTTCTCCAGCAGCCGCCAGAACGCCTCCTGGCCGCGCTCGTCTTTCAGGTCGAGCACGACCGACCGCTTGTTGGTGTTGAAGTAGAAGAACGTTCCGCTCTTCTCCGGGTGCGGCTCCCCGCCCTTGTAGGGACCCAGCCGCCGGGAGGGGTCGCCCCCGGGGCGCTCGATCTTGATCACGTCGGCCCCAAAATCCGCGAACAGCTTCGTCGCGTAGGGGCCTGCGATGTGCTGTGTCAGGTCCAGCACCCGCACATCGTTCAGGGGACCGGTCATAGCCGTCTCCGTTGCTCTCGGTATGGCCCGCAGACACGGGCGCAAAGGCGCATCTTACGGCCTTCTCGGCGTGCTGGTTCCGCGGACGCAAACAGGGGGCGCAGCACCGAGGCTGCGCCCCCTGGCATGGGGACGGACGAGGCCGTCGGGCCTTAGTTCACGTACGGCGCGATCTTCGCGAACTGCTCCGCGAGCAGGTCGGCCGGCATCGTCACGTAGCCGACTTCCGGCACGATCGCGTCCACGTTCTCAAGGACGAACTGGATGAACCCGGCCAGCTCCGGGCGCTCGCTCAGCAGGCTGGAGCGGGTGTAGATGAAGAGCGGCCGCGAGAGCGGCGTGTACTCGCCCGAGAGAGCGGCTTCGAAGCTCGGGGCCACGCAGCCGTCCCCGCCGTCGACCGACACCGCCTGGAGGCTCTGGCCGGCCTCCAGGAAGTAGGCGAAGCCGAAGTAACCGATGGCGTTCCTGTCGCGGCCGATGCCCAGGGTGAGGATGTTGTCGTCCTCGGACGGCGTGCCGTCGCCACGGTGGGTCGAGCCCTCGAACTCTTCGATGATGGCCTCATTGAAGTAGTCGAAGGTGCCCGAGTCGGCGCCGGGGTAGTAGGCGATGATGTCGTCGTCCGGCCACTCGGCGCGGAGGTCGCTCCACTTCTTGGCGCCGTCGGCTCGGAAAGCATGGTTCAGTTCCGCCACCGTCATGCAGTGGGCGAAGTCGTTATCCGGATGGATCATGACAGTGAGAGCGTCGATGGCCACCTGTATCTCGACGATGTCATCGATCCCGTTCTCGGCGCAGGCCTCGCGCTCCGAGTCCTTGATGGGACGGGAAGCGTCGCTGATCTGGGTCTCGCCACGGCAGAACTTCTCGAAGCCGCCGCCCGTGCCGGAGAAGGCCACGTTCACCCGAACGTCGGAGACGTACCCGAACTCCTCGGCCATCGCCTCGGCGATGGGGAACACCGTCGAGGAGCCGTCGATGCGAATCTCGCCGGAGAGGTCCGCGTAGGGGTTCTCGTCGTCAGTGTCCGCTGGCTCTTCGCCGCTGTCCGCAGCCGCCTCGGTTGCAGCGGTCTGAGAAGCGTCGCCTTCGTCACCGCCGCCGCACGCGACCGTGACGAGCGCGAACGCCGCCAGGCCGGTGATGAGGAGCAGCAGCCATCGCCGCTGCGCCGGGTTGAGGATGTTCTTCTGGAAGGTCACGGAAGTAGTGATGCCCCCTGAGTGATTTGCCGAACCGATCGGGGCCCGGCTCTCGTCGCGAGGGACGCTAGCCCCTGGGGCTTAAGTGGGCGTTAACACAGCAGTCCCGCCCGCCATTTGCGGGTCAGGGCGTACGATCGCCCCTGCGTTCTTATGGCTATCAACGTCGCCGCACTGCTCCTCGGCCTCTTCGCCGGCTCGATTCCCTTCTCCTGGCTCCTCGCTCGCTATCGCCATGGGGTCGACCTGCGCACCATCGGCGATCGCCACGTCGGCTCCGGCAACCTCCTCCAGGTCGGCGGCATCTACGCCGTTCTCGCCGCCACCATCCTCGATCTGCTCAAGGGCGCCATCGCGATCACCATCGTCATCGCCATCACCAGCGACGAGTGGGTCGTGCTCACCGCGGGCGTCCTTGTCGTCGTTGGTCACGTCTTCCCTCCATGGCTCTCCTTCAAGGGCGGTCGCGGAGCCGCCCCCGCCATCGGTGTCGCCTGGGCCCTCTTTCCCCTGGCCGGCCTTGCCATGCTTGGCGTCGGACTCGTCGCTCTCCTCGCGACCCGGCGAACCGTCCCCGCCATCGCCGCCGCCGTGATCGCCCTCGTCGTCGTCGCCTACTTCGTCGACGGCGACCTCAGCCGCCTCCTCTTTGCTGTGCTCCTCTTCATCAGCGCCGGCCTCAAGGACGTCGTCGACCGCCTCTGGCCCCGCCGGTCCTCAGACTAGGCCCGCTCCACCACCAGCGGCAGCGAACGCACGCCCCGGTGCTGCAGGCTCGGCATGCGGGGCAACACGCTGTCGTCCGCTCGCCGGATGCCACCGAATCGCGAGAGCAGCGCCTCGATCGCGATCGCGCCCTCCAGCCTTGCCAGCGGCGCCCCCAGACAGAAGTGTGTCCCAATCCCGAACGTCAGGTGCCGGTTCGCGTTCGCCCGCCGGATGTCGAAGGCGTCCGCCTCCGAAAAGACCTGCTCGTCCCGGTTCGCCGAACCGAACCACAGTACCGCCTCCTCCCCCGGCTCGATCCGGGCGTCCCCCACCACCGTCGCCGCCTTCGCCCGCCGCGACATGTACTGCGCCGGCGCGCTGTAGCGCAGCACCTCCTCTATCGCGTTCGGCGCCAGCGACGGGTCCGAGCGCAGCAGCGCCAGCTGCTCCGGGTGCTCCAGCAGCGCCAGCACCGTGTTCCCGATGAGATCGCGCGTCGTCTCGTTCCCCGCCACCAGCAGCAGGATGAGCAGGTGGATCAGTTCGTCGGGCGTCAGCCGCGACCCCTCCACCTCCGCCCGCACCAGCCCGCTGATGAGGTCGTCCCGTGGCTCCCGCCGCCGCGCCTCGATCAGTTCCGTGAAGTACGACCGCAACGCCGGAAACGCGCGTCCGCCCAGTGGGTAGCGCCCCGGCCCCCGTCCCCGCGTCTCGATCGCGATGATGGCCTCATCCGACCACTGCTTGAACTTCGCCCGGTCGCCGCTCGGAACCCCCAGGATCTCCGCGATCACGATCACCGGCAGGGGGTGGCTGAACGCTTCCACGAGGTCGAAGTGCCCGTCGTCGGGCACGGCGTCGAGCAACTCCTCCGCGATCTCCCGGATGCGTGGCCCCAGTTGCTCGACCGTCTTCGGCGTGAACGCCTCCGCCACCAGCGACCGCAGCCGCGTGTGCTCGGGCGGGTCGCTGTTCAGCAGCCCAACCGTCCGCGGCAGCCGTTCACCCGTCTCCGGGTCGAGGTCGTACTGCCCCGCCCGCGGCTCCATCGTCCAGTGGTCGTGGTCCCGCGAAATCTCGACGCACTGGTCGTGCCGGAAGACGAACCAGACCCCGTGCCCCCGCCCGAACTGCACCGCCACCCGCTCGTTGATACGGCCTACCGCCTCACCCCACGCCCCGCTCCGGGCCGTGTCCACCCGCAGCGGGCTGTGCTCCCGCCCCCACGCGTAGAAGTCGTACGGGTTCGCGAGGAACGGGTCGTCCTCGCCCCAGGGCGCCTCTGATGGGGTGAACGTCTGCGCCATGCCGCCCTCCCCCGCGATTCTAGTCCCGCCGGCTAGCTCCGGTCGGGGGCCGGACGCCCCTTGATCGCCTCGATCTCGACAATCCGCTCCTTGAATCGCCAGAGTCCGTCCTCGCAACGATGCACGGTATCCCGGTAGCGCCCGAACACGAGCACGTACGGCTCCTCCGTCTCGTCCTCGTCCAACCGCGTGAAGAAGCTCTCGACCTTCGCCGTGTCCCCGTCGAGCACGATCCGTGGCTGCACCATCATGTGCTTGTGCCACGTCTCCGGCGCGCGCGTGTGCGTCGCGATGAACGCCGCCAGCGCCTCGCGCCCGTCGATGCGGTTCCCGGGCGTGTCGAAGTCCGGCGGCCGGCGCATGTCGAACGCCCCGTCCTCCGTGAAGCAGTCGACCCACTGCGCCTCCAGCCCGTAGTCGATGCTGTGGGCGTAGCGGTACATGTTCGCGACCACCCCCCGCTCGTCCTCAAGCGCAGACAGCCGCGCCTCCAGCTCCGCCAGCCGCTCCTCGGTGCTCATCGCGACCCCCTGCCCGGCCCATCCGCCGGTCGCGCGACCCTACCCCGGCAGGCCGCACACAAAAGACAGCCCCCGACAAACCGGGACAGGCGGGGGGGGCGGGGTTGGAGGAGAATAAA
>VXLW01000016.1:4716-64154 GCA_009841435.1 Dehalococcoidia bacterium | reverse complement strand
GCCCCCGCCCCTGGAACAACAGCCCCGCCTTCATCCACGTCATTCGCAACAAGCGCTCCTTCACCGTCGATAGCCGCCGCCCCGAGGGCCTCGCCATCGTCAAGAGCCTGATCGCCATCAGCGATGTGCTCGCCGAGAACCTCGCGCGGGGCACGCTGGAGAAGCTTGGCCTCGACGACGACGCCATCCGCGCCGCCCGCCCCGACATCGTCATCCTGCACCTGCCCGCCTACGGCCGCACCGGAGCCTACGTCGAGGGCCGCGGCTACGGCGCGCACATCGATGGCGTCGCCGGCTCGACCATCCTGCGCGGCTACCGTGACTCCGCCCCCGAGACGAACATCCAGACGTTCGCCGGCGACTTCTTCGTGGGCATGCACGGCGGTTTCGCCGCGCTCGCCGCCCTCCGCCACCGCCGCCGCACGGGCCAGGGCCAGACCATCGAGCTGGCCCAGGCCGAGTGCTCCGCCTCGATGTTTCCCCAGGCCGCCCTCGACGCCGCCTGGAACGGGCGCGCCGCGGGCTCCATCGGCAATCGCAGCACCGAGGGCTTCGCCCCCAACGGCGTCTTCGCCGCCCGCGGCGAGGAGCAGTGGCTCGCCCTAAGCTGCCGCAGCGACGCCGAGTGGGCGGCGCTCGTCGACTACCTTGGCCGCCCTTCCTGGGCGACGGCCCCCGAGCTCGCCACGGCCGAGGGTCGCCGCGCTGCCGAGGACGCCATCGAGGAGGAGCTCGCCGCCTGGATCGCCCACCGAGACCGCGAGGAGCTGTTCCGCGACCTCCAGGAGGTCGGCGTCACCGCCGGACCGGTCCTCAGCGCGAAGGACGTGACCGAGGACTCGCACGCCATCCAGTCGCCCGCCTTCCAGCGACTTGAGGCGACCGAGGACTACCCCACTACCGAGTTCCCCGCCCCGTCCTTCACCTTCTCCCGCTCCGACGTGACCATTCGCACCGCCCCGGCCCTCCTCGGCGAGCACAACGACTACGTTTACCGCGAGCTGCTCGGCATAAGCGACGAGGAGTACGCGAAGCTCGAGGCGGACGGCCACATCACCACCACCTACGCCGACGAGGTCCTGGGCCGTTAGGCCGGGAGCCAGTCGGTCAGGGCCAGCGCCAGCAGCGCCCCGAAGATGAGGTGCAGGCGCGCCGTCTGCACGAGCGTGGCGTTCAGCGCTCGCCCCGCCGTCCCACCCATAACGGCCCGCAGCGGCGCAATCGCGAACGGCAGGCTCGCCAGCACCAGCAACGCCCACGGCTCGACGCGCGTCACGGGCCAGAGCGCGATCGCAACGCCGTAGGCCGCGGCCATCAGCACGAGGTACCAGGCGCGGGTTCCCCCCTCCCCCAGCACCACTGCCAGCGTCGTCTTGCCCGCTGCCCGATCCGTGTCGATGTCGCGCAGGTTGTTGGCCACGAGGATCGCCGTCACCGTGCACCCGACCGGGACCGCCGCCAGCCACACCAGGCCCGGCGCCGCCTCCGCCTGCACGAAGTACGTGCCCACCACAGCCACCATCCCGAAGAATCCGAACGTGAAGGCGTCGCCGAGCGCGTGATACCCCACCGGCCATGGCCCCCCGGTGTAGATGAGCCCCGCCACGATGCTCGCGAGCCCGATCACGACCACGATCCAGCCTGCCGTCACGACGAGATAGATACCCGCGAGCAAGGCCAGCAGGAATGCAGCCCACATCCCCACCTTCATCTGCGTGGGGGTGAGCAGCCCCATCTGCGTTGCCCGAGGCGGACCAAGCCGGTCGCCCGCGTCGGCGCCCCGCTCGAAGTCGAAGACGTCGTTGGCGAAGTTCGCCCCGACCTGCAGGCAGATCGCCCCGAAGAGCGCGGCGATCATGGGCCCTGCTGAGAACACGTCGTTTCCGACCGCCACGCCCGTCCCGACCAGCACCGGTGCGATCGCCGCCGTCAGCGTCGGCGGGCGCGCCGCCGCCAGCCACGCGCCGAAACTGCCCGACGCGGGTAGCGCCCGCTCGGCGCTCATGCCCGCACCGCCATCACTGACTGCGCCGCCCCGCCGAGGTAGCTGCGCTTCTCGATGTTCGTGAAGCCGGCCTCCTCCAGCATGGTGCGGAGCCCCTCCCCGTCCGGGAGGTACGCCGCCGAGGCGGGCAGGTAGCGGTAGGCGCTCCCGTCGCTCAGCAGCGCTCCGATGGCCGGCACGACTCGCTGGAAGTACACCCCATGCCCCAGCCGTAGCAGCCCCGAGCGCGGTTCATCGACCTCCAGGAGCCCGACCCGTCCGCCCGGGCGCAGCACCCGCGCAAGCTCCTCCAGCACGGGCGGAATCGCCACGAAGTTGCGTAGCGCGAACCCCGACACCGCTACCGTCAGGCTGCCGTCCGCCAGCGGCAGCCTTAGCGCGTCGCCGCGCACGAGCGCGACCGACTCGGGACACCGCCGGCGAGCCGCCGTCAGCATCGCTCCCGCGAAGTCCAGCCCGATGACACGTGCCCCCCGTTCCCGCGCCATGAGGGCGAAGTCCCCCGTCCCGCAGGCCAGATCGAGCACCGTGTCGCTGCCGTCGACCCCCAGCGCATCGATGAGCGAGCGCCGCCAGCGCTGGTCGAACCCCAGCGTGATGATCCGGTTCATGCGGTCGTAGGAAGGCGCGATGCGGTCGAACATCGTCCGCACGACCGCCGCCTTCTGGTCTGCCTCCGGCAGCACGTCCATGCCCGCGATCCTACGGGGAGGCTAAGACTCGGGCTCCTTCCCGTGGTCCCAGAGCTCGGTGCCGCGCCACTCCCGGTCGCGCCACTTCAGCGCCTCCCGCAGGCCGTCCGCCTCCACCCGCTCGCGGAACCCCGGGCGCCCGTCGATGAAGGCCGTGTACACGTCGAACTCCGCCGCCGAGTGGATCGCGGGCTGCAGGCCCTGGATCTCCATCCAGCGGTTTACCGAGTGCTTGTGCAGGATGTTCACCTCGAGCGGAATGCGCATGATCTTGCGCGCCAGGTGCAGCGCCGCGTCCTCCAGCTCCTCGTCGGGCACGGCCTTGTTCACGAGGCCCCACTCGTCGGCGGTCTTCCCGTCGATGAGCTCGCCCGTCATGAACAGCTCCTTCGCCCGGCGGTAGCCCACCGTCCACGGCCACAGGGACAGCGTGCGCAGCGTGCCCATGTGCCGCCCTGCGATGTGCCCGAACTTCGCCGTCTCGCTGCACACCACGAAGTCGAACATCGAGATCAGCTCCGTACCCCCGGAGATGCAGTGGCCGTGAACCTGCGCGATCGTCGGCTTGCGCGTGTTGAACAACCGCAGGTACCGGTCGACCGAGTCGATCATCGTGCGGCGCGAGCGGCCCACGCTCTGCTCTCGCAGGATGTCCCCGGGCGAGCCCGGCTCCACCGTGCGGCTCGACGCGAGGTCGTAGCCCGCGCAGAAGGAGCGCCCCGCGCCCCGCAGCAGCAGCACGTAGGCGTTCGGGTCTTCCTCGAAGTGGTCGAGGAAATCGAAGAACTCGTCCAGCAGGTCGGCCGAGAGCGCGTTCAGCGCCTGCGGCCGGTTCAGCGTCACCCGCACGACGCCCTCCGCCGCCTCCAGCGGCTCCACGATGATGTTCTCGTACTCCGGGTAGGTCATCGGTCTGCTCCCTTGTGGTGTTGGTCGGTTCCGGTCAGCCGGGGTTGATCTCGATAAGTGCGCCGTCGCGTTCGGTCTGCCTGGCGATGTACCCCAGGATCTCGCGCCACAGCGCCTCGGCGGCGTCGTCGCGCTCGGCGGGGAACGCCTCCACGATCGCGTCCACGAGCGTTCGCAGGCGCGCGTTCTCTGCCGTGAGCTCTTCGGCAGCCGGCCACTCCCGCGTATCGCCGGGTGCCAGGTCGATCGATGCCAGCGCGTCCGCCAGCGTCCCTCCCTCGGCCCTTGCTGTGGTCGCGGCCGCGAGGACGCCACGCAGGTCGGCGTTCTCATCGACCGCCAGCGCGTGCTCTTCCTCTAGCCGCTGCTTCAAGTGCTCCAGCGCCCAGAGCATGTTCCCCGCGATGCGCTTCGCCCACGGCGACTGCAGCTCCGGGATCAGATCCGCCCGCAGGTTGTACTGCAGCCCCTCGACGATCTCCGCTGGTGTTGGTCGCATCGTTAGGCGGCGTCCTCTCGCACGATGCGCTCCATGCGCCGCAGGAAGGACCGGGGCGCCGCCATCCCCAGCACGAGCGTCTGCGTCTTGCGCATCTCGCCCGTGGCGAAGCGGTTCACCGCCGCCAGGCAGGCCGATACCGCCCAGTACGACTGGAACACCGTGTAGAAGCGCATGTTGTCCCGCCGGATGGGGATGCCGCTCAGCTCCCCGTAGCGCGTGATCAGCCCCTCCACCACCTCGTCCCCCACGAGCGGCCGCACCATGAAGTCGAGGTACGCCAGGTCCGACATCGGATCGCCGATGAAGGCCGACTCCCAGTCGAGCGAGGCCACCACGCGGTCGCCCCGGAACAGGACCTGCCCCGGCCCCACCTGCCCCTGCCCCAGCACGATCCGGTCCACCTCCGTCGGGAGGTTCCGCTTCAGCCAGGCCATCGTCGCCGTCATCACCGGTTGCGGTTCGAGCAGCTCCCGCTTCGTCGCCCGTTCCCAGCGCTCCACCACCATCCGTGCGCATTCCGGGCCGTCCTTCGGCGCCCCGAGAAACGACAGCCCCATCGCTTCCCAGTCCAGGTTGTGCTGCGCCGCCAGGATCTCGACGAAGTGGTCGAGGATCGCCTGCTGGCTTGCCGCGGGCAGGTCGCGGAAGTTCGTGTCGCCCTCCACGCGCTCGCGGATGACGAAATCCTCGCCCGCCCAACAGGGGTCGCGCTCGTACCAGTAGTTGGCGGGCACCGGGACCGGCGTGTCCTGGAGGGCGCGGAAGACGCGGTACTCCTTCTCCAGGCTCGCCTCCTCGTCGCGGAAGCACGTGCTCTCGTTCGCGCGGAACATCAGCCGCTTCGCGATCGGCGCTTCGCCCTCCCAGTCGGCATCGAAGAACCACATCGAGCGCGAGTTTCCCCCCGGCGAGCGCGACACGTTGTGAATCGACACGTTCCGCGCGTCGGGAAGATGCTCGGAGAGGTACGCGCGCAGGATCTCGGGGAGCCGCTCGATCGTGTCTGGTTCCACGCCGCCCTCCTCTGGGCTGCGCGGAGTATAGGCGCTGGGTGCGCCTTCAGGACACGGAACGCTGCTCGCTGGTTGCGCTCGCGTTAGGGAACAGGAAGTTGGAAGCTCGAGGGCTTACCAGTTGCGGTCGCGGCCGCCACCACCACCGCCGCCACCGCGCTGCGGTCCGCGCGAGCGGAAGCAGTCGCTGCAGTACACCGGACGGTCGCCACGCGGCTGGAAGGGTACGCGCGCTTCGCGGCCGCACTCGGCGCAAACGGCGCTGAACATCTCACGGTTGCTGTCGTAGCTGCGGTAGCCACCGCCGCCTCCGCCGCCACCGCCCTCGCCGCGGGCGGCCTTGCGCGCGGCCCGGCACTCCGGGCAGCGGCGCGGCTCGTTGGTGAATCCGCGGGACTGATAAAATTCCTGCTCGCCTACCGTAAAGGTGAACTGCGCGCCGCAGTCCGAGCAGGTGAGCGTCCGATCGACGAACGATGTCATGTGATTGCCTCCGGGGCATGGGCTGGGTTCCGGCGGCAATCGACGTGTGAGCAGGTTTCTCTCATGGGGACGATCTGACGCTCTGACCTTCGCGGAGCATAGCACGGGCCGCGCCTGTGGTCCGCCAACTGTGCGAACGCCATCGTGCTTGCGCCAGTCACGGCAAACTGCGAGTGTTAGGCGCTCGCCGGCCACGCCCTCTCTCGCGCGGACGGCGGAGCCCTGACCCGAATGGAGGGCGAAATGCCCGGAGTCGAAGACCACGAAACTGTCTCCATCTACCCGCTGGATGACCAGCAGCTCGAAGACCTGCTCAACGGGGTCGGTGAGTGCACCTTCAACTGGGGCACCAAGGATGGCTGGCCCGTAGGCGTCATCATGTCGTTCCTCTGGAAGGACGGACGCTTCTGGATCACAGCCGGCGCCCACCGCCACCGCATCTCCGCCGTCCGCCGCGATCCGCGCGTCTCGGTCGTCGTCAGCGGCGCTGCCGGCCCTCCCGGCTACGCCGGTCCCTTCGGCGCCGCCACCGCCAAGGGCCGCTGCATCATCCACGAGGACCGCGAAACCAAGGACTGGTTCTACCCCGAGTTCGCCGCCAAGCTGAACCCGACCAACCCCGAGGCTGCCGCCGCCTTCGTGCAGACCCTCGACTCCCCCCTGCGCGTCGTGCTCGAGATCGTTCCCGAGAAGTGGATCCTGTTCGACGGCGCGAAGTTCGGCGCTGATGCTGCCGGTACCCTCTCCGACGACCAGAAGGGCCCGATGCTCAGCGCCGATGCCGAGCGTATGCCCGCCGAGCTCAAGCGCCGCGGAATCTCCTAGGGCCGGTGCGGGCCGGCATCCACGTCGCCAACTTCACCTGGCAGGGCGGCCCCGCCGAAATGGGGCCGCGCCTCGCCGACCTCGGAGCCGTCTCCGAGGACGTCGGGCTCACGCGCCTCTCCTTTATGGACCACCTCTTCCAGATCGGGTGGATCGGGGCGCCTGAGCTGGACATGCTTGAGGGTTACACGGCCCTCGGATTCGTCGCCGGCCGCACCTCAACTATCCGGCTGGGCCTGCTCGTCACGGGCGTTACCTACCGCCATCCCGGCATGCTCGCCAAGCAGGTCAGCACGCTCGACGTGCTCTCCGGCGGGCGCGCCTGGCTCGGCATCGGCGCCGCCTGGAACGAGCAGGAGCACCTCGGCCTCGGCGTTCCATTCCCGCCCCTCGCCGAGCGCTTCGAGCGGCTCGAAGAGGCCATCCAGATCTGCCTCCAGATGTGGAGCGACGAGGACGGGCCCTTCGAGGGCAAGCACTACCAGCTCGCCGAGACCCTCAACGTGCCCCAGGTCGTCAGCCAGCCCCACCCTGAGCTGCTCATCGGCGGTCGTGGCGAACGCAAGACCCTGCGCCTCGTCGCCCGCTACGCGGACGCCTGCAACCTGACCAGCAGTGAGGCCGAGGAGGTTCGGCACAAGTTCAACGTCCTCCGCGCCCACTGCGAGGCCGAGGGCACCGACTACGACGCCATTGAGAAGACCGTCGCCTGGACCGGCCCTTCCCTCGACTCCGGAGAGGAGCGCGAGCGTTTCCTCGACCGCATGGCCGAATTCGCCGCCGAAGGCGTCACCACCGTCACCATCACCCCGTACAGCGACGACCCCGCCGCCGAAGTCGGCCGCTGGGAGTCACTCATCCAGCGCCTCGCCGACCTGTAGCGCCTCCCCCGGCCACGCGGCTGCGGCTGCGAGCGGTGCGCGTTACGATCACGCGACTGCGCGCCGGCTGTAAGCGGGCGCGTTTGATCTGACCCCGGGACCAACCGCCAGGAGTAGCTATGAAGCTGGCCAAGCGGGTCGAAGAGCTTCCCCCCTACCTCTTCGCCCAGATATCCAAGGTCATCGCCGCCAAGAAGGCTCAGGGCATCGATGTCATCACCTTCGGCATCGGCGACCCTGACCTCCCTACGCCCCCCAACATCCTCGACCGGCTCCACCGCGCCGCCGATAACCCCCTCAACCACCGCTACCCCGAGTCCGAAGGCCTGCCCGAGCTGCGCCAGGCCATCTCCGGCTGGTACGAGCGCCGCTTCGAGACCTCCTTCGACCCCGAGCGCGAGTGCCTCGCCCTCATCGGCTCGAAGGAGGGTATCGCCCACATGGCGCTCACCCTCATCGACCCCGGCGACGTGGCCCTCGCTACCGACCCCGGCTACCCCGTCTACGAGATCGGCACCATGTTCGCTGGCGGCGTCACCATCAAGCTGCCGTTGACTCGCGAGTCCGAGTGGAAGCCCGACCTCGACGCCATCCCCGAGGACCTCGCCGCCAAGGCCAAGGTCCTCTGGTTGAACTACCCCAACAACCCCACCGCCGCCGTCGCCGACTTCGCGTTCTTCGAGAAGGTCGTCGCCTGGGCGAAGGAATACGACGTCTCCATCTGCCACGACAACCCCTACTGCGACGTGGCCTACGACGGCTACCGCCCCATGTCCATCTTCCAGGTGCCCGGCGCCCGCGACGTCGCCATCGAGTTCAACTCCTGGTCGAAGATCTACAACATGACCGGCTGGCGCATCGGTATGGCCGTCGGCAACGGCGAGCTTGTCGACGCCCTCATGCGGGTCAAGTCGAACATCGACAGCGGCATCCCCCAGGCCATCCAGGAGATGGCCATCGAGGCCGTCGAGGGCCCCCAGGACGTCATCGACGAGCACAACGCCATCTACCAGCGCCGCCGCGACCGCATCGTCGAGGCTGTGCGCAAGATGGGCCTCGAGGTCGACCCGCCGAAGGCCTCGCTTTACGTCTGGGCGAAGCTCCCCGACGGCATCACCAGCGGCGATTTCGCCGCTCGCCTCATCGACGAGTGCGCCGTTGTCGTCACCCCTGGTCGTGGCTACGGCCTCAACGGCGAGGGCTACGTCCGCCTGTCCGTCACCACCCCCGACGACCAGGTCGAGGAGGGCTGTCAGCGCATGGAGGACTGGAAGGGCTTCTAGCGGTTGCCGACGCTCGTTCGCCAAGGGCCATACCGGTTCTACTTCTACAGCCACGAACCGAACGAACCCCCGCATGTGCATGTCGATCGCGACGCTGACTCCGCGAAGTTCTGGCTACGTCCCGTTGCACTGGCGGCAAACTACGGCTTCCGTCCAGTCGAGCTCCGACGGGTCGAGAGACTTGTGGAACGCTATGCGACAATGTTCCTTGAGGCTTGGGATGAGCGTTTCGGAACCTAGGGCTGGAGAAAGAGTGCAGGACGTGCGTGTGACTGAGGACACGCTCACGGTGGACCTGCTCGATGGACGCACGATTTCCGTGCCACTCACGTGGTACCCGCGGCTTCTTCACGCTACCGAGGCTCAGAGGAACAACTGGCAGGTTGCTGGCGGTGGCTTCGGGATACATTGGCCCGATGTTGATGAGGATCTGAGCACTGAGGGCCTCTTGCGCGGAGCTCCCGCTCCCAGGGAGTCGACCCCAGCGTAGTGATGGCTTCTCCCGGCGCGATGCGCATGGAGGACCGGAAGGGCTTCTAGCGCCCCCTATTCGACGCCGTCTCCCTCGATCGTGACCTCGCCCGTGTAGGCGTCGTTCAGCCACAGCAGGATGCGTTCTGTGAACTCAGTGCCCCAGACCAGGGGCACGTGGCCCCCGCCCCTGATCGTCCACAGCTCGTGGACCGTGCCCCCCGCGCAGCCCTCTCGCCAGCGCTGGATGCTCGTCTCCGCGCCCTCCACGAACAGGTCCGTGTCGATCGGCGCCAGCTCCTCGGCGGCGTTGAGGTCGCAGCCGGTGCGTTCCGCCCAGCGCAGCACGCTCTCCTCCGCGCCGGGCACGGAATCCGTCCATCCCAGCGGACCCTTCAGCGGCCCGCCCGCGTACCGGATAACGAGGTCGCGCTCGCCGTGAATCTGCAGCACCGACACCGTCGAGGGCGCGCGGCAGTCGTCCGCGTTGGCGTACGTGCCCCCGGCGAGGCTCACGATCGCCGTCAGCCCCGGGATCGCCTCGCACGCCAGCCGGTAGGCCATGAACCCGCCGTTCGAGTGTCCCACCGCGAACACCTTGTCGAAGGCCGCGTGTGCTCGCGCCTCCTCGATGAGTCCGCGCAGGTAGCCCGCGTCGTCGACCCCGGTGTCGAGCATGTCGCAGCACTCGGCTGTCCCATTCCAGAAACGCTCGCCCTCAGGGTCCTCCGTGCCGTTCGGCAGGATCAGCCCGAAACCCAGCTCGTTCACGTGCGCCGCGAACTGGAAGTAGGTGTCGGCCCCTTCACCGCTGCTGCCGTAGCCGTGCAACAGCAGCACGAGCGGGCGTGGCTCGGAGCGGTCGGCCTCCCGCGGGATCAGCAGCGTCGCCGGACGCTCTCCCTCGCCAATCGCGATCAGCCGAGGGCCATCTGGATTCTCCCAGGGCCGCGCGCCCTCTCCCGGCTCCTTCTCCCACTCCTCATCCTCATCCGCGGGCTTTGTGGCCATGGCCTTCGCCGTCGGCTCTGCCGCTGCGGTTGTCGTTGCTGTCGCGGTCACGGTTGGGGTTGGGGAAGGCGTCTCCGGCTGCGGCGCATCGTTATCGCCGCCGCTGCAACCGGCGAGCAAACAGCAAACGAGCGCGCCGGCGAAGAGCGTGGCGAACGAACGCATCGCGCCATGCTAGGCGGCGGCGGTGTTCCGGTCCGCCGGTGATGGGCTAAGCTGAGTCGATGGCGAAACGCCTCCACTCCACCGCCCCCACCCGCGATCGCGCCTACCTCGTTGCGGTCGACCGCCCCGGGGCCACCCTCCCCGCTCGCGAGTCGCTCGCCGAGCTTGCCGAGCTCGCCCGCACCGCCGGCGCGAAGGTCGTCGGCCTCGCCCTGCAGCGCCGCAGCAGCCCCCAGCCCGCCACCTACATCGGCAGCGGCAAGCTTCGCGAGGTCGCCGACGCCTGTCTCGAGAAGCGCGCCAACACCGTCATCTTCGACGATGAGCTCTCGCCCTCGCAGCAGCGCAACCTCGAGGAGCAGTTGCAGCTCAAGGTCATCGACCGCACCGCCCTCATCCTCGACATCTTCGCGATGCGCGCGAGCACGCGGGAAGGCCGCCTCCAGGTCGAGTTGGCGCAGACCGAGTACCTCCTGCCCCGCCTCCGCGGCCAGTGGAGCCACCTCGAACGCATGGAGGGCGCCATCGGCCTCCGCGGTCCCGGCGAGACTCAGATCGAGACCGACCGCCGCCTCGTCCGCCGCCGCATGAGCAAGCTCAAGAAGGACCTCGAGCAGGTTCGCGTCCAGCGCGAGCTCTACCGGCGCAAGCGCCGCCGCTCCGGCGTCCCCGTCGTCGCCCTCATCGGCTACACGAACGCCGGCAAGACGACCCTCATGCGCGCCCTCTCCGGCGCTGACCAGCGCGCCGAAGACAAGCTCTTCGCCACGCTCGACCCCGTCACCCGCAAGATGGCCCTCCCCTCCGGCCGCCCCGCCCTCCTCACGGACACCGTCGGCTTCATCCAGAAGCTCCCCACCCAGCTCGTCGCGTCCTTCCGCGCGACCCTCGAGGAGCTGGAGGAAGCGGACGTGCTCCTGCACGTCGTCGATGTCTCCCACCCCCACGCCGGCACCCAGGCCGAGACCGTCGAGGGCGTCCTCCGCGACCTGAGCGTGCTCGGGCGCCCCACCATCGTCGCCCTCAACAAGATCGATGCCCTCACCTGCGACGACGGTTCCCCGCCGGAGACCGAAGCCGATGCCCGCGCCCTTCTCGACGGCGCCGGCCCCGTCCCCGGCGACATTCGCCACATCTCCGCGAGCAAGGGCTGGGGCATCGATGCCCTCCGCGACGCCATCGATGCCGTCCTCGACGGCCGCCCCGGCGCGCCTGACAACGGCGCCGTCGCCCTTGCGCACAGCCCCTGAAGTTCGAGGGAGGGTCTGTGTCTTCGCTCCTGGAGCGAGCCATGCAGTGGCTGGATGAGGTTATCCCGCTCGCCGCGAAGGTCCTCGCGACGGCTGTTCTGCTTCCCTTCGCGTTGTGGCTCCCCGGCCCCGAGTTCCTGATAGCCCGCATGTGGGGGAAGACGCTCACGGACAACGATTAGCGGCGCCGTCGCCCTTGCGCACAGCCGCCGGGCGGCGGTAGAACTCGGGCGTGACCGACCGCCCCGACGGTGTCCCCCTCCCACACCCCGATGGCCCCCTGAGCGGCTACCGCGTCGTCGACATCGCCGACGAGAAGGGCCAGCTCTGCGCCCGGCTCCTCGCCGAGTTGGGCGCAGACGTCATCAAGGTCGAGCCGCGCGCCGGGGACCGCACGCGGGCCAACGGCCCCTTCTTCCGCGACGAGGAGGGCCGCGAGTCGAGCCTCTACTGGTGGGCCATGAATGCGGGCAAGCGCTCCGTCACCTGCGAGATGCGCCTGGAAGCCGGCCGCGACCTGTTCCACCGCCTCGTTGCCGGCGCCGATGCCGTCATCGAAACAAACGCCCCCGGCGCCGCGAAGGACATCGGCGCCGACCCCCGCACCCTCGCGAAGGTGAATCCCGAGGCCGTTGTCGTCAGCATCACGAACTTCGGCCAGACCGGCCCCGCCCGCAACCTCCCCGCCACCGACATCGTCGGCTCCGCCATGGGCGGCCACATGTACCTCAACGGCAGCGATGAACGCGGCCCCGTCCGCACGACCGCCCCCCAGGCCTACGCCCAGGTCAACCTCCAGGCGGCCGTCGGTGCGGTCATCGCGCTCTACGCCCGCGGGGCGAACGGCGGGCTCGGGCAGCATGTCGATGTCTCCATGCAGGAGTCCATGGCCAACGCAATGGACAACGCCCAGCAGACGTGGGACATCCTCCAGATCAACAACCGCGGTCCCGGCTCGGGCCGCATGGTCAGCGGCCGCGAGGGTCCCCGCTACATCTACGAGACGGCCGACGGCTGGGTGGCGGCGCTCGGGCTCGGCGGCCTCATGGGCCCCACCTCGGGCGCCATGGTCGACTGGCTCGACCAAACCGGCGAGGCTGGCCCTCTCACCGCCCCCCACTGGCGCGAGCGGCTCGAAGTCGTTCAGCCCCTGGAAGAGGACGAGCAAGAGCTGCTCGTCGGCATCATGCAGAAGTTCTGCCGCACCCGCCGCAAGGACGACCTCGTGCGCGAGGCTCAGTCCCGTGGCGTCGGCTGGGCGCCCGTCTACAGTCCCCGCGAGATCGTTGAAAGCGACCAGCTCGCCGCTCGCGACTACTGGGTCCAGGTGCGCCACGAGGACATCGGCGAGACGTTCGTGTACCCCGGCGCCCCCTGGAAGCTCTCCGGTACGCCCTGGAGGCAGCGCGGACGCGCCCCCCACGTCGGCGAGCACAACGCCGAGGTCTACGGCGACCTTCTCGGGCTGGACGCGGACGAAGTCGCGAAGCTGCGGCGTAGCATGGTGATCTGAGATGGCCAGCAACGGGAGCAAACCGAAGCCCTTCGAAGGCCTGCGCGTCACCGACCTCTCCTGGGTGGGCGTCGGCCCCACCGTGGCCAGGTACCTCGCCGATCACGGCGCCGAGGTCATCCGCGTCGAGTCGGCCACCCGCATGGAGACCCTGCGCCGCGCCGGCCCCTTCACCGACAACGAGCCCCACTACGACAACTCCGGGTACTTCGCCAACTTCAACAGCTCCAAGCTCGGCGTCACCATCAACCTGAAGACGGCGAAGGGCAAAGAGCTCCTGAAGCGCCTCGTGGCCGTCTCCGATGTCGTCACGGAATCGTTCACGCCGGGCTCCCTCAAGAAGCTGGGGCTCGACTACGAGGAGCTGCGCAAGGTGCGCCCCGACCTCGTCATGATCTCGATGCCCCTCTTCGGCCAGACCGGTCCCTGGGCGCACTACATGGGCTACGGGCACGTGCTCCAGGCCGCTTCCGGATTCAATCACCTGACCGGCTGGCCCGACGGCGAGCCCATCGGCACCGGCGTCGCCTACACCGACTTCCTCGTGCCCCATGTGGGCGCCCTCGCCCTCGTGGCCGCCCTCGACTACCGCCGCCGCACGGGCAAGGGCCAGTACATCGACTTCTCCCAGTTCGAGGGCGCCGTGCACGCCCTCGGGACCAGCATCCTCGAGTGGACCGCCAACGGCCGCGAAGCCGAGCGCCTCGGCAACCGTGATCCCGAGGCCGCCCCTCATGGCGCCTACCGCTGCAAGGATGGCCGCTACGTCGTCATCGCCTGCTTCACCGAGCAGGAGTGGGAGGGCTTTCGCGCGGCTATCGGCCGTCCCGATTGGACCGACCTCGAACGCATGCGCCGCAAGTGGTCGCGCCTCAACGAGCAGAAGGAGATCGACCGCCACATCGACTTCTGGTGCCGCGAACGCACTGCCGCGCAGGCCTACAAGGCGATGCGCGATAACGGCGTGCCCTCCGGCATCGTGAAGTCGCCCGAGGAGATGCACCGCGACCCGCAGCTCAAGCATCGGGGCCACTACGCCGTGCTCGACCACCCCACCATGGGCGCCCGCACCTACGACTCGCCCGCCTTCCGCCTTTCGAAGACCCCCGGCGGCCCCTGGAAGGCCGCGCCTCTGCTCGGCGAGGACACCGAGCGCGTGCTCAAGGGCACGCTCGGAATGGGCGACGAGGAGTTCACGGAACTGCTCGTCGAGGGTGTGCTGGAGTAGGGGAAGCGGGTCGGACTGGTTCTAGTTCCCGGCGCTCTCGTCTTCGGTTTCGCCTGTCTCGCCGGTGCCATCCGTGCTGTCTGCGCCCGCATCGTCCGCTGGGGGCGCCTTGCCCGGAAGCAGTGCGCCCTCCTCGATGATGAGCATGCCGATCATGGTGTCGGGGTGGACGTCGCACCAGAAAGCGTAGCGGCCCGGCGGCGGTGTGGTGAAGGTGAACGTTTGCTGGATGATCCCCAGCTCCAGTGACGTCCGCACCGCCGTCCCGTCGTCTTCGCAGCCGCTGATGCAGCCTTCCAGCACCTCCCCTTCCAGGTCCTCGCTCCGGAAGAAGATAAGGTTGTGGGCAACCGAGTCGTCCTGGTTGTCCAGGGTCATCGTGAAGTCCACGCCGGGCGGCAGCGTGATCTCCTTGTGACTGAAGTCGCTCGCCTTGATCGTCAGCGTGTCCAGGAACGGGCCAACCTCGGGGCGGATGATGATGTCGCCCTCGGCGGTTGCCTCGCTTGCGAACAGGTTCAGCCCCGCCCCCACCGCGAAGCCGCCCACCAGCAGGGCGCCGAACAGCGAGACCGCCGCGCCCATGCTGAAGCGCACCGTCGTGTCTTTCGTGTCGCGCACCACCTGCATGTCGAACGTCTGCGGCGAACCCGCCAACACCTCGTCTCCGTGCTGGCTGATCAGGTCGAGGATGGCGCGCTCGGTCTCTTCGAATGCCGCAAGGTCCTCGGCCGTCGACCACGTAGTCTCCACGATGACCTGGGACGGTCCTTCTTCCGCGCTCGAGACGTTGATGCGAAGGTCCTCGAAGCCGGGCGCCGCGCGCAGGTCGTCGTGGGCGTTCTGGATGGCGTCGATAACGCCGCCCTCCCCGACAGCCGCCTCAAGCTGGCCCTCGGCGATGGCGAAGGTGATGACCTGGGTGCGGCGCGCCCCCTGGCGTGCGTGCTCTTCCTGCTCGCGCGCCTTCTGGCGCATGCGACCGTCTTCGTAGGCCCAGCCCGCTACCGAGAACAGCGTGATGGCGGCCGAAGCGCCCAGCAGCGGGCCGCTCAGGCTGCGCTGGTCCTCGACCCGCGCCCACCAGACAAGGGTCGCCGTGAGCAGCATGATCGCGAGCCCCGCCACGAACGGCCAGATACTCGGATCCGGCAGATGGACGTCTGGCCCGACGTGGGCTTCGTGCTCGCTGCTCTCGTGCTCCAAAGTCCTTCGTCCTTGTTGGCTACTTGATGATGTAGAGAACGGTGAAGAGGGCGATCCAGACCACATCGACGAAGTGCCAGTACATCGACGACGCCTCGACCGCCTCGTGGTTCTCTGCCGTGAATTGTCCGCCGAGCGCTCGTACCGTCACGACTGCGATGAAGAGCGCGCCTCCCGCCACGTGAGCGCCGTGGAAGCCGGTCAGCGTGTAGAAGGTCGTGCCGTAGATGGTGTCGTCGGCGCGGAAGTGAAGTTGCGTGTAGTCGTACAGCTGCGCCGCCAGGAAGACGATGCCCAGCGCCAGCGAGATGAACAGGCCCCAAAGCATGCCGCCCTGGTTGCCCTTCTGAATCTGCCACACCGCGTACTGCATGGTCACCGAGCTGAGCACGAGGATGCCGGTCGAGATCGCCGGCAGCAGGACCTCGAGCTCGAGATGCACGCCCTCGGCGATCTGCTCGGGGGTGAGGGGTGGGGGCCACGCCGGCGCGTCGGCGCGCGCGATGAAGTACGCCGCGAAGAGCCCGCCGAAGAACATCACCTCGGAGGCGAGGAACAGGATGAACCCGAGCATCGAGTTCGTCATGCCTTGCCGTTCCGCCGTGCCGTGAGCTGCCATCGCTAGTGCGCCTCATCCCCGTGCCGCGCGTCGAAGAGCGGGCGCTCCGAGCGCACCGGCGGCAGGCTGTCGAAGTTGTAGTCCGGTGGCGGCGAGGTCGTCGCCCACTCGAGCGTATTCGCCTCCCACGGGTCGTCCGGCTGGTCCTTGGGCCGCATGAAGGCCATGACCACCGCGATCAGGAACGGGATCATGCTCACGGCGATGAGGAACGCCCCGCCCGTCGAGAGCATGTTCAGGGCTTCCCAGCCCGCGCTGTCGGCATAGACCGCGATGCGTCGTGGCATCCCGTCGAGCCCGAGCATGTGCATCGGGAAGAAGGCCACGTTGAAGCCCACGAACATGAGCACGAAGTGCAGCTTCCCGAGCCGTTCGTTCAGCTGCCGTCCCCAGATCTTCGGGAACCAGTAGTAGAGCCCGCCGAAGACCGCGAACACCGAGCCTCCGAACAGGACATAGTGGATGTGCGCCACCACGAAGTAGGTGTCGTGCAGGGCGAAGTCGACGGGCACGGCGGCGCTGTAGGTGCCGTTGATGCCGCCGATCAGGAACATGCTCACGAAGCCGATCGCGAACAACATGGGCGTCGGGAACGAGATCGAGCCGCCCCAGAGCGTGCCCAACCAGTTGAAGATCTTGACCCCCGTCGGCACGCCGATCATGAAGGTCATGAAACCGAAGAACGGCAGCAGCACCGAGCCCGTGGTGAACATGTGGTGCGCCCACACGCTGAAGCCCAGGCCACCGATGCCGATGGTGGCGAAGACGAACGCCTTGTAGCCGAAGAGCGGCTTGCGCGAGAACACGGGCAGGATTTCCGAGACGATGCCCATGCCCGGCAGGATCATGATGTAGACCGCCGGGTGCGAGTAGAACCAGAACACGTTCTGCCAGAGCACGACGTTGCCACCGCCGTTCGGATCGAAGAACTGGCCGCCGTAGTTCCGGTCGATGAAGAGCATCACGAGCGCCGCCGCGAGCACCGGCGTCGCCAGCAGCTGCAGGAGTGCCGTCACCAGCATCGTCCAGCAGAAGATCGGCATGCGGAACATCGTCATGCCGGGCGCCCGCATCCGGAACATGGTCACGAGGAAGTTCGCCGCGCCGATCGTGGAGGACATGCCAAGCACGATCACCGCGATGATCCACATGTCCATGCCCACGCCCGTCTGCTGCGCCAGCGGGCTGTAGGCGGTCCAGCCGCCGTCGGCCGCCCCGCCGTCGACGATGAAGCCGGCGAACATCAGGATGCCGGCGGGAGGCAGCATCCAGAACGAGAGCGCGTTGATGCGCGGGAAGGCCATGTCGGCCGCGCCGATCTGGAGCGGCACCAGGTAGTTCCCGAAGCCGGCCCAGACGGGAATGATGAACAGGAACAGCATCGCCGAGGCGTGCATCGTGAAGATCTGGTTGTAGGCGTCGTTCCCGACGAACGAGTTATCGGCGACCGCCAGCTGCGTGCGCACCAGCAGCGCGAGGATGCCGCCGACGGCGAAGAAGAAGAGCGTGAAGTACAGGTAGAGGATACCGAGTCGCTTGTGGTCGACCGTCATGATCCAGTCGAGCACGGCGGGCCGGTGGTAGCCGCTCAGCTGTGGTACTGCGACCGTTGCCATCGGGCCTCCTCAGTCTCCCTGCGTCCCCGAGGTCGACACGAGTGCGCCGTCCCCGAGCTGGCGGGCAGCCTCGGCAGCTACCCACGCGTCAAATTCGTCCCGTTCCACGACCCGCACGGTGAAGCGCATGAGAGCGTGGTTCGTGCCGCAGAGCTCCGCGCACTGCGCACTGAAGTCGCCCGTTTCCCGCGCCGTCACCGTGAACGAGTTCACGCGGCCCGGGATCAGGTCGAGCTTGTAGAGGAAGTCCTTCACGTAGAAGGAGTGGATCACGTCGTTCGACTTGAGCAGGAACTCCACCGGCTCATCGACGGGCATGTACAGGATCGGGTCGTTCGCGGGCGTGCCGATGACGGCGATCGTGCCTTCCGCGTTCGGGTCGGTGTTCGTTCCCAGGTCGTTGAGGTTGTAGGCGAACTGCCACGAGAACTGGAATCCCGTGACGTCGATGGTGAGCGCCTCGTCCTGGGCTTTGTCGTCGATCTGGACGAGGATGATCATCGAGATGGTGAAGAGCCCGATCACGATGAGGACGGGCACGCCCACCATCGCGGCCTCGATCTTGCCGCCCCCGTGGAACTGGGGAGGCAGCTCATCGTTCTGGCGGCGGTAGCGGATCATCGCGTAGACCAGCGCCGCGCCCACGAGCCCGAACACGACCAGCCCGGCGATCGTCACGATCCAGAACAGATCGTTCATCAGGTGCGCTTCATCGGTGATGCCGCGGGGCTGGATCGCCGAGGCGGTGCCGGTCGCAAGGAGGGCCAGAAGCGCTGCCGTGACCGTCGCAACAAACAGGCGCAAGCGACGGCGAAGCGGCATGCCGAGCATCTCGCCTCCTCCTCGCCTCACCCTTCTGTGGTTGGTGGCACGAACGCTCTCGAAATCGCGCTTCGTGGGAGATTGTGAATCGCGGCGCAAACCAAATTTGGTTGTACGCCGGGTCCCCCATGGTGTCAACTCAGCGCCCCCGTTTCGGGGGCGTCCGGCGCTCGATTTCTCGTGTGCGGGACTGCGGAAGCCGGTGAGCGATTGGGAAGGTGATCAGCGGGCCTGTAAGCCGGATTCTGTGCCCTCCGGTGGGTCAGCCGGATGGCGGCGATCATCTATCTGGGCGCCCCATCGCTGCGACGCTCACGCGGCCTACCCGGGAGTTCGAACGGGCCGGGCGCCCTTCTCCCCTATTCGGCCTTGCTCCGGGTGGGGTTTGCACGGCTGCCCTGTCTCCAGAACACCGGTGCGCTCTTACCGCACCATTTCACCCTTACCCGCAGCACTGCGGGCGGTATGTTTCTGTTGCACTTTCCGTCGGCTCGCGCCGCCCAGGCGTTACCTGGCACCCTTGCCCGGCGGAGTCCGGACTTTCCTCACCGAAACGCGAACGTCCCGGCGCGATCGCCCGGCCCACTGATCGCTTCCCAGCGTACGGCGGCGCCACACCCCTGACCAGCGCTAGCGACGAGCCCGGTCCAGCGCCTCGTTCGCCAGCGCGTCCGCGCGCTTGTTCTTTGCCCGCGGAACGTGCCCCACCGTGTACGGCCCCACCGCCTCCAGCGCCTCCACCAGCGCCGCGAACAGGGGCCGCAACGCCGCGTTCTTCACCCGGTAACGCCCGGCCAGCTGCTTCACGATGAGCTCGCTGTCGAGCCTCAGGTCGATGCTCGTCGCGCCCAGGTCGTGCGCCGCGCGCACGCCCGCGATGGCGGCCCGGTATTCGGCCACGTTGTTCGTCGTCCGCCCGATCGTGTCGCTGACCGACGTTAGCTCGTCGCCGCCGGCGCTCTGCACGCTCGCGCCGATGGCGGCCGGCCCGGGATTGCCGCGGCTGGCGCCGTCGGCGTACACGACGAGGCGCATCAGTGCCGCCTCAGCAGGCGTGCGTCGTCGCCGTCGACCTCGATCCGGTCGATCACCTCGCGCAGGAGCGCCTGCCGCTCCTCGAGGTTGAGGTCGTCCCAGCGCGTCAACAGCCGCTTGCAGGTTGCCTCCGCCTGCTCCTCCCGCTCTGCCTCGGAGCGCTCGGCCGCGAGGCGCGCCTTCGCCTCATCCACCTCCCGCACCAGCTCGCGCTGGTCCTTCGCGAGGCCCGCCCCGATCGCCTTCATGCGCTCCACCGGGAGCTGCCCGCTCGCCGCCTCCCCCACCAGCGCCTCCACCTGCCGCCGGTTCTGGCGCAGCCGCCCTTCGATCCGCTCGATCTCCGTTGCAATCTCCTCCGCGTAGGCGTCGGCGCCGCCCGCCCGCTGCAGGCGCGTGGCCGTCCCGTTCGGCTCCGCCAGCATCTCGCGCACGCGCGTCTCCAACTCTGCCTCGCGCTGCGTGTTGTAGGAGCAGGTGTTCTGGTTGGTGCGGCTTTCGCACTGGTAGTAGCGGTACGTGGCTTTGCGCTCCTCGCCCGCGCGAGTCGTCCAGTGCTGGCGGCGGCTCACCCCGATCATGCGGTTGCCGCAGCGCCCGCAGAACACGAGCCCGCTGAGCAGGAACGGGTGCAGCGATCGTCCCGTGCCACCCCGGCGGCGCTTCGCCATGTTCTCCTGCACCTTGCGGAAATCCGAGGGGCTCACGAGGGCGCGGTGGCTGTCGGGGATGCGTACGCCGAAGCGGGAGTACGTCCCCAGGTAGGCCCGGTTCCGCAGGATGTCGCGCACGCTCACCATGCTCCAGCGCCCGCCCCGGCGCGTGGGGATGCCCTCCTCGTTCAGCCGCCCGGCGACGCGCCGGATCCCCAGTCCCTCCTCCAGGTAGAGCCGGAAGATGTACTGCACCACCACGGCCTCGTCGGGAACGATCTCCAGGCGACGCTTCGCCCCCACGCAGTAGCCGTAGGGGGGCCGCCCCAGCGCCTCGCCCCGCACCGCCCGCCTCCGCATCGCCGCCCGCACCCGCTCAGAGACGGGCGCGCGCGCCGTGCGCCCGCCCCACTGCTCCACGATCGACCGTGCCGCCTCCTCCCCACTCCCCGCCTCGTACACCGTCGCCCCCGCTCCCTCGATCGTGAGCATCTTGAGCGCCGCCCGCCCGAGGTCGCTTCCCAGCACCCCCAGCCCGTCCACCACCGCCACCACGAACCCGTGATCGCCCCGCTCGATGAAGTTGAGCATCTGCCGGAAACCGCTGTCGGCCTCCTCCGCGTCTTTCGTGTCGACGAACGTCGCCGCCACCTGGTAGCCGTGCTCCTGGCAGAAGGCCAGGAACTGCTCCGTCTGCTGGCTCAGCGAACGCTCCGCTCCGTTGAGCTGCGCTCCCTCGACGAAGTACCCGATCGCCTTCATCGCCCTAGTACCCCACTAGGATCCGTTCGCAGTTGGGACAGAGCGCCGGCGCTTCCGGGTCGAGCGCCCGCTTGCGCGCCGAGGGCGGCACGCTCACGCGGCAGCCGGTGCAGGCTCCCGCCCGCAGGTGCGTCACCGCCACCCCGCCCTTCCGCCGCCGCAGGTCCTCGTACTGCGCCACCAGGGTCGCCGTCAGTCTCGCCTTGCAGGCGTCGCGCTCCCCGGTCGTCGCCTCGATTCGCCCCTCCAGCCGCGTGATGTCGCCACCCACGCGCTCGTGCTTCTCCTTCGAGGCTGTCTCCTCCTGCGCCAGCGCGTCCCGTGCCGAGTCGCGTGCCCCCTCCGCCTCCTCCAGCCTGTCCAGAAGCGCCAGCTCGGTGTCCTCCACGTCGGAGAGGCGCGACCGCAGCGAGGCGACTTCCTTCTGGATGCCCTCCAGTTCCTTCGGCAGCTTGATGGAGCCGTCGTAGAGCCGCTTCTCCTCGCGCTCGACTCTGGCCACGAGGGTGTCGATCTCGCCCTCCAACCGGCGCTGCTCGCGTTCCAGGGATGCGCAGCGCTCGTCCGCCTCGGTGGCGGCGGTCTGCGCGGCCTGCAACGCTTCGTCGTCTTCGAGGTCCGCTCGCGCCTCTTCCAGTTCGGCGGTCAATCCGGCGAGGATGTCGTCGTATTCCTGGAGTGAGGCGAGGTCTGCGACCTGTGGCATTCGGAGGCTAACCCTAGCGACAAGCGTAGGCGGCGCCGGATGGCCAGTAAACGGCGTTTCGACCCTCCCCGGGGAATCTGTCTCGCCCCCGCACGTTTATGTTCCCCGGGCCGCGACCACCCCGGCGCTATACTGCTAGTGCCGCCGTGCTTTCGGCGCGCAGGAGGGCCGGCATGGAACTCCCGACCCTCGCCTTCAACGCCTCCCAGTTGCTCGCCGACGGTCCCGGCGCGTCCCGCATCCACGAGCTGTCGCCGTCCGGGGCGCTCACCGGAGGCAAGGTAGAGCTCGTCCGCATCGGCGCCGGTGCGCTCGTGCGCGCCTCCCTCGAGATCACCCTCGACGGCGAGTGCTCGCGCTGCCTCGCCCCTGTCGCCATCCCCACCCCCATCGCCTTCGACGAGGTGTACGAGCAGCGCTACGACGTGGCCAGCGGCGCCCGCCTCGAGGATGACGACAGCGACCCCGAGGCCTTCTCCATCTCCCGCAGCCACCTGATCGACATTACGGAAGGTGTGCGGCAGTATTGTGAAGCGGCTGCCCCCATGCAGCCGCTCTGCAGCACCGACTGCCAGGGCTTCTGCCCCAGCTGCGGAATCGACAGAAACACGGGCGAATGCGCCTGTGAACCCGTGGCCAGCGATCCCCGATGGGCAGCCCTGGCCTCCCTGAGAGAGAGCGAATCCTGACTCGCGTGCCCCAACCGATCACCATGAGCAAGAAGGCCGTGAGCGCCACACTACCCCGGGAGCGAACCGATGCCCCCCCTTCCGAAGCGCAAATACCCCAAGACTCGCCAGCGCAAGCGTCGCGGGCACCATCGCCTGCGCGTGCCCCACGTCGTGACCTGCAGCGACTGCCGGGCGCCGCGGCTCTCCCACCAGACGTGCCCGGTGTGCGGGCTCTATCGGGGTCGGGAAGTCCTGCGGATGCCCGATCCGGATTTGGAAGGGTAGCCCCCACGTCCTCCACCGCCTTCCTTGCGCTGCGTGAAGGCGCCGAGGGGCGGCGCGCCTTTGTCTTCCCCGGGCAGGGCGCCCAGGTCGTTGGCATGGGCAAGGACCTCTACGACGAGTTCCCCGCCGCCAAGGAGCTCTTCGACCGCGCCGACGAAATCCTCGGCATCCCCCTCTCCCGTATCTGCTTCGAGGGGCCCGAGGACGAGCTGCAGCAGACCCAGAACACGCAGCCCGCGATCGCCGTCACCAGCCTCGCCCTTCTCCGCGTCGCCACCGACCTGAACCCCGACCTGCTCGAACGCCCCGCTTTCGTGGCCGGCCACTCCCTCGGCGAATACCCGGCCCTCGTGGCCGCCGGCGCCCTCACCTTCGATGACGCCATCCGCCTGCTCCGCACCCGTGGCGAGCTGATGGCCGCCGCAGGCAAGGCCCGCCCCGGAACCATGGCCGCCGTCATCGGTCTCGACGTAAGCGAGTGCGAGGATGTCTGCCGCGAGTCCGGCGCCGAGATATGCACCGTTAACGCCCCCGGCCAGATCGTCGTGGGCGGTCCGCGCGACTCCGTCGTCCGCGCCCTCGATTACGCCCAGGCCCGCGGCGCCAAGAAGGTCATCCCCCTCAGCGTGAGCGGGGCCTTCCACAGCTCGCTCATGCGCTCCGCCGCCGAGGGCATGGTCAATCCCGTCGCCACCACCACCTTCCGCGACCTGCAGGTCCCCGTCGTGGCCAACTGCACCGCTACTGCTATCGACGAAATAACGACGGTTCGCAACGAGCTCGTCGACCAGGTTCACCGCCCCGTCCAGTGGGCGCGAACGGTCGAGTTCCTCGGCGAGCAGGGCGTCGACACGTTCATCGAGTTCGGCCCCGGCCGCGTGCTCAGCGGCATCATCAAGCGCATGCTCCGCCGCTCCACCTGCATCACCGTCAACAGCGCCGAGTCCGTCCACGTCGAGCTGTAGCCGTGTCCGAGCTTGAAGGACGCCGCGCGCTCGTAACCGGCGGCTCACGCGGCATCGGCCGCGCCATTTGCATCGAGCTCGCCCGCGCCGGCGCCAGCGTTGCCGTCAACTACAACGCCAGCGAGGACGCCGCCCGTGAGGTCGTCGCTGCCATCGAGGCCGAAGGTGGCGTTGCCGTTGCCCTCCCCGGTGACATCGCAGAGAGCGACCAGGCGGCAGCCCTCGTCAAGGCCGCCGCCGATGAACTTGGCGGGCTCGACATCCTCGTGAACAACGCTGGTATCACCCGCGACGGCCTCCTCATGCGCATGTCCGAGGACGACTGGGACATCGTGCAGCGCACGAATCTGCGCGGCGTTTTCGCCGTCACCAAGGCCTCGATGCGGCAGCTCCTGCGCTCCGAGGCCGGCCGAGTGATCAACATCACCAGCGTTGTCGGCGTCATGGGGAACGCGGGCCAGGTGAACTACGCCGCTTCCAAGGCGGGCCTCATCGGCTTCACGCGCTCCCTCGCCCGTGAGGTCGCCTCGCGAAACGTCACCGTGAACGCCATCGCTCCTGGCTTCATCGAGACCGACATCACCGCGCCCCTCACCGAGGAGCAGCGCGAGAACGTGCTCGGTCAGGTGCCCCTGGAGCGTTTCGCCGGTCCCGAGGAGGTCGCGCCCCTCGTGCGATTCCTCGCCGGTCCCGGCGCCTCCTACATCACCGGCCAGTGCATCCATGTGGATGGCGGCATGGTGATGGCGTGACCGATCACGTCCTGCGCCGCGCGCGCTGTCTCGTGATCGAGGCGCTGTATGAGGCTGAGACCTCCGGCCACGACGCCGAGGCCGCCTATGACCGCCGCCTCCAGGACGTCGCCGGCGAAGATCGTGAGGTGACCGGCAAACGGCCTTCCGGTTTCGGTCGCGAGGTGCTCCGGGGCATTCTTGACTCCCGCGACGACCTCGATCGTCGCCTCCAGCCCGTCGCCCCCCGCCACCCCCTGGGGACCCTTCCCGTCGTCGAGCGAACCATCCTGAGACTTGCGCTCTGGGAGTTGCTTCACGATAATTCTGCGCCGGTCGGAGCCGTCGTGAACGAGGCTGTCGAGCTTGCCCACCGCTATGGAAGCGAGACGTCAGCCGGGTTCGTAAACGGGGTGCTGCGGACGGTCAGCAAAGAGATCAGCGCTGCTCGGGCGCAAGAGCCGAGCGAACCAGCAAGCACCCCCGAGGAGACGTAGGTGGCATCAATCTTTGAGCGTGTCCGCGCCATCGTTGTCGAACAGTTGGGCGTCGATGAGGGCGATGTCGTTCCCACGGCTTCGTTCGTCGACGACCTCGAAGCCGATTCCCTCGATCTGGTCGAGCTCATCATGTCCCTGGAGGAAGAGTTCTCCGGTGACGTGCAGCTTGAGATCAGCGACGAAGATGCCGAAAAGATCGTCACCGTGCAGGACGCGGTAGACTATGTCCAAGACCACGGCATCGAGGACGGCGACTAAGCTTCCCCGTCCCGGCGCCGCTCTGGAGCGTCAGCCTTGCAGTTCCTCGGCATTGGCCTCGAGGAAATCCTGCTCATCGTGGCCCTCATCGTCATCGTCGTGGGTCCCCGTCGCTTGCCCGAGATGGCCTACTACCTTGGCCGTGGCTTGAAGAAGCTCCAGCGCTACGCCCGCCTCGTGCGTGACGAGTTCAGCGAGGAGTTCGCCTACCTCAACGAGGAGATGGAGGCCGTCCGCGCCGACGTCCAGGAGATGCGTACGACGGTGCGCGATGTGCAGGACGAGCTCACCGAGGTTCGTGGGGAAGTGGAGGAGGTCACATCCGAAGCCGCCGAGGAGCTGGGGGTGGTCCGCACGAGCATCGAGGAGGCCGCCACCACGAAGACCGAGGCTGCCGAGCCCGCGATCGCTGGAGCGCCGGCGCAGGAGGAGAAGCCGGTCCCCGCGACCGCTGGCGCGAACGGCGCAGCCGCCGACGCGGACGTGAACGGCGCCGACCCGCCCCGGGGCACGCCCGGTCCCTCCTACATGCCAGCCATCGGCACGCTCGACTCGCGCGAGACGCCGGCAGCGCCCGCCACCGAGGCGGAGGCGGAGGACGAAGCCGAGGCCCAGCCTGAGAAGCCGCTCGTCTTCTAGCTCACATGGTCACTGACAGCACCGTCGTCAACCCCGAAGAGGGGCCCGGGGAGGTTATCGGGCCGGAGGAAGGCTCGGATCTCACGATCATCGAGCACCTCATCGAGCTGCGGAACCGCTTCATGGTTGCCGCCGTCGCCATGCTTCTCGGCGTCATCGCGGTCCTGTTCTTCACCTGGGACCCGCCCGACAACCTTCCCAACACCTTCGACATCCTGCTCATGCCCGCCCGCGACCGCATCGACGTCAATCTCGAGCTGGTCCAGGACGAGTTGGCCCTCCTGGTGCACGAGCGGAATCCTGACGGGCGGTACATCCCTCCAGAGGCTGAGCTCCGTGGCCCCACGCCGGAGGGTCTGGCGCTCAACGATCTACAGATCACGAGGGCCCTCGAAAACGCCCTTTCCAAAGCTTCGGGAGGGCTCAGCACTCCTGAGGTGGCGCCGGATGATGTCAGGAGACTCGAAACGGTCCAGGAGGCCTACGACTATCTCTCCGGCAAGAGCGAGGAGAACTTCCGCCTCGCCTCCTTCTCCCCCACCGACCGCATCTCCGCCATCTTCAAGATTGCCATTTACGGCGGTCTGCTGCTCGCTCTCCCCATCATCATCTACGAGGCCCTCGCCTTCATCGTGCCCGGCCTCACCCGCGGAGAGCGCCGCGTCCTCCTCCTCGGCACCTTCGGCTGCATGTTCTTCATGCTCGCCGGCATGGCCTTCGCCTACTACGTCGTACTCCCCCGCGCGCTCGACTTCCTGCTCGGCGTGGCCTCCGAGAACGTCGTGAGCGTCACCGGCATCCACGAGTACATCAGCTTCGTCACACGCATCATTCTCTGGATCGGCATCGCCTATCAGCTCCCCATGGTCCTCGCCGTCGCCGCCCGTGTCGGAATGGTGACGGCCGGCCAGCTCCTGCGCTTCTGGCGCTACGCGATCGTGCTCGTCTTCATCCTCGCCGCGATCGCCACCCCAACGCCCGACCCGCTCACCCAGTCGGTCGTCGCCATCCCCCTGCTCGGGCTTTACTTCCTCGGCGTGCTCTTCGCGAAGATCCTGTACACGCCGCGCGGAGACGGTTCCGAGGTTCCGGAGGCTGCCGCGTGACGGTCGCACAGGAAGTCGAGCAGCTTTACGACGAGGTCCGCGGCTGCCAGCGATGCACCCTCGCCCGCACCCGAACCCTCGCCGTCCCCGGCGAAGGTCCCCTCGACTCCGAGGTGATGTTCATCGGTGAGGCTCCAGGCGTGAACGAGGACCGCCAGGGACGCCCCTTCGTCGGCCAGGCCGGCGCCTTCCTTGAGGAGCTGCTTGGCGAGGCCGGACTCACCCGCCCCGAGGTCTACGTCTGCAACGTCCTCAAGTGCCGCCCGCCCGGCAACCGTGACCCCCTGCCCACCGAGATCGAGGCCTGCAGCGACTACCTCAGTGCCCAGATCCGCCTCATCGACCCCCTCCTCATCGTCACCCTCGGGCGTTACTCGATGTCGCGCTTCTTCCCCAACCAGGCGATTTCGCGCATCCACGGCCGCCCCCGCGAGGCGAACGGTCGCATTCTCGTGCCGATGTACCACCCCGCCGCCGCCCTCCACCAGCAGCGCCTCCGCAGCGTCATCATCGACGACTTCCGCACCCTCCCCGAGCTGCTCGAACGCGCCCGCGCCAGCCGCGCGGGCGGCGCCGAGCCCGCCGAAGAAGCGCCCCCCGCCCAGCAGATGAAGCTGTTCGAGTAGCCCGTGACCAACCCGACACCCAACACCACCCTCCGCGTCATCCCCCTTGGCGGTCTCGGCGAGATCGGGCGCAACATGATGCTCTTCGAGTACGGCGACGACATCATCGTCGTCGATGTCGGCCTCATGTTCCCCGAGGAGGAGATGCTCGGCGTCGACCTCGTCATCCCCGACTTTTCCTACCTCCAGGCTAACGTCGAGAAGCTGCGCGGCGTCTTTCTCACCCACGGCCACGAGGACCACGTGGGCGCGCTCCCTTACTTCTGCCGCGACTTCAGCGCGCCCATCTACGGCACGCGGCTTACCCAGGGCCTCGTCCGCGTGAAGCTGCAGGAGCACAAGCTCCCCCTCGAGCCCCTGCACGAGGTCCAGCCCGGCGAGACCGTCAAGGCGGGCGCCTTCGAGGTCGAGTTCTTCCCCGTCGCCCACAGCATCCCCGACGCCTGCGGCCTCATCATCCGCACGCCCCTCGGCACGCTCGTCCACACCGGCGACTTCAAGCTCGACCACACGCCCGTCATGGACCAGCACACCGACCTCACCCGCCTCGGCCAGATCGGCGGAGAGGGCTGCCTGCTGCTCTTGGCCGACTCCACCTACGCCGAGGTCGAGGGCCACACCCCCAGCGAGCAGCTCGTCGGCGACGCCCTCCGCAACATCATGGTCAACGCTGAGGGACGCGTCATCGTCGCGACCTTCGCCTCGCTTATCTCGCGCGCCCAGCAGGTGGTCGATGCTGCGGTCTTCACCGGCCGCAAGGTCTTCGTGACCGGCCGCTCGATGATCGACAACGTCGCCATGGCCCGCCAGCTCGGCTACCTCGACGCCCCCGAGGGCACGATCGTCGGCGTAGACGAGATGAAGAAGACGCCTCCCTCGCGCCTCGCCATCATCACTACCGGGAGCCAGGGCGAACCCACGAGCGCCCTCACCCGCATCGCCAACGGCACCCACCGCCACATCACTATCGCCGAGGGCGACACCGTCGTCCTCTCCGCCAACGCCATTCCCGGAAACGAGCAGGCCGTCGCCCGCAACGTGGACAACCTCTTCCGCCAGGGCGCTCGCGTCCTCTACAACCGCGTCGAGAACGTCCACGTCCGTGGCCACGCCAGCCAGGACGAGCTCAAGATCATCCAGAGCATTCTCCAGCCCGAGTACTTCGTCCCCATCCATGGCGAGTACCGTCACCTCGTGACCCACGCGCGCCTCGCCGAGCGCGTGGGCGTGCCCAAAGGGAACGCCTTCGTCCTCACCGACGGCGACGTCCTCGAGATCGACGAGGAAGAGGCCCGCCTCGCGGGCCGTGTCGAGGCCAGCTACGTCTACATTGACGGCCTCGGCATCGGTGACGTGGACGAGTACATCCTCCGCGACCGCGCCCACCTCTCGACCGACGGCGTCCTCGTCGTCATCGTCGCCGTCGATGCGCAGACCGGCCGTCTCGTGCGTCCGGCCGAGGTGCTTTCGCGCGGTTTCGTCGACAGTGACGAGAACGCAGCCCTCCTCGATCGCGCTGCCCGCGTCGCCGAGGGCGCTCTGGAAGGACGTGAGCACGCCGCTCCTGCGGGGGAGGTCAACGCGCGCCTGAAGGACGCTTTGAGCAAGTTCTTGTACGATGAAACACGGCGACGGCCGATGGTGTTGCCCGTCACGGTCGAGGTGTAGTCGAGAGCCCTCGATCTGAGCAGCGCCGGTGGGGAGTCCGTCCGCGCCGGGGTACCGTCCGAATGGCGGCTCGCTCCCGAGCCCGGTCCACGTCCGGGCCCAAAGACGCACCCTCCCGTTTTGCTCTCCCGAAGTCGCGCATGTTCCGCGCGCAGATTGTGCTCGTCGTCGTGCTCGCGGCGGCCATCGCTGCTCTCCCCTGGTTCTTCGACGTCGTCGGCATCGCTCAGGATGTCCGTACCTGGCTGATCGAGACGTTCGGGCTGGGTCTCATCATCGTGGCTGCCGTGCTTCTCGCCTGGGCGGTCACCGCCTGGCGCCGTGGTGACGATGAGCGCCTGCTCTTCTGGCGGCGAATCGTTGGCTACCCCTTCCTTGCCCTGTTCGCCTGGGGCGCCCTCGGCCTGAACACCGCCGACTGGACCGTCGCCGGTGTCCAACTCCGCGACGTCACCCTGGGCGGCGAGATCGGCCACACGATCGTCACCGGCTGGATCAACGTGCTTGTCTGGATCGCCTCGGCGGTTGTCGCCCTCGCCCTCCTCGTCCCTCGCCCCTCCCTCACGGCTCTCCAGTACACGGGCCGTGGTCTTGCCTACGCCTGGGAGAGGCGCTGGCCCCACCAGGTGCTGGCCTCCTTCTGGCGCGGCCTCACGACCATCGCCCGCCTCTTCCGCCGCAGGGAGCGCGCCGGGACGGCCGTCATCGGCGGCGCTGAGTCGCAATCTGCCGTCGAGTTCGAGCCCTCCCCCATCATCTTCCGCCCGCGCGTCGAGCCCGGAGCCCCCCACGCCGACGAGGTCGCCGAAGCCCCAACCGCTCAGTTCGAGGACGAAACCGAAGCCCCCGCCGAGCCGGACCCCGTCGACTCGTACGAAGACGCCCCGGACGATATGCCCGAGCCCGTGGAAGAGGAGGAGCCCCACCAGCTCGCTTTCGAGGACAAGAGCGGCTGGCAGCTCCCGCCCATCGAGCTCCTCCAGGAGCCCAAGCCGAGCCGCAACCACAAGCACGACAACGCCGCTCGCGCCCAGCTCATCGTCGACACCCTCGCGAGCTTTGGCGTCGATGCCTCCGTCGTCGAGATCAACGAAGGGCCGGCGGTCACGCAGTTCGGCGTCGAACCCGGCTGGGAGATCAAGTACAAGGACGTGCCCGTCAAGGACGCGGACAACAAGCCGGTCCTCGATGCAAATGGCAGGCCCACGAAGGAGCGCGTTGAGACCGGCCGCACCCGCGTCCGCGTCAACAAGATCACCGCCCTCCAGAGCGACCTGGCTCTCGCCCTCGCCGCTCCGAGCCTTCGCATCGAGGCGCCCGTGCCGGGCCGCGCCATCGTCGGCATCGAGGTGCCCAATGAGACCGCCAGCGTCGTCACCCTGCGTAACGTCATGGAGAGCTCGGAGTACCAGGACATGAGCGCGAAGTCGAAGCTCGCGATCTCGCTTGGCAAGGGTGTCTCCGGTGTGCCCGTCGTCGCCGATCTCGCGAAGATGCCCCACCTCCTCATCGCCGGCGCCACCGGTAGCGGAAAGAGCGTCTGCCTCAACGCCATCGTCACCAACCTCATCACGAACGCCACGCCCGACGAAGTGCGCTTCATCATGATCGATCCCAAGCGGGTCGAGATGACGACCTACGGGCGCCTCCCCCACCTCGCCTTCAGCGAAGTCATCGTCGACCTCGACAAGGTTGTGGGCACCCTCCAGGCCGTCGTCTCGGAGATGGAGGCGCGTTACCGCAAGTTCTCCGAGGTGGGTGTTCGCAACATCGAGGCCTACAACCGTCACGCCCGCGTCCTGAAGAAGCTCCCCTATTGGGTGCTCATCATCGACGAGCTCGCCGACCTCATGATGGTTGCTCCCTTCGAGGTCGAGAAGCTGCTCTGTCGCCTCGCCCAACTCGCGCGTGCGACCGGCATCCACCTCGTGGTCGCCACCCAGCGCCCCTCGGTCGATGTCGTGACCGGCCTCATCAAGGCGAACTTCCCCACCCGCGTTGCCTTTGCCGTCACCTCCATCACCGATTCCCGCACCATCCTCGATATGGGCGGCGCCGAGAAGCTGCTGGGCCAGGGCGACATGCTCTACCTCCCCACCGACGCCGGAAAGCCGAAGCGCATCCAGGGCGTGTACGTCTCCGATGCCGAGGTCGAGCGGCTCGTCGGGTTCTGGGCCGACGAGCGCTTCCATGCCCTCCGTCCAGACACCGCCGACGATCTCCTCGAGGAGGCTCTCATCGCCCAGAACGGCAGCGACGACATCGACGTCGAGGACGGGGATCCTCTCCTCGATGACGCGCGAGACCTTGCCAGCCGCCACACGCGTCTCTCGCCGTCGCTCCTGCAGCGCCGTCTGAACGTTGGTTTCCTGAAGGCCGAGCGCCTCATCACCGCCCTTGAGCGCGAGGGTGTGCTCGGCCCGAGGATCGAAGGTGAGTCTCGCGAGGTCCTCGCCGGAACAGCCCCCGAAGAAGACGCTTGATACACTCACAGGGATGACGCTTCGCGGGCTGCTTCGTCGTGATGGGGCCGGGGACCGTTCCGGGGAGGAACGGCTCGAGCGCTGCTTTGCCTGCGACGCCGATCTGATGGAGTCCCGCAGCTACGAACGGCACCGTGTCTGCCGCGCCTGCGGCCACCACTACCACCTCAACGCGCGTGAGCGCGTGGCTGGCATCCTCGACCCCTCCAGCTTCCACGAGACCGATCGCAGCGTGACCGCGCTCGACCCGATCCAGTTCCGCGAGCGCCAGTCCTACCGCCACCGCGTCCTCGCGGCGCAGCGGCGTACCGGCCTCGCCGAAGCCGCCCTCACGGGCACCGGCACCCTCTACGGCCGCGAGGTCGTCGTCGCCGCCCTCGACTTCAGCTTTCTCGGTGGTTCCATCGGCGTCGCCAGCGGCGAGCGCCTTGCGCGCGCCTTCGAGCGGGCCGCCAGCCGGGGGCTCGCCGTCGTCACCGTGCTCTCGACCTCGGGCGTGCGCATGCGCGAGGGATTGCTCGCGCTCATGCAGCTGCCCCGCCTCGCCACCGCCCACCAGAAGCTCGCCGAGAAGGGTCTCCCCCACGTCACTCTCCTCGCCGACCCCTCCACCGGCTCCGCCTTCGCGGGCCTCGCCAACCTCGCCGACTTCATCATCGCGGAGCCCAACGCCCTCGTCGGGTACTCCGCCCTGCGCGAGATGCGCGAGCGCACGGGCGAGGAGCTCCCCGAGGATGCCCACACCTCCGAATCGCACCTGCGGCGCGGCCTCATCGATGCGATCGTGAAGCGCGAAGACCTGCGCCCCTCCCTCGGCCTCCTCATCGACCTGCTCATGAGCAACTACGAGCTCCGGCCGGTCGGACGCCCCGAGCGGGAGCCGCGCGAGTACGCGCGCCTCGAGGCCTGGCGGCAGGTGCAGCTCTCGCGGCACGAGAACCGTCCCACCGCCCCCGACTTCGTCCGCCGCATCACCACCACCTTCGTCGAGATCCACGGAGACCGCAGCGGCGAGGACGACCCCGCCGTCAGCGCCGGCATCGGGCTGCTCGGCGGAGAGGCGGTGATGCTCATCAGCCAGAACCGCCTCCAGGGGCTCGCCGGGCCCGGGACCATCGGTCCCTCGGGATTCCACAAGGCGCGGCGGGCCATGCGTCTCGCACGCAAGTTCCGGCTCCCCCTCATCACGTTCCTCGATTCCGCCGGCGCCCGACCCGACCTCGCAGCCGAGGAAGCGGGGCTCGGCGACGCCATCGCCCGCTGCATGCGCGAGATGCTCCGGGTGCCGTCTCCCTCCCTGGCCGTGATTACCGGCGAAGGGGCTTCCGAGGCCGCCGTTGCCATGGGTGTGGCCGACCGCGTGCTCATGCTGGAGAACGCGGTTTACGAGGTGGTCTCACCCGAGGATGCCGCCCGGCGCCTCTACGGCGACGCCTCCTCGCGCGTCGACGAGGTCGCCGAGCGACTCCTCCTCACCTCGCACGACTGCCTCCGACTCGGAATCGTCGACAGCGTCGTGCCCGAGCCCGGCGAGGGCGCCCACACCAACCATGACGAGGCCTCGCTGCTGCTGCGGCGCTCCGTCGTGCGTTCCCTCACCGCCATCCAGCGCGAGCGCCAGAAGCGCCGTCTGAACAGCCGTCGCGATCGCTACCGGAACACCGGCCAGACCCACGCCTGGGTGCGCGGGCGCATCGAACGCCGCGTCGCCGACCTCACCGACCGGTTCGCCCACTGGCGCCGGCGAATGGGCCGCCATCCCCGCAGCGCCCCGCGCCTCGCCGAAACCCCCGCCGACCCGGAGATCATGCGCTAGGCAGAAAATCGCCCGGGCGTCGGGCCCGGGCTGGTGCTGGTCGAACGCCGGCGTGTTGCGTCTTGCTACGCGCGCCGCCGAACTGGCTCGCTGTCGCTGTCCATCGCTCCCGGGAGCACCGTGCGCCGCGCCGGGGCCGAGGGCTCCTGGCAGGCGCTCACGAAGACGTTGTCGACGCTGTCGATGATGCCGTGGTCGCGAGCCTCGTCGCGAACGTACGCGACCGTGCTCGAGATCGTGGCTTCGAATCCGGGCCACTCGTGGCAACGCAGCACGCGCAGGTGCCGGGTTGACTCGTTCCACTCGACGATCAGGCGGGGGCTTGTCGAGGGACCGGCGCTGAAGCGGGTGTAGCCGCCGAGATATTCCTTGGTCAGGTAGAGGCCTTTGGCGGAGGGGTCTATCGAGGCTCGTTGGAGAGCGTCCCAGTTCTCACCAAGGGCGAGAAGGAGTCGAAAGGCGACATCGCTGGTCTCTGCTCGCATCAAGCTCTCCTTGTGCTAAACCAAGACAGTCGACGCGAGGATCGGTCGACACCCCACCACTACCGCAGTGTACGCGGGTCCTCGACGCCTTGCCATGCCTTATGTGCCCTCGGTGCCCCCGATCCCGGTGCCGAGCCGCCACGGGACCGAGAGCCGGTCGCCTGCTACGATCGCGCTCCCGTGGGGCTGTAGCTCAATTGGGAGAGCGTTTGACTGGCAGTCAAAAGGTAGGGGGTTCGAATCCCCCCAGCTCCACCAGCACGTACCGAACTCATAACTCGGCCCGAGAGGGCGACCTCTGCTGCGTCGGCGCCCCCGAGGGGACCGTCGGGCGGGGTCGGCATCGTGTAGTGGATCGTGGCCCGCCCGGGCCGCACCAGGATCGCCTTCACGAACGACCGCACGAACGCCCGCGTCTCGGTGATCTCACTGGTCCGCAGGAACTCGCTCATCTCGGCCGCGAACGCTGCCACCGTCTCCGCCGAGTCCAGCAGCACGCGCCGCTCGGCCAGCATGGCCCGCGCCTCGTCCGCCGCCACCTCCAACTGCCGCTGGCGCTCGCGGTGCTCCTTGATGCGCTCCGAGGCGTCGGCCAGCTCGAGGTCTGTGTTCTCCACCACCTGCCAGACGCGGGCCAGCTTGCGCCGCACCTCCTCCAGCTCCGCCTCGATGTGCTCAAGCTTCTCGCGCTGCTCGCGCGCCACCCCGTCCATCTCCTCGTCGAGCAGCCGCACGAGGTCGCGGATGTTCGACTCGGTGAGGATGTGGTCGCGGAGCTGGGAGAGGATCGTCTCCTCGAAGCGCCGCGCGTTGAGCCTGGGCGTGACGCAGGCCTCCTTGCCGCGCTTGAGCAGCGACTGGCAGACGTAGTAGGCGTACTTGCCGCTCTTCGCCTCGGCGGCGGTGAGGTTGCGGCCGCAGCTCTCGCAGCGCACGAGCCCGCTCAGCAAGTAGGGGCTGGAGACGCGTCTCGGGTGCTCCACCTTCGGCGCGCGCGAGCGCAGCAACTCCTGCACGCGCGCGAACTCCTCGGCGCTCAGGATCGCCGGCACCGCCCCCTCGACGCGCACGGGCGGGGCCTTGCCCTTGCTGCGCTTCCCCCAGACGAGGGTGCCCATGTAGGCCTCGTTGCCGAGCATGCCGTGCACCGTGTTCTTCAACCACCTGCCGCCGTTGCGGGTGGGGATGCCCTCGTCGTTGAGGGTGCGCACGATGTCGAGCACGCTGTGTCCCTTGAGCGCCATCTGGAAGATGCGCCGTACCACGGCGTCGGCCGGCGGGTCGAGCTCCAGCTTGGGGCGCTCCTTGGCGCCGTCCTGCACCTTCACCTTGCGGTAGCCGTAAGGCGCGAAGGTGGAGACCCAGAAGCCCCGAGAGGCCGCCTCGCGCATGCCGCGCGTCACTTCTTCGGCAAGATTGGCGCTGTAGAACTCATCGACGCTCTCGATGATCGCCTCCATGAGCTTGCCGGTGGGAGAGTCGTCGGCGTGCTCGGTGATGGAGACGACGCGCACGCCGCGTCTCCTGAGCATCGACTTGAAGGCGACGGCGTGCTCACGCTTGCGGGTGAAGCGGCTGAACTTCCACACCAGGATCTCCTCGAAGGGGGCGTCGTCCGCGGTCGCGGCGTCGAGCATCAGCCGGAACTGGGGGCGGTCGGCGACGCGTCCGCTCTCCGCCTCGTCGACGTACTCGCGGGTGACGACGTAGCCGCTCTTGTCGGCGTAGTCGCGCAGCGCCCGCAGCTGGGCGGCGACGGAGAGGTCGACATCCTGGCGGTCGCTGGAGACGCGCGCGTAGAGCGCGACGGGGGTGGGGTCTTGGTGCTGGTCGGACATCGGTTGCCGTTCCTTGGCGGGGGGAGTGCGTGGTGATCCCATCGTAGCGGACTCGGGCGCACTGGTGTTCTCCCGTCGTTTTTTCGGAGGAGTTCACCCCGGCATTGCCGGACACTCGGCCTGGCGGCGTCCTACACGCGCCAGCATCGATCCATGGACAAACTCTTGAACCGAATACACTGCCCAAGTGGGTACGCCTGTGGTCTCTCCCGATGCGAATCACCGCGATACAGACAGCAGCAAGCCGGTGCCTTACGGGATGGGCATCCGCTTCCACATCGACGCAAGCGCGGGCTAGGCCCAGACCTACCCGCTTGCTGTCGGCATGCAGAGAGGAGACTGATCCTGTGGAAACGCACAACTCTTTTCGCCTCTGGTTGAAGCTCCGGGTCGGCAAAGCGCTCGCAACTGAGGAAGCCTCTCTCTCGGTAACGCTGGCTGGCCGCGAAGTCACCATCAGCTCCGAGCGGCAGTCGCAACCACTCTCAGAGGCGTCGTGGCTCGTCTTCGATTGCCATGGATTCGCGACCGAGGAGGACGCGCGAGACTACGGCGAGGAACTTCGGAGAGCCGTCCATCTGGCCGGACTGTGCGCCAGAGTGGGCGTCGACGCGGGAGATCGCGGCGAGAATCGGACGGTTTCCTATGTCAATCCCGAGGTGTTGCAAGGAAGCGGCGTCCTAGATCTCGACACGCGCATCGCTCCCGACATTCATGGGGTTCTGGTTCTCCCAGACGACGGGAAGACGCTGTTTGTTCGCCTTGGACAGGCGAAGGGGACGGTGCGTTCAAATGCCGATGGTTTTTGTTCGCGCTCTTGAGGAGGCATTCCCGGAGCGTGACGCGTCTGTGGACGATCGGCTTGGCATTCAGCGAGCTGTACGGGTGCTGAATCTCGCCGAGATGAACCCTGATCCAATCGCCAAAGTCGTGCTGGCGGTTTCTACGATTGAAGGACTGGCCGCGGACCCAGCTTGGACGGAGTTGCAGAAGGGAATGATCACGAATGCCGCCGCCTGGCTTGAGCGCGAGTATGGCGACGCGGCAGCGGTCGAACAGGTCGTCGAAGCGATTCGGAGGATACGGCAGAGCAGCATCCGTCAACGGATACGCAGAATGCTGGTTTCGAGTGATCTTTCGGTCTGGTGGGATGACTGGGAGGCGCTGTACTCGAAGCGGAGCCGCTTGTTCCATGGGGGAGGCGGCGACGGCGGTCAGCAGCAGGGCGGCCCACCGACGGACTTGGAACTTCACACCTTGTCCCAAGAGGCAATGACGCTTTGCGGCAGGATTGTTCTTTCCTTGGCCAGACGGCAAGGGATCGAGATACCCAGCCCAGCCAGCGTGCACTTTGGTGTCCAGTGAAGCAGCTCCGCTAGCTGCCCTACCATGCGTTCGACGTACGCCACCGAGCACGCTGCGAGAGTTTTAGGAAACGCGCCGGAGCCCTTTGGCCTCTGGATGCTATGCGAGCGACCGACACCAGCCGCACCCCCGGCTACCTCCGCCAGCGTCCGAGCGTGAACACGAGCCGCACCCAGCGCCAAAACAACGCCTGCGCCAGTTCCCGGCGAGCGCTGACGAGTGCGAACTTCACCCGGCGCAGTTCGTCGCGGCGGCGGTCCTCGTCCCATGGGTACGTCGAAGGCGGCAGCGCCAGTCCGTGATCCCTGATCAGGACGATCTCCAGCTTGAGCATGCGCTCCAGCGCGCGGGACCGCTCGACACGCCTCGCGCCCTCGTCAAGGTGCGCGATGCGCTGTCGCCGCCACTCGGCGACGAGCGGCATGGCCTCGGCGTAGTCGAGTTCCTCGTCCTGCACGGGTTCGAGGGTCACGACCTCAGGGTGGCCATGCCGGTGCCTGCCGTCGGGCTCGCGTCCGGGCGGCTCTGCTGCGGCCCCGGCCGCCAGTCGCGCCTCCACCGCCGAGAGCCTGCGCTCCCACGCCCGCAGCGCCTCGGCCTGTAGGTCCGCCAGCTTCCCGAACTCGCCGCGCAGCGCCTCGACGGCCTCGGCTAGCGCCTCCACATCCTTGTCGAGCAGCTCCGTGCGGCGCTCGACAGCGCCCAGGCGGCTCCGCCGACGGGCCGCCTCGGGGTTGGCGCCTCGCCGCTCCAGCGCCTGCCTGACGCGCGGGGTCAGCCGGCCCGAGTCCAGCGCGCGCCAGAGCGTCTTGCGGTCGACGCCCAGCTGCTGCGCCGCACCGCCGTGCCCTGCCTCGTCGATCAGCTCGCGCAGGTTTGCGAGTAGCGGCTGCTCGCCCTCCCGCTCCGTGGTCTCGTCGCTGGCCATCGCGCGTTCCGTCGCCTCCTCAGCACGCTTCGGGGCTGCCCCAACTGCCCCATTCTGCGCCCCATCGCGGTGGAACGGGGACCGCATGGACCGCCCGAACATGGGGCACAGCCCCCTGGAAGCGGTTGCACGCGCGCAATCCCCCTGCAGGGGATGGTCAAGCCCGTTCCCACCGCCGACGCTGGAGTCGGAAAACCACGGGTCCTGCGTGCGCAGGACGGCCACTGCGCACGCCGGGAGATAGACTGACCGTGAAGACGCAGCAAGCGCTGAGCGACGAGCAGGAGCGGCTCCGCATCGAGGGCCTGCGCGCGCTCGCGCGCATCATCGCGCGCCGCGCGCTCGCTTCCCCACGCCTCCCGTCCGACCCCGCGCCAGACCGGCGAGGCGACGAGACGCAGCGTGCTCGCGTCCGCCGCGACCGCAGCGCGTGAGCCGCGCCGTCGGAGACCGACCCTGCCGATACGCGGCTTTTCCGGCTCCGACCCGCACCGGCTGTAGCTGCACGGGAGTGGTGAGGAGCGTCTCCGCTGCACTACGATGCGATGCATCGTGAGGCGCGCATCCCCGCATCGGCGCTGGCTGGGAGCGGCGACCGTGCTGGCCGCCGCCGCCGTCTTCGCGGCCTGCACCGGCGGGTCCGCAACCCCGCCCGCCAGCTCGCTGACGCCGGCGACTCCCGCCGCAACCCCAACCGCCGCCTCGCCGGTGCCTACGACCCCCGCAGCGTCCTCGTCTCCGGCGGCGACGCCAGCCGCCGCCGCGACCCCCGCACTCTCCTCGAGCCCGTCCCCGGCGGCTGCGGGCGGCATCGCCGAGCTCGGGCTCGCCGTCGCAAGCGACACACGCTGGGGCGACCTCTTCGGGACGCTCACGACCGCCGAGCGCTCGTGCTTCCGCGACGAGTTCGGCGACCGGCTGGAGGAGCGGCTGGCGCAGCGGATCGGCGAGGGCGCCAACGAGGCGTGGGAAGCCGAGGCCTTCGCCTGCCTCGCGCCCGCGACGGCGCGCGCCGTCTTCCTCCAGTCCCTGCTCGCCGACATGGCCGAAGACTCCTTCGAGCTGGACGCGTCCGAGCTGGCGTGCCTGCGGGAGGCGGTGGCCGCCGCCGACGTCCCCGCCCTCATCGCCGCCGTGCGCGACGGCGACCCGGACACCGACGAGTTCTCGGCGGCCCTGCTCACCTGCCTGTCGGGCGTCTTCACCAACCTCATGCTCCTCACGTGGGGGCTCGACCCGGCCAGCCTGGGCGCGGGGGAGCGAGCCTGCCTGGTCGAGAGGTTCCAGACCGTCGACTGGATCGCCCTCAGGGCGGGCGACGAGGTCGCCGGTCTCGCGTTTGTGATCGAGCTGTTCGCCTGCTCTCCCGCGCTCTACCTGCTCGGGATGACGGGCGAGGATGTGGCGCTCGGCGAGGCCGACGCGGCCTGCCTGCGGGCGGCCTTCGAGGAGTTCAACGCGGCCGAGCTGGCCGCTGCCTACGAGGGCGACATCGACGCCGCAGGCGAAGCCTTCGGCGCGACCGTCTCGTGCGTCCCCGGCCTGATGCTCGCGAACGCGTTCGGGGCGGAGCCGGAGCTGAGCGCGGCCGAGGCGGCGTGCCTGCGGGCGTCGTTCGCCGGCCGCCACTGGGAGGACCTCCGCGTCGCCACCCCGGACGCGGAGGCAGCCTCGGTGATGCTGGGCTGCGTACCGGACCTGCCGCTGCTCCTGATGTTGGGGCTTGCCGGGGCCGGTCTCGGCGACGTGAGCGAGGACGAACTCGCCTGCATGCAGGAGTGGGCCGCCGGGGTGGACGGTGGCGTGGAGCTCGCGGTTCTGGCCACAGGCGAAGTTGCCGCGATCGCCGAACTTGAGACCGAGTTCCTCGCCTGCGCGCCTCGCCTGCGCGTCCCCGCCGCCGGGGCGGACCGCGAGCCCGTCGAGGGGGCGGCGGGTGCCACCCCGGTCGCCGTCGGGGCGAGCGTGGAATCCACGTGGGCCCCTGGCGACGGCGCCGACCTCTTCGTCTTCGAAGCCGAGCGGGGCACGCTCTACCGGATCGATGTCTCGCCGGGCACACTGGACGACCCCGCGGTCGCACTCTACGACGCCGCCTGGCTGGGTCTCGGCTACAACGACGACTACACGGACTCCCTGGGCGCGCGCATCTACTGGGAGGCCACGTACTCGGGCGCGCACTACATTGAGGTCTGGGGCTTCGGCAGCGGCTCCTACACCCTCAGCGTGGTTGCCCGCTAGCTAGACAGGGCGGGCGAGACGCCGGCCCGGAATACGCAGCCAGAGGGCGCGCACCGCCGTGGAGAAGCGATCCGGGGAGGGCACCGGCGGGCCTCAGCAGGCCCCGATCACACCAGCGCGTAGCTCCCACCGGGCGTTAACGCCCGGCTCGCTTCCTACAGGACGCGGTGAACCAGTACTGCGCGTTATGCACCAAGTGCCCCAATCCGGGCTGTTTGGGGCTGACAAAGGGAGTAGGAAGAACAACGTAGGTAGAAATGCCCCATCGGGACCGCGCAGGTGCATGCGGGACAAGGCCTTTCCATGGGGCAGTGCTGCCCCAACGTGGTGGCGGGCAAGTCCCCCTACTGGAAGTCCTGCGAACGGCCATCGGACAACGTGTCACCCCCGTGCGAGGAAGTGCAGGCGACGGCGTTCGGGTGCAGCGGGAGCCGGCAACCGCCAGGCCGCACCGAGCGGACCATCGAAGCCAATCGACTCCATGGTCGCGCTCGCCAGGGGCACGTCGGGGAGCCCTGCAGCCGCGCGCAGGAACACCTCCTCGGCGTGCTCCGTCTCGAAGACGAACAGCACCATCGGCACCCGTCCCCCGTGGTCGAGCCCCGCCCGGCCGCTCCCGAAGTAGCGCGCGTAGGACGCGAGCCGCTCCGGCAGCCGCCTCGGAGTGACGGCCCGCCGCTCGTACTCGAGCAGGTACCACGTCCACTCGTCCTTATGCCCGAGCTGGAACGAGGCGTCGGGGTGGATCGCGTAGTTCGTCTCGTCATGGCGGTACGTGATCTGCGAGCGGTGCGTGGGCAACAGGTCGAGCAGCGTGTGATCGCGCGAGTAGCGGGCGTCGAGAGCGAGCATCGAGACGAACTCCGCCAGCCCCCGCTGGTGCTCCGACTGCGCGGCCAGCGCGCGCAGCGCCGTGCCGGCGTAGAGGCCATCAGCTGTGCGCTCCGCGCTCCAGCGGCCCAGCGCCGTACCGACCGCCGCCCGGTCGCGCCGGGCGAGGTACCCGAGGCCATCGTCCGTGAGCACGTGCGCCTCCCCCTCGCGGCGCGCGAAGCCGAGGCGCCGCAGGGGGCCCAGCAACTGGCTCGCGCGCCGGTCGGTCAGTCCGCCCATGAGGTTCGCGAGCTGCTCCGTCGTGCAGAGCGGCCACGCCGCCAGCAGGTCCAGCATCCGCTTCTCCGCGCTCCCGAGCCGCGTCGCCACCGCGTCCGCAAGGTCTCCCGCCCCAGGTGGCGCCGCGCGTGCGCCGCCCGGCGCACGCCATGCCCAGAGTCGCTTCGGCATCACCCGGTGCACGGGGTGCTCGGCCTCGCGCCCCGCCAGGTCGACCAGCCACGCCAGGCTGGAGTCTGGCTTGACGACCGGCGTGTTTCCGCGACCGTAGCGAGCGGGCTGCCAGACACGCGCCCGCGCGCCCTGGCCGATCACCGCCCCCAGCGTGGCGACGGCGCTGTGGTGGAAGCCCGAGGGCTCCCGCAGCGCGCGCACGGCGCGCCGCGTGTCCTGGTCGGAGTCGGTCGCGACCAGCGTGACGTGCGGCAGCTGCTGCACGTCCTGCCGCTCGAGCGTCCGCATGCGGTAGCGCAGGCTGGCCGAGCTCAGCATCGCCCCCTGCCGCACGACGCCCAGAGTACGTCCTCTCGAGAGTGTGACGAGCGCGTCGTACGGACCGCTGCGGCAGTGCTCGACCCGCACGGGCTCCTCCTCGGGGTCGGCGTCGGCGATCATCGCCGCGAGCTCGTAGACGAGCGCCACGCCGTCCAGCCGCTCGGCGAGCAGCCGCAGCCACTGGCGAGAGACGGGCTGGCGATAGAGCAGGTCGTCGTCACCGAGGGCCGCGACGCCAGCCGCGGTGGGGACGTAGCGCCGCAACGGGCGGTCGCTCAGCATCGCGAGGCGGTGCGGATGCGCCTCGGCGAGGCCCATCCTGCGCAGCTTCGAGAGGCGCTCGCGCAGGCTGGACCTGGGGACGCGCTTGATGCGCGAGAGGTCCTCGACGCTGGCGAGCGGCGTCTCGCAGACGAGCAGCAGCGTCTCGTGGAGGGCGTCCGTCAGGCGCGTCGAGCGGGGCCGCTCAAGCGGCGCCGGGCGCGTCTCGCCCGCGAGTGCGCGCGTCGCCGCACGGAGCTTCGCGGGCGTGTCGCCGGCCCGCGCCATGACGGCGCGCGGCAGGGCGCGGCCCGGCTGGCCGCGTTCGAGGAAGCGCCACAGCGTGTGGCGCGAGACGCCGAACGCCTCGGCCGTGCGCCCATGGCCGTGGCGCTCGATGTGCGCGAGCAGGTAGTCGCCGATGGCGTAGTAGAGTTCCCGTTCCACCGCTTCGCTCCCGCATGGACTACCAGCGTACATACGTTCGCTTCGTTCCGCATCCCCGGCGGGCGAGGGCGTGCGTGGGGTGCCCGTAGCGCGACGCAGGCATAGCCTCGCCCGGACCCCGCCGGGCGCGCGCTCCGCTCCCAGCCGCCCGAGAAGCCCGGACCAGCGATGCCTCCGATCACCGCCGCCAGAGCCACCCTCGTCCGCCTGCTCACGGGCGGGCCTGCCGGCGTCGTGCTCGAGCGCGGCGTGCTCCGCTTCGCGGGCCGCGCCGCCGTCCCCGTCGGCGCCATCGACCGCATCGAGGCGCGCCCGTCGTGGTTCTGGACGCGCCTCACCGTCCGCGAGGCGGGGGGCACCGTCCACGCCATCGGCGGACTCACGCGCGACGACGCCGAACGCCTCGTCGCAGCCGTCCGCGAGGAAGCCAGCCGCGCCGCCGGCGAGGTAGCTGGCGACCTGCTTCAACTCGGCGAACGCCTGACCGGCTTCCACGGCACCGACCGCTACCGCCGCCACTCCGGCGGCACTGAGCTCCAGGCGGACCTCGCAACCGCCGTGCAGCGCTGCTCGGGGGCGCTGCTGCGCTCGCACCTGCCCCCGGACGCCGCCGGGGCGCTCGCACGCATCGGCCCCTTCGCGAACCCCGGCGCCTTTGAGCAGGCGCGCGAGGAAGCCAATGACCGCTTCGTCGCCTCCAGCCTGCCCGCCGTAGCTCAGGCGACCGCGGGCGTGCTCTCCAACCCTCCGACCGACGAGCAGGCAGCCGCCATCGCCACCGACGAGGATGTCACGCTCGTGCTCGCCGGCGCCGGCACGGGCAAGACCGCCGTCATCACCGGCAAGGTCGCCCACCTCGTCCGCAACGAGGGCGTATCGCCCGGCGAGATTCTCGTCCTCGCCTTCAACCGCAAAGCCGCTGAGGAGATCCGCGAGCGCCTCCCCGACGACCTCGGGGGCGCCCATGTCGCCACCTTCCACGCCTTCGGCCTGCGCGTCATCGCCGATACGGAGGGCTCGCCCGCGCTCTCGAAGCTGGCCGAGGACGAGGCGAAGCTGATCGCCGCCATCGACGCAATCCTCGTCGAGCTGCTTGCCGATCCGAACCAGGCCCGCGCCGTGACAGAGTTCATCGAGCGCCACCGCAGCGACTACCGCTCGCAGTTCGACTTCGAGACGCCCGGCGCCTACTACGACCACGTGCGCCGCTCCGAGCTGCGCACGCTCGCGGGCGACCTCGTGAAGAGCTTCGAGGAGCTGGAGATCGCGAATTTCCTCACCCTCAATGGCGTCCGCTACGACTACGAGCGCCCCTACCCCGTCGAGACCGCCACGGCGTGGCACCGCCAGTACCGCCCCGACTTCCACCTCCCCGACCACGACCTCTACATCGAGCACTTCGCCCTCGACCGCGAAGAGCGCCCGCCCCCTGGCTGGTCGGGCTACGCCCAGGGCGTCTCCTGGAAGCGCGGCATCCACGAGCGCTACGGCACGGCGCTCGTCGAGACCTACAGCTGGCAGCGACGGGAGGGCGCGCTCCGCGAGCGCCTGCGCGAGCTGCTCGCGGAGGCCGGCGTGACCTTCGAGCCGGTGCCGATGGCGACCCTGCTGCAGGACCTCGCGCGCTGGCTGATCTCGTGGCTGGCGCAGCTTGTGGCGACCGTCCTCAGCCACGTCAAGACGAGCGGCATCTCCCCGGAGACGTTGCGCGCACGCGCCGGAGGTTCCGCCGACCCCGCGCGCGGCGAGGCGTTCCTCGACGTCTTCGAGCAGGCGCTCGCGCGCTACGGGGAGATGCTCGGCGGCGAGAAGGACTTCCACGACCTGATCAACGACGCCGCCGCTCACATCCGCGAGGGCCGCTGGCCGTCGCCCTACCGCTACGTGCTGGTCGACGAGTTCCAGGACATCTCCGCCGGGCGCATGGCGCTCCTTGAAGCGCTCAATGGCCAAGGCGTCGCGTACTTCCTCGTCGGAGACGACTGGCAGTCGATCTACCGTTTCGCGGGCGCCGACGTGGCGCTCGCGCGCGACTGCGGGCGCCACCTCGGCCATGGGCGCGAGCGCGCGCTCGGGCGGACCTTCCGCTTCGCGCGCGGCATCCTCGATCCCTCCACCGCCTTCGTGACGCGCAACCCCGAGCAGACCCAGCGCGCGCTGCGCCCAGCCGAGGGCGTCCCCGACGGGGGCGTCACAGTCATCGCCAGCGGCGACCGGGGGGACGGCGTGGAGGACGTCCTGCGCGACATCGCCGGGCGCGAGGGCACCGACGGCCCGCCGCTCTCCGTGCTCGTGCTGGGGCGATACCGCGGCAGCCGCGAGGCGGTTCCCAAGCCGCGCCGGGGACGGCTGCGCGTCGAGTTCAGCACGGTCCACGCGGCCAAGGGCCGCGAGGCCGACTACGTCGTCGTGCTCGACCTCCGCGACGCCCGCCTCGGCTTCCCCGCGCAGATCGCCGACGACCCCCTCCTGGACCTCGTGCTGCCGCCGCCTCCCGGAGGCGGCTACCCGCACGCCGAGGAGCGGCGGCTCTTCTACGTCGCGCTCACGCGCGCGCGGCGCGGGACCTACCTGGTCGCCGATGCGCTCCGGCCCTCGGTGTTCGTGGACGAGCTGCTGCGCGAGTCGGCGGGCGTGCGGCGGCTGGGGGAGTTCCGGCGGGACCGCACGGCGGCCTGCCCGCGCTGCCGCACGGGCCGCCTCGACGTCTCGGCCAGCGGGCGCAGCATAGGCTGCCTCAACTTCCCCTTCTGCCGCTACCGCGCGCCGCGCTGCGCGAGCTGCAGCGAGGGCTTCGTGGTGATCACCGGGGACGCGGCGCGCTGCACGGACGGTTCATGCGATGCCTCGCCGCCGCTCTGCGAGGTCTGCGGCCAGGGCGTCATGGTCACTCGCCACGGCCGCACCGGCACCTTTCTCGGCTGCTCGCAGTTCGCTTCCGACCAGCCCTGCACCAACACCCGCAACCTCGCCGGGAAGGGCTGATCCCTTTCCTACCGGACCATCCCGGAGCTGGCTAGCGTCAGAGTCCCTACTCGTTGCGCGATCGACAAAGTGCAATCGCTGGGTGGAAGTACTCGACCCTGCGAACGCACGTTCGCTACAATGGCGCAAAGTCGGCGCTGACGGATAGATACGAGAGTCCTGATGACGGACAGATACAAGTCATACTGGCTGCCGGGACTCGACAACGACGACGTCGACCCCGATGAAGTACTCCACTCGGCATTCGTGTGGCTCGAAACGGAGCCATACAGCGGCGAGAGGCTTGTGGTCATGAATACGCTGGGCATGACCGAGAACAGGCCGTTTCTTGCGGAAGCCTCGGCCTCCTATACCGTGATCTCACCCAAAGCCAGGAGGCGAATCGGGACAGCCAGCGGGCCGGGGAATGCGGTTCTGGCGATCTGGCCCGCGCACGAAACCCTTGAGTTGGCTGAGGTCCTGGCGCGAGACGGATCCCTCTGCGTGATTCCGGGCTCACTGGATGATATGAGTCCTTGGATCCATCGGACATCTGCTCATGCGCTATGGGACATCGACTCGCCGGACGATGATCCTCTGCGACTCGACGAGCCTGTCCGCAGTGCTCTCGATTCGATCGTTGCCTTCGATGGCCACAACAATTTCCTGGGCGCTGGCGGAAAGGAGCACGCTGTCCGCAAGCTCCGGGCCATGATCGCCGATGGGCATCGCCCGGACCCGTCAACGCTCGAAAATTACGTGCTCGTGCATGGCACTCGGAGCTTCAGGGGCGCACGCCGCTTGCGCGAATGGTACGAGGGTTTGCTTCAAGGCCGTCGGTTCTACGATTACGCCCGCCGACCGATCTAGGCGCGGCCAACCTGGCCGCGCTCGATGGAACCGCGAGAGCGTGTGCCGCGAGTCGCCGAACGCTTCCGCCGTGCGCGCGTGGTGTCGAGCCGCCTCGCGGCGACCTCGGGCAGGTCGTAGTGAGCCAGAACTCGCCTGGCCGTCGCGATTCTGCTAATCTCGGCACTGAGTGAGAAATGCAGACACGCTATCGCGATTGAGCGCTTCAAGGCTCCAAAAGGGAGGATTCCGATGTCATTGATCACTTGGGAGGGCGACGAGCTGATACAGGCGGTGACATCGCGGCAAGCTAGGGCCAAGCTTGGGTTCCTCGGCACCGCGGAGGGCAGGCCGCTTCCACCCGACCACCGTGGCCAGGTGTCCCTTTGGCTATGGAGCCCCCAGCGTCCAAACCACCATTACTTGGCTGGAGACTGGGCGACTCGCATGCACGCCAAGCAGGAAGCTTCCCTCTCCCCGGTTGTCCAGTTCGCTCACATGCTCTGGCAGGAAACGCTCGTGATGCAAGATGATGGTCGCCCGGACTCCCGGAAGTTCGACTGGAGGGCCTTCCTCGGCCGCCTGCTGACCGCAGCATCTGTGTTCACGAGGGTGTGGGACTTGCTGTCGGGTTGGTTCTCCGCCACTCGCCAAGAGGCTTCACTCTCCACATCCAGCGACGCTTGCCCGGCCTAAAGCGCCGACGAACTCACGTGAACGAGGCGCGCGATGGATCATGCAGCCCGTGCCGTACCGTAGTACGTGATCTGCGATCTGTGCGCGGACAACAGGCCCGGCAGCGTGTGATCGCGGAAGCAGACTGCGTCGACGGTCAGCATCGAGACAAACTTCACCAGCCCACGCTGATGAGCGCCCTGCGAGGTGCTGGCGCGCAGCGCCAGCGCGAGACGCCTGCGGCGAATGGCACGTGCCAAGGCATCGCTTTACTCGCTACGATGGTGATACCTCCTCCCCAAGGACTCGGAGGTTTCTCTTGACCGTGGCGATAGACGTGGCTCGCAAGGCGCGGGGTGCCTACTACACACCATCGCAGATCGCCACGTTTTTGACCCGCTGGGCCATCGGCGACCATCCAGGCACAGTTCTCGATCCCACCTGCGGTGATGGCGTTTTTCTCCAGTCCGCTGGCCGCGAACTCCGCATGCTCGGGGTGGAGGAGCCCGCCCTCCTCGGCATCGACATTGACGAAGAGGCGCTCCGACAGACCGCTGACCGGCTCGGACCGGACAACCTATCTGCGACCCTCATCTGCTCCAGCGTCTTCGACGTTACCTCCGGAACACTTTCGCCGGGAGGGCCAGGAGCGGATGCTGTCGTGGGGAATCCGCCCTTCATCCGCTATCACGGCCACGTTGGCGACACTCGAGCCGCAGCAAACAAGGCCGCCCTTGATCAGGGCGTCCAGTTGAGTGGATTGGCGTCCGCTTGGGCGGCCTGCCTCGTGCACGCCGCCAGCTTCCTCAAGCCCGGTGGCAGGCTGGCGATGGTCCTTCCAGCGGAGTTGCTGACCGTCAACTATGCCGCTCCTGTGAGGGACTGGCTAAAGCGTCACTTCGGCCGAGTCGGCATCGTGACCTTTCGCCACCTCCAATTCGACGCACTCGCGAACGTCGTGCTGCTCCTCGCGGACGGCGAAGGGGGGACCGATGCCGCGCACATCGTCCAGGCAACAGACGCTTCCGATCTTGAACACATCGTTCCGTTTTTGAGCGGGCGCGACATCGCTCTCAACAGCGAGAAGTGGTCATCGCTTCTGCTGACAGATCGTCAGGCGACAGCCTACCGGCACGGAGTAGACGCCTTCGTGGGGCTGGAGGCTGAGTACGGGCGCATCGAACTGGGGACCGTCACTGGCGCGAACGAGTACTTCGTCATCGGTGAGGAAACACGCCGCGAGTTCGGTCTCACGGAGGACCAGCTCCTCAGGACGAGCCCGCCCGGGTCGAGGCACTTCGACAGCCTTGCCTTCACTGCAGCTGATTGGGAAAGGCTGCGCGAAGACGGAAACCCCGTGTGGTTGTTTCGTCCGGCACCCGAGGATCAGTCCGCCTCTGTCGAGGCATACAAGCGAGTTGGTGAGGGCCTGGACATTCCAGACCGCTACAAGTGCCGCATTCGACCTCAGTGGTGGCGTCCGCCCGGGAGCAAGCCGCCCGACTTCTTCTTCACCTACATGAGCCACCGGTTCCCGCGCCTCGTGACGAACGACGCAGGCGTTTCCTTCCTGAACTCAATGCACGGCCTGCATCTTGCCGTCGACGCACCCGCTTTCGTCCGCCGCGCCCTGCCGCTCGCGATGCTGAATTCCCTCACCACGCTCGGGGCTGAACTCGGGGGCCGCTCCTACGGTGGTGGGGTTCTCAAGCTTGAGCCGCGTGAGGCCGCGCTTCTCCCTGCGCCCCCGCTACCGGCTCTGGAGGCGTTCTGGAACGCAATCAAGAGCGAGTGGAAACCCTTGAATTGCAGGTTGCATGCTGGAGACTGGAGCGCCGTCGTGGACCGCGTCGACGATGTGCTCCTGCACTCGACGATGAGCATGAGCGCCACGCGTGTGCAGCTGTTGCGGCGTGCCTGGGACGCTATGCGGATTGGTCGCCTCGGAATGGCACGGGGGCGAGTGTGACGAACGACGCGGCCGACGCCCAGCGACTCGAGGACGAAGTAGGCCATCCGGGGCAGCGCTGGGACGACTTGCTGGCGCGGGTTCGGGGGGACGCGGCGCTCCAAACCTTCGGAGCGATCGCTGAGGAGTGGCTCGGCCTGATGTGGTGTCTCGATCGTTATCGATCGGCCGAAGTGGCCCCGCTCGGCATGGGCAACCCAAATGCGTCGGCTGCGAACAGACTGAGCGGCATCTACCGCTACAAGGGCAATTGGTTTGCGACGATCCTGGCGGAACTGTTGAAGAACGCCACGGGCCAGGAGATCAGACCACGGCAGGAGGTGCAGGGCTTCTCGCAGACCCACCAGATCGACATTGCGTGGCCAGCCCGCGAGGACGATCCGCTGGTCTGTGCTGAGGCAAAGGTGACAGGCGGTCCGGCCTATGGGTCAACGCGGGCGCGTGGCGCCCTGAGTGACTGGTCGAACAGGCGCAAGGAGCTCAAGTTCGCCGCGACAGACCTCAAGTTGGGCCGGCGGAAGCACGACACGCAGATCGACTCGTGGGGCTTCTGGCGCCGCAGCGCTCCGCCCGCAACGTACATCCTGTGGGGTGCGCGACTTCGGCCCGACGACCGGATCGAACGCGTGACTCGGCAGGTGGAGCGCGTGGTCGGAACCTATCTGGACGGCGGCGGCATCGTCGCCTGGAGAACATCAAGCGACGGGGCGGGCTACGATGCTGTCCCGCTACCGGCAGACGCTCAGTCACTGTCACTCGATGAGGCGCTGCGCGAAATCAAGACCCGTATCAACCGACAGGCTGCTCCGGGACAGCCGCCGCCGCCGCCTCAGGCCTGACCGGCAGTGCAGTCGCTGTTCTATCGCATCCTTAGCCCCATGATGGGCGGCCGAGCTTGAGCCGCAATCACCAGAACGGAGGTGCCCATGGATTGGCACCACATTACCGTCGCAGTACTCATCGTAGGACTGGTGTCTGAGGCTGTTGGTGGCTACTTCGACTTTCGCCTAAGGATTGTCCCCGGTCCACGCGACCATCACGATCCCGCGTTGGCAGTCTCTCGACTATCACCGAACAGCCTGTGGTGGTCTATCTGGATGAAATGGGTATCGGTTCCCGACACGGACGCGGCTGTCGAGACTGTGTGGCGGTTTCACCGAATGGGCCGCGCCCATAGTGTTCGTCCGCAACATCATCCGTGTTGTGGTTGGCGCGTTCTTCATCGTCAAGGTTGCACTGACGGGGTCGCCGTACTAGGTGCGACCCTGCCTATGGGATCATGACCAGAGAAGTGGCGATCGGGACATTCCGACGGGTCGCTGGAGCCATCGGTCACCTGATATGAGCTGCCCGCACGCGAGGAGGTTCAGAAGACAGTGCCACAAAGGACCGGGCGTAGCCTTTACACGAGCGCGTCGTCAACCAAAGCTTGGCCAATGCCCGCATCGTCTCTGGTGCCTACAGCGCCACGGCCCAGCGGAAAGTTCGCAGTACGGTACGTGTAGGTCCACCACTTCCTGCCACGGCACACCCTCCGGGACTCAAGGCCTAAGGCTTGGCCTCCCCATAGTCGAGTAGCCTCACAGCGGCATTGTTCCACCCGCCAAGGTTGCTGGTTAGGAATTGATGAGGATATTCTCCAAAGGCCTCCGCCACGGTCCCGGCGCCCCTACGGCTCATCCTGAGTTTCACCCCTATGCCCCTAAACGCACCTGGAAAGAGTTTCAGCACCCTAGTGCCCTGAAACTCAGCCCACCAACCTCTTTCCATTGGAAACAGCACATCGTACAACCCGAGCATGCTCTCCAAGCTTGCCAGTGCAATGCCAGCCTCCTCTGCGATCTCCTGCTTCTCGTCCTCCAGGCGGTCAAGCAAGAGGAACCCTCCCCACTTCCACAGGAGGCTCTGCCACACCATGGGTGCTCGCTCAAAGTGCTCGATGCCTTGGAGGGCATCTACCGCCTTGTGAAAGCTGTCTGGCAAGAAGTCAGCCGGGACTTCAAAGTCCATAAACTTGATTTTGCGCTGCTCCGGCAAGGCGCCACTCCTTGCTAGCAAAGCAAATTCCACGGCACCCTTCAGGATCCCCAGCTTCGCGCGATGCTCGTAGTACATTGCAGCTTGGACAAGATGATGTTCGCTATCGTTCAGCGCGGCCTTCCAATGCGTTTCCGATTGAGGCTCAGCAGGGTCCCACTCGTTTCCCTCTAGCTCTGCCGCCACAGCCTTGGCAAGTGCCCTATGGTGAAAGTGTGCCTCGTACAGGGTTGCAAGGCGTTCCCTGACATCTCGGGCTTGCAAAAGACCATGTCTTATTAGTTCCTGATAGTCATAAACAGCAGGCCCACCTCTAGGACTCTTCTCCTGCTTTCGGTTAGTGCTTACTACCTTTTGCATCTGGCGTTCTAGCCAAAAGGAAAAGCGCCACATACTGTGATCCAAGTCTTCCCGGTCACCTCGAGCCAAACCGATTCGTGCAAGTCTATCCTCGAGGCTTTGCAGGTCTTCGTACATAACGATCCCCAACCCGATTTCCTCACACTTCTTTTGGATGTAGGAAACTACTCTTTCAGGGCGGTTTCCGGCTGGACCAATCAGGTAAGCAGAGGAAATGTACCGGGATTCTAGGTACTTTTGCCAGAGCTCCATGTGGTTCGTATTCAATCGCGCGTGGTCGACGAACAACCCGGAGATGCGCCCTCGGCCGACGCGCGTCTCATAGGCGAGGTGCACGTTGTCACCGACGGTCTCGTGGCGCGTGAGCGTGGCGCCGTCGAACGGTCGATAGCGACGGTGCAGGTAGGCGTGAGAGAAGTCGCTCACGTTGTCGATGATGATCGAGTGATGGGCCTGGAGGTCGAAGACCAGCGGTACGCAGGCCCAGCGCGAGGACCCTTCGAGCTCGGGGATTTCCGGGATCTGGCGCTCCCCGGCGAGTGCCGGATCTCCCGGGAATATCCAGACCAGCCCGTAGCGGACCTGGACGGGATACGTCCGCACCGACAGGTTCGGCACCTCTTGCCGCCCAAACAAGTCGGGGATTTCCGAGACTCGCCCGTCCTCGTCGTACTCCCAGCCGTGGTAGCCACAGACGAGCCGGCAGCCGTCAACCTGGCCGAGGGAGAGCTTGATCTGGCGGTGCAGGCAACGATTCTCGATCGCGTGGAATGAGCCATCCTCGGACCGGTACAGCGCGATGGATTGCTTCCAGAACACGACCTCGGTCACCGTGCCGGGTTTCACCCGCCGCACTTCTTCGACGGCATACCAGTAGTCCGGGTTCATGCCCACGGCGCGCGCGCGCTGACGCAGGTTGCGGGCATCATCGAGAGCTGGAGGGCCGGCCGGCGCGGTGTCCACGTCGACACTCACGTTACGCAGCCCCCCGCGTTGCGCCGATCGCCCGCCCCGGCATCGTCACTCTCCTGCCGTCGCCGGCAGTTCCGGGCGCTTCGCGCGGGGGTTGGTGACTGCGTTGCGCTGGTGATAGTGAAACGCGTAGGCATCCTGAATCGCGGCGCGGATGGTCGTCGGCTGGAAGCCAAGTTCCTCCCTCGCCTTGGTGGTGTCGGCGTGGCGGCGCTGCTGGAGCAGGCGGATCGCGCCGGGCGTGAAGCGCTGGGGGTAGCTCGGATGCAGCCGGCTCAGGGCATAGCTCGCCACTTCCGAGAAGGCGAGCATCAGGCGGAGGGGTACCTGCCGGCGCGGTCGCTGAATGCCTGAAACCTCCTGAAACAGGTCCAGGAGGTCGGAGATGGTCTTGAACTCGGTGCTGAAGATGTACTTTTCTCCCGAACGCCCCCGCTCCATGCACAGCAAATGCCCCTGCACGATGTCCTGGGCCGCCACGAACTCGAATCCCCCATCGACGTAGGCGAAGAGCTTGCGGTTGGCGAAGTCGCACAACGTCCGCCCCACTCGCGAGGGCAGGAAGTCATTGCCGCCGACCACCGCGCAGCACGTGGCCACCACAACATCCTGACCAGCCGCCGCAGCATGCCAGCACTCGCTCTCGACCATGGCCTTGCTGCGCTCGTAGGGCATCGTGCGTTCCATCGGATAGAAGGGCATGGACTCCCTGGTCGGAGTAGACGGGTCGTCCAGGTCGTAGCCAACGGCGCTGAAGGAGCCTGTCACCACCACCCTTCCGGCCTCCACCTCCCGCGCCGCCCGGAGCACGTTGCGGGTGCCGAGAACATTGCTTTCGAAGATATCCCGCCGGTGGGCGTCGTTCCCGTCGATTGTCGAGACGAGGGCCGCGACGTGATAGACGCCGCGGCAACCCGCGAGGGCTTCCCTCATGGCGTCCAGGTCTCGAATGTCGCCGTAGACCCGCTCAACATCGAGCCCTTCCAGGGCTTCGTTGTTGTCCTCCGCTCTCAGCAGCACCCGCACTGGCACGCCATCATCGAGCAACCTGCGGACCAAATTGGCGCCCACATGCCCCGCCGCGCCCGTGAGAAACACGGGCGGCGTCGATGTGTTTGAGACGTTGGAGGATGGCTGTGAGCCCATGCGATTCCCACTGCATCGCGTCCAAGACGGCGACACTTGGGACTGAAGGCTAAGTCAGTGGCCGTCAGACACGCAAGATTGGCCATGTGAGCATGCCGACCCTCGAAGCACCCCATCGCCGGGTCGTGGCGAGAGGCTGTCAGGCGATGTCCGTCCGCTATCGGGATACGCTCGATACGCGGCCAGCCACCCCCTGATCGCCGACCCAGGGCTGTCGCCGAACCACACGAACTCCCCGCAGCACACCGACTGCACCAAGGGGGACTGTCGCTGTGGTGAACACTTGATGAGGCAATCCCGCATCTGACCGCGGAGACGGATCCGGTGCGAGAGCCTGAGCTCCGGTCTCCACCTGCGCCGTGGGCGGGGTGCGCGGGGTGCGAACGTCTGGTGGGCCTGCACGTACTGTCCTGCGAACTTTCCGCTGGGCGGTGACGCTGCACGCTGAGTCCTCCGGAGGTGATAACGTGCCGCCGGGTGAGATCGGTGGCGACCCCGTGGCGGGCCCACAAGAAGGACTCGAGAATTGCTCACGATCGACTGTCAGGTTCACGCGTACGAACGCGACCGCCCCGAGCGACCCTGGGCCGGGACGCTCGTCGGCCCCTCTGAGGTGACCGGTGACGACATGGTCTCGGCGATGGATGCCCTTGGCGTCGACGGCGCGCTCCTGGTCTCCCCGCACAGCATGTACCGCTACGACGCGAGCTACGCGCTCGAAGTGCACGCCCGGCATCCCGGGCGCTTCGGCCTGATCAAGCCGATCGACCCGGAAGCCTCCGACATCGGCGACGAAGTTGCCCGCTGGGCGGCGAGCCCTGGGGTCGTCGGGGCACGCATGATGTTGACCTATATGGAGCCCGACGTGACGGCCGATCACCCCGGGCTCAATCAGATCCTGGCCGCGGGAGCGGCGAACGACATTCCGATCAACGTGTTGTGCTGGGGGAAGCTCGATCTGATCAGGGAGCTCGCCCGGCGCCATCCCAACACCCGGGTCGTGATCGACCACCTGGGCCTCCCCCAGCCCTTCGAGCCGCCGCTACTCGAGCAACCGTTCGCCGACCTGCCCGCCGTCCTCGAACTGGCGGAACTCGACAACGTCGCCATCAAGGTGTCGGGGGCGTGCACGCTGTCGCGGGAACCGTTTCCCTACGACGACATTTGGGAGCCCCTGGGTCAGGTCTTCCGGGCATTCGGGTTCGAGCGGTGCATGTGGGGAACCGACTGGACCCGCGCGGTCGAGTTACTGACCTACGAGCAGGGTGTCGAGGCGTTCCGCGTCACCGACCAACTCACGGAGTCAGAGCGAGCGGCCCTCATGGGGGGCAGCGCCGCGCAGATCTACTCGTGGACGCCGGGTAGCTAGGGGGCGGAGGGGTGGCGCTCGCTGCCTACGGATCCGGCTAACGGACGACCAGGCGCTGGTTCGCCTCGACGTCGGGGATCACGGTTTTGCTGCCGTCGGACCACTGCACACGCAGTCCTTCAGCGACGGGCCAGCCGCGGCAGCCAGAGAAGGGTAGCGATCGGTTCGCGGTACGCTGCGCGTAGCCGGAAGTGGTGGGCCTAACTTGACGGTAGACAGTACCACCTTCGAGGTGCTGTTCAGCCTCTAGCCGTGGGCTCGATGACGACGCGCCCACCATCCTCGACTTCGACGTACGGGCTGTGGCCGTCGAGCAGCTGCATGCCAGCGAGCGGCGCCGCGTGCGCTCTTCAGTGTCTCGCAGTCGCTCTCGTTCAGCTCCTCGCGGTCGGCCGCGACGAGATCGCGGCCCAGGACATGGACATGCGAGGAGGCTAGCGAGGGCCGCTCAAGGTCTCCGTAGGCCCTCTGTTGACGTTCCGGGGATGTTTCGCCGGAGTTGCCCAGCGCCTCGCGCTACTCGTTGCGGAGCGCAGCTATCGGGTCGACGGTCGTGGCGCGGTAGGCGGGGTAACTGCCGCTCGCGAAGCCCACGCCCGCCGCCACGAGGAACGCCATCGCGATGCTCCACGGCTGGATCAGCGTCGTCATCTCCTGGCCACCCAACTCTCGCCCGTCGAGGGCGAACGAGGTGCCGACGCCGATCGCGATGCCGACGATGCCGCCGAAGAGGCTGAGCGTCAGCGCCTCGGTGACGAACTGCTTCACGATGTCGCCCGCCGTCGCGCCCACGGCGCGGCGGATGCCGATCTCGCGCGTCCGCTCGGTGACGGAGACGAGCATGATGTTCATCACCCCGATCCCGCCGACCAGCAGCGAGATGCCGGCGATGCTGCCGAGCAGGATCGAGAGCGTGTTGCTGACCTCGGTGGCGGCGCTGATCAGGTCGTCCTGGCTCTGGATCACGAAGTCGGGTTCAGGCGTCTCGTGGAGAAGGAGCAGCAGCTCGGTCACATCCTCCTTGACGCGCTGCTGGTCGGCGCCGCTCGCCGTCTGTACGTCGATCTGCGTGACGCGCAGGTCGCCGGCGGGCGTGTAGAGGAAGCGCAGGCGGCCCGCCGTGCCGCTCAGCGGGACGAAGACCTGGTCGTTCGCCTCGCTCGCGCCTCCCTGCTCCTCAAGCACGCCGATCACGACGAAGCCGAGCGTGATGCGGCCGCCGACGAAGGAGAGCCGCACCTCTTGCCCAATCGGGTCGAGGCCCTCGTAGAGCGTATCGGCGACGCGCGCACCGAGGACGGCCACGAGGGCGCCGTCCTCGTCCTGCAGCGGCGTGATGAAGGAGCCCGAGCGGATCGCCAGGTCGCGCACCTCGGCGTATCCGCTCGAGGTGCTGACGATCTGCGCGCCGACGTTGTTCGCACCCGCGACCGCCTGGGCGTCCACCGCCACGCGCGCGGCGACGGCGACGACGCCGGGGATGCCATCTGCGGCGATCGCCGCCGCGTCGCCCTGCACGAGCGTGGACTGCTCGAGGCCGGCGAGCGCTCCGGTCTGCGAGGTGGTCGCCTCCGCGCTCGACTCGATGAAGATCAGGTCGGTGCCGAGCCCGCGGATCTGGTCCGTGACGCCTCGCTGCGTGCCCTGGCCGACGGCAATCAGCACGATCACCGAGCTGACGCCGATGATCAGGCCGAGCGAGGTCAGCGCGCTGCGCAGGCGGTTCGCGAAGATCGCGCGCAGGGCGATGCGAAAGGCGTCGAGCGGGCTCACTGCGCGGGCCCGTCCGGCGCGGCGGCCACCAGCGGAGCGCCGCTGTCCTCGACGATCCGCCCGTCGCGCATGCGCACCGTGCGGCGTGCGTAGGCAGCCACCTCTGCCTCATGCGTGACCAGCACCACCGTCAGGCCCTGCTGGTCCACCAACTCGCTTAGCAGCGTCATCAACTCGTGCTCCGTCGCCGTGTCGAGGGCGCCGGTTGGCTCGTCGGCGAGCAACACGAGTGGGTTCACGACGAGCGATCGGGCGATCGCGACGCGCTGCTGCTCGCCGCCCGAGAGCTCGGTCGGGAGGTGCGTAATGCGGTCCTGCAGGCCGACCCGCACGAGCGCCTGGGCGGCACGGCGCTTGCGGTCGGCGGCGCCTTGGTAGATCAGCGGCAGCTCGACCTGCTCGAGGGCGGTCATGCGCGGCAGCAGGTTGTAGGACTGGAAGACGAAGCCGAAGGCGCTGCCTCGCAGGCGCGCGCGTGCATCCTCGGAGAGCTGCGAGACGTCTCGCCCCCCGAAGGCGTAGCCGCCGCTGCTCGGGCGGTCGAGCAGGCCGATGATGTTCATTAGCGTGCTCTTGCCAGAGCCGGACTGGCCCATGATCGCGACAAACTCCCCACCGCCGATCTCGAGGTTCACGCCCGCGAGGGCGTGAACCGCCGTCTCGCCGGTGGAGTAGACGCGGGTCACGTCTTGCAGACGGATCACTGTCGACCTCCACCGCCAGGACCGCCGCCACCGAAGCCACCGCCGGGCTGCTGTCGCTGCTGCGTGGCGCTGAAAGCAATCCCGGAGTTGTCGGCGCCGATAAGGAGCACCGCGCCGGCCTCGATCCCGCTCAGGATCTCGACGTTGGTCCCGTCGGACTCGCCGACCTCGACGGTGACGCGCTCGAAGGAGATCACTCCATCCCCGGCATCGTCGGCTGCCGGGCCGGGGACCGTCACGAACCACGCGCCATTGAGCTGGCGCACGGCCGAGACCGGGACCAGCACGGCCTGCTCCCGCAGTTCCTTCAGGATCGTGACGCTCGCGCTCATCCCCGGCGCGGGCAGCGGGCGCGCTGCGAGGGCGCCCTGCTGCGTTTCGGCTCCTTGCTCGAGCTCGTTCGACGTGAGGTTCGCGAGGCGTTCGAGCATCTGCGGGGGAATCTCGAAATCCTCGGGGAGCGTCACGCCCTCGGGCAGCGGCTCGCCGTTAGCCACCGCTTGCAACACCTCCTGGATCGTGACGCCCTCGGGCAGATCGAGGCCGGCCAGCAGCCCACCGCCACCGAGGCCACCCGCGCCTCGTGCGTCGCCGCCCGCAGCGCCACCTTCCCTAGCGCCGCCGCCAGAGGCCTCCCCGGCCCCGGCTCCGAAGCCGGCCCCCGCGAGGAGTCTGGCGAGGTCGCCTCCGGTTCCGCGGAGCGCGGCGAGCTCGGCGGCGACCTCGGCGATCTCCGGCCCCGCGAGGAGGCGCGCCTCCACTTCGTAGGTGACGACGCCCTGCGCGGCGTTCGGCACGCGGCTGATCGAGGCGATCCGGACCGGGTACTCGACATCGTCGATGGCGTCGAAGGTGGCAATCCCGGCCTGGCCGACCTCCAGGCTCAGCAGGTTCGCCTCGGTCACGGTGAGCGCGATCAGGATCCGGTCGGAGGTGCTCAGGGTAAGCGCGGCGAGGCTCGCCGCCACGCGGTCCCCCGGCTGCACGTTCACGGCCTCGACGATCCCGTGGAACGGCGCCGTCACCGTGAAGTCGGCGAGGGCGGCCCGCGCCTCCTCGAGGGAGATCTCGGAGAGCCGTACGTTCTCCTCCTGCTGCGCGATCGCGTTCGCGGTCGGGCCCGCGTTCAGCTCGTCGTAGCGCGCCTGCGCGCTGGCGAGGCTCGCGCGCGCACTCTCGAGGGAGGCGCGCGCCTGATCGAACTCGCCCTCGTCGGCGGGGGCGCGCAGGTCCTCGAACCGCGCCGCGGCGGCAGCGTGGTTCGCCCTCGCGGCCTCCACCGCAAGCTCCGCCTGGCGCACGTCCTCCGCGCTCGGTTCTGCCTGCAGCTCCTCGAGTCGCGCCACGGCCGACGTGTGGCTCGCACGCGCCGCCTCCACCGCAAGCTCCGCCTGGCGCACGTCCTCCGCGCTCGGCTCTGCCTGCAGCTCCTCGAGTCGCGCCACCGCCGAGGCGTGGTTCGCACGCGCCGCCTCTACGCTCTGCTCGGCCTGGTAGCGATCCTCCTCTGAGGCCGGGGCGAGCAGGTCGGCCAGCCGCTGCTCCGCCGAGGAGAGCGCCGTGACGGCCGACTGCCTCGTCGCGTCGTCTGCGACGAACGCGACGTTGGCGTTGATCACGGCACTGGCGTAACGCTGGAAGTTGCTGCTCCGATCCTCGGCCAAGTCGCGCAGCTCCCCGACCTGTGCGTCGGAAAGCGCCAGCGGGGCGGTGCATGGGCCCTCGGCGACATCATTGAGGTGGTCGTACTGCTTGCAGAACTCGTCGAAGGCGTCTTCGAGGGCGTGCCAGGAGTCGTCGGCCCTGTCGATCGCCCCGCTTAGCTGTGCCCGTGCCTGCGTGACGTCCGTGCGTGCGGCGGCGATCTCCGTCTCGCCGGGACCCGCGATCAAAGCCGCCAGCGCCTCTTCTGCGCTCGATAGCTGCCCGAGGGCGTTCGCCACCGCCTGCTCGGCGCTCGCCAGCTCGCTCACGCTCGGCGGCTCCGAGAGCCGCGCCAGCGCCTCTTCTGCGCTCGATAGCTGCCCGAGGGCGTTCGCCACCGCCTGC
>VXLW01000016.1:0-4706 GCA_009841435.1 Dehalococcoidia bacterium | reverse complement strand
CGCCAGCGCCTCTTCTGCGCTCGATAGCTGCCCGAGGGCGTTCGCCACCGCCTGCTCGGCGCTCGCCAGCTCGCTCACGCTCGGCGGCTCCGAGAGCCGCGCCAGCGCCTCTTCTGCGCTCGATAGCTGCCCGAGGGCGCTCGCCACCGCCTGCTCGGCGCTCGCCAGCTCGCTCGCGGCGGGCGGCTCGGACAGCCGCTTGAGCGCCTGCTCGGCGTTCAGCACCTGGGTCTCAGCCGACTCGATCGACTGTCGTGCGGACGCGATCTCCGCGGCGGCCGGATCGGCAAGCAGGGCGTCAAGCCGCAACTCCGCGAGCCGCAACTGCGTCTCGGCCGTTGCGACCCGCCGCTGCGCATCGGCGTCATCCAGGGTCGCCAGCACATCGCCCGTTTGCACGGCATCGCCGCTCTCGACCTCGACCTTAGCGACGGTGCCAGCGACGCCGAAACTGAGCGTGGTGCTGCGTTCGGCCTCAGCCGAGCCGGAGAGATCCACGGTCGTGCTGAGTTGGCCCATCACCGCCTCGCTGCGCTGCGGTTCGGCAACGACGTCCGTCTCTACAGGCCGGAGCACGAACCAGGTGGCGACCGCGACAGCAACGAGGACGGCGCTGGCCGCGAGGAGCAGCCACCGGCGGCGCGAGCTACGGCCGCGGATCAGGAGGTCGATGTCGACTTCGCTCATTGGTGGTCTCTCATCCGATCGGGAGGCGGCGCCACCGGCCAGCGCGGCCATTTGCGGTCTTCGTTCGTAGCCTCATCTGGCGGTTCCTCCCGTGCGGCGGAGCTCGCGGCTCCAGGACATGGACATGCGAGGAGGCTAGCGAGGGCCACTTAAGGTCTCCGTAAGGCAGCGGGGCGCGGGCTGCGACGCGACGGCCTGACCGGCCATGTCGCCTTCGACGGCGCCTCAGCCTCGAGAAGGCCGCGGTGCACCCTACGACGTGGACAGCCCGATCGGGGACGGAGACGCCGCGGACGTGGCTCTGTGGGACCGAGTTCTGAGCACGGTCAGTGTTTGGTGGACCACGTCAAGGACCCCGCCGGCGAGAAGCGCGACCTCGTCATCGCCAGCCACGACGAGGCGGCGGCCCAGCGGACGATGGCGGCCGTGGGTGTGCTCGATGTGGGTGTGCTCGATGCCGTAAGCGAGGACCAGGCGTAGTCGTTGGACGACATCACCGCCCGCATCATCGAGTTCTACGGGGGGTGGGATGCGGCGGCGGGGCTGGAGGCGGTCGTGGCCTTCCTGGGGCGGACCCTGGGCTAGCTCCCGGGATTCGCGTTCCCGGGAAGCCGAACTTCAATCTCCAGGCCACCATCGCGACGCGCGCTGGCGGAAAGGGCTCCGCCGTGCGCCCGGATGATGGCCTGCACGATGGAGAGCCCCAGGCCGAGGCCGCTTCGGCCCGCTCCCGACTCCTGCCGTTGGACGAAGGGTTGGAAGAAGCTCTCGACCTCCTCGGCGGTGAGCCGCGGGCCGGAGTTCCTGACCCGCAAGACGGCTTCCCCGCCCTCCTGCGCTACCTCGACCCGCACCCAGCCTCCCGCCACGTTGTGGCGGATGGCGTTTCCGACGAGGTTGGTGACCAGCCGTTCGAGCAGGGCGCGGTCGGCCCAGGCCGTTGCGTCCCCCAACTCCAGGGTCAGCTCGAGCTGGTTGGCGGAGGAGGCGAGGCCTCCGACCACGTCACCGGCAAGCTCGGCGACGTCGACCTGGACGCGCGACAGGAGTCCGCTCTCGCTGCGGGCGAGCGCAAGCAGTCCATCGACCGTGCGCTCGCCCTGCTCGGTCGAGTCCAGGATGCGCTGGGCGAACTCGCGCTCTGCTTCGGTGGACCCGGGGTCGGCGAGTTTGATCTCGGCTTCGGCGCGGAGGATGGCGAGGGGCGTGCGCAACTCGTGGGAGACGTTCGCAGAGAAGGAGCGCTGACTGTTGAAGGCCTTCTCCAGCGCTTCGAGGAGGGAGTCGAGGGTGTCGGCAAGCTCCTTCAGCTCGTCGTCGGGGCCCTGGAGGGCGACGCGGTGGTGGAGGTCGGTCTCGGACGATGCGCGGGCCGTTTCGGTGATGCGCTGCACGGGCCGCAGGACGCGCCCGGCCACGATCCAGCCCAGCCCCAGGGCCACAACGGTAGTGGCGCCGAGGGCGATCCCGGACTGGACGAGTTGCTCACGGAGAGCGTCGTCGACGGCGTCGTCGATGGCGGCATCGTGCACGTCGGCGACGAACTTGAAGATGGTGCGGCCGTCCCTGGCAGTGAACTCGCGCAGGCGCTTGCCGTCGGGCAGGCGTTCGCCGAACGCCTCCTTCACCTCCACCTCGGCGAAGAAGGCCCGCTTTTCGGCGATGTCGTCCCCGTCGAGGGCGTCCCGGTAGAGGAAGTGGGTGATGGCGATGAGCACGAGCCCGGCCAGGAGAAAGAGCGACCCGTAGAGGAGGGTCAGGCGGACGCGGACGGTGGGCTGGGGGAACCTCAAGGCGCACTCCCGATCCGGTAGCCCGCGCCCTTCACGGTCTCGATAACGGGCGGGGCGCCGAGCTTGCGCCGCAGGGTCATGATGGTGACGGACACGACGTTGGTCATCGGGTCGGCATGCTCGTCCCAGACACGCTCCAGCAGCTCCTCGGCGCTGACGACGTTGCCGCGGGCGCCCAGCAACACCTCGAGCACCGCGAACTCCTTGCGGGTGAGGCGCAGGTCTCGGCCGTCGCGGGTGGCGCGGTGGGGTCCGGGCTCAAGGCGCACGTCGCTGGCCTCGAGCACCGGCGGCGTGCTCACGGCGCTGCGACGGGCGAGGGCGCGGATGCGGGCGACCAGCTCGCGCAGGGCGAACGGCTTGGGCAGGTAGTCATCGGCGCCGAGGGAGAGCCCTTCCACACGGTCATCGAGCGCCCCCGAGGCGGTCAGCATCAGGATGCGGGGGGCGTCGGGGCGGTTCGCCAGGCGTCGGCAGACCTCGTCGCCATGGAGGCCGGGCAAGTCGCGATCGAGGAGCACGACGTCGTAGCGATTGACGAGGGCCTTTTCCAGGCCCGACTCGCCGTTGAGGGCGATGTCGATGGCGAAGCCCGCCTTGCGCAGGCCACGGGCGACGACATCGGCCAGCCGCTCGTCATCCTCGACGATGAGCACTCGCATGCGGCCATTGTGCGGGTGTGGGGCATAAGGCCCAGATAAAGGCGCCACATCCGGCTTATGCAGGTCTTATCGACCATCTGCGAGCATCGCGACGGCAGGGCAAACCCCGCCACCCTGCATGAAAGTGCTGCGGGAAGGAAGCAGGCAATGAGTCTTCGCATGAGGTCGCTCGTGGTAGCCGGGATCGTCGGGATGCTGTTTGCCGCGCTGGGCGTCGGCGCCGTCCTCGCCGAGGGCGGTAGCGAAGTTGACGACAAGAAGCGCTCGGGGCACGGAACGGGGGCGGGATACGGAGTGGACAGAGAGAAGGCATCGTCCTGGGACGAGGGACGCGAGGCCTTCGCTGGGGCGCTTGGGGTGACGGTCGAAGATCTTGACGCGGCCGCTCGGCAAGTTGCCCTCGACCGCGTCGACGAAGCCGTCGAGGCGGGGAAGATTACGGAGGAAGAAGCGGCGGAGATCAGGACGAGAGTCGAGTCGTCGGAGGCGGGGGACTGGCATCCTCGCGGTCGCGGGTTCGGTCTCTCGGCTGGCGGCGAGGGGCTAGCCGAGGCGCTGGGCGTGACGGTCGAGGATCTGAAGGCGGCGATGCGGCAGGTCCTGCTGGACCGGATCGACGCGGCAGTCAAGACCGGCAAGGTCAGCGAGGAGAAAGCCGAGGAGTGGCGCACAGCGATCGAGTCCGGCGACAAGCCGGAACGGGATGGAGACTCCCGCGGCCGCTGGCGTGGATCCAGGGGGCACTGGGGCCCTGGCGATAAGGACGCGGCGACGACGGAGTAGCCCACTCCCTCCGTCCACGCCAATCCCCACACGTACTGTACTGCGAACTCTCCGCTGGGCGGTGGCGATCTGCACTGTGCGCGCCGCATGCGTGACGCCGCGGCTCCAGGCGAAGCGCTTCGAGGAGACGATCCTCGGGCAACTCCGCGACCACATCCTCACCGAGTCCAACATCCGCGACCTTGTAGGCATGCTCGACGAGGAGATGGACGGTGTGGCCCGTGAGCAGCGCCAGAACCTGGAGACGATCGAGGCCGAGCTCGAGGATGTGCGCCGTCGACTGAGCGGGGTGTGGCAAGTGGTCGAGAACACCGACCTCGAGGTGGCCGACGCCTCGGAACGCATCAAGGAGCACCGAGACCGCCAGCAGCGGCTAGAGATCCACGCCGACGAGGCGCGGGCGATGCTGGCGGAGCGGCGCGTGCTGCTGGACAGCGCCGAGACGGTGGCGGCCTTCGCCGAGGAGATGAGCGAGTTCCTGCGGACGAGCGAGATCACAGAGACGCGGGCGTTCGTGCGCTCCTTCGCAAAAGGCGATCCTGGTGCGGCCCGGGCAGGCCACGATCCACTACACGACCCCGACGCCGCTGGACAGTCCCCTGCGCGGCGGCAGGACCGAAGAGTCAGCCCTCGGCGGCCCGGTACTGTCTACCGTCAAGTTAGGTTGATTTTGGTGGGCCGGACTGGACAAAATCAAGAACTCCCGCACGCTCGCTCGTCACCCCGCCCGCCGGCATCGGGATCGTGTACGTCAGTTCGGCCTCGTCGCCCGTGACCTCGA
>VXLW01000071.1 GCA_009841435.1 Dehalococcoidia bacterium | reverse complement strand
CGCCGATGCGGCGGGGGTAGGCGGGGAGGGTGCGCTTGCGAGAAGGCTCGAAGAGGCCTTCCTCCTCGAGCCGTTCGCGCAGCCGCTCGAGGCGGGCGGCCTCGATGCCGACGCCTTCAGGTCGGAAGAAATCGCAGACGAACTGGAGCTCGCCCCGCTGCGGGTAGAGGGTGACCCGGCCATGGGCGAGGACGCGCTCGCCGGCCGGGACCTCGGCGCCGGGCATGTCGTCGCGGAAGAGGACGGCGCGGATGGCGCCGTCGCCGTCGCGCAGGGAGAAGTAGCGGTGGCCGAGGCGGGAACGGGTGGCGTCCGCGACTTCGCCCACGACCCAGAGGTCGGAGAGCAGCTCGCTGCCTTCAAGCATGTCCTTGAGGAGGTAGACGAGCTGGGAAACGCGGATTGGGTCCACTAGTTGGCTCGCTCGATGTACTCGCCTGTCTCGGTGTTGACGCGGATGACTTCGCCCTCGCTGATGAAGAGCGGCACCTGCACGACGAGGCCCGTCTCAAGAGTGGCGGGCTTGGAGCCGCCCTGGGCGGTGTCGCCGCGATGGCCGGGGTCGGTAGCGGCGACGGTGAGGGCGACGGACCCGGGCAGCTCGACGGCGATAACCTCTTCGCCGTAGAGGGCGACCTCGCAGATGTCGTTCTCCTTGAGGAACTTCGTGGCGTCGCCGACCTTGGCGATGTCGACAGGAATCTGGTCGTACGTCTCGGTGTTCATGAAGTAGTAGAAGTCCTCGTCGGCGTAGAGGTACTGCATGTCTCGGCGCTCGACACGGGCGCGGTCGAAGCGAGTGCCGGCCTGGACGGTGTGCTCAATGATGGCGCCGCTGCGGACGTCGCGAAGCTTCATGCGGACCTGGGCGGAGCCACGAGCCGTCTTGTTGTGCTCGTAGCTGAGGACGGCATAGAGCTTGTCGTTCATCTCGATAGTGACGCCGCGGCGGAACTCGGAGGTGGAAATCTGGCTCAAGTGCGGGCTCCTGCAGGAAGGGTTGAATCGAGCGTGCTGAGCTGGCGGGCGCGGCCGCCTTCGAGGGTCACGATATCCTCGATGCGGACACCACCCCAGCCTGGCAGGTAGATGCCGGGCTCGATGGTGAAGACCATGCCGTCTTCAAGCACATCGGTGGAGGTGGGACCGAGGTAGGGCGGGTAGTCGTGGACGTCGAGGCCAACGCCGTGGCCGAGGCCGTGGGTGAAGGCATCGCCGTAGCCGCGCTCCTCGATAACGGAGGCGGCGAGCGCGTGGGCGTCGGCGCCGGTCATGCCGGATTCCACGCGCTCGATGGCGGTCTGCTGGGCCTCGCGCACGACCTCGTAGACCTCGCGGAAGCGCTCCGGTTCGGCGTCGAGCCAGAAGGTGCGGGAGAGGTCGCTGCAGTAGCCGGATAGCTCGGCGCCCCAGTCGACGATGATGGGCTCGCCCGGGCCGAGGGGGCGGTCGGAGAGGTCGGCGTGGGGCATGGCGGCGCGTTCGCCGCCGGCGACGATGGGCTCGAACGAGAGGCCGCGGGCGCCATGCTCCTTCACGGCAGCATCAAGAGCCGAAGCGAAAGCGCGTTCGGTGACGCCGGGCTCGACCGTGGCGGTGACATCGAGGAAGGCACGCTGGGCGATAGCGATGGCCTCTTCGAGGAGGGCGATCTCCTCGGCGTCCTTGCGGGAGCGGAGGCGCTCGATGATGGGCGGGGCGGGGACGAGGTCGGGGCGATCAGTCTCGGGCATGGGAGCGAGCGCTTCCTGCAGGGTAAGGAAGTCGCCGTAGCTCAGGTCAGAGCGGGAGAGGCCGACACGCTTGCCGGCCAGGCCTGCAGCGGCGACGAACTCAGGGAGCCATGCCGACTGCGGACCTTTCGTGTCGAAGACCGTGAAACCGCGAGGCTCGGCCTCGCGCCGGGCCTGGGCGGTGTAGCGGGCGTCGACGGCGAGCATGGCCTGCGTCGGGGAGACGGCGGCGTAGCCGGTCGATCCGGTGAAGCCGGAGAGGTAGCGGCGGTTGGCGGAGTGGCGATGATTGACGTCGTCGACGGGACTGGCGACGTAAAGGCCGTCGAGACCGGCCTCGTCGAGGGCAGCGCGCACGCGCTCAAGTCGCTGGGCGGGAAGCGCGGGGGCGGTCACAGGGTCAGTGTAGCGCCCGGCGGTTGGTGGGGTTAGTCGCGGGCGTCGAGGTGGTCGAGAAGGAGGTTAGCGGCGGCGGTGTAGCCGGCGCGTCCGAGCCCCGCGACCTGACCGATGCAGGCGGCGGCGATAACCGAGCGGCGGCGGAAGGGCTCGCGGGCGTGGATGTTGGAGAGGTGCACCTCGACGGCGGGGAGGGCGATCGACTCGAGGGCATCGTGGAGGGCGATGGACGTGTGCGTGTAGGCGCCCGCGTTGAGGATGACGCCGGCGGCGCGGCGGCGGTGCTCGTGGAGGAAGTCGATGAGGGCGCCCTCGTGGTTGCTCTGGAAGCTGAGGACGGTGGCGCCGCGGGCGTTGGCGGCCGCGGCGACGTCGGCCTCGATGTCGGGGAGGGTATCGCTGCCGTAGATGTCGGGGCGGCGTTCGCCGAGCAGGTTCAGGTTTGGACCGTGCACGAGGAGGAGCAGGGGGGCTTCGGACGGGCTCACGAGACCCGGCGCTTCGAGCGGGCGCGTTCGAGCGCCTTCACGCCGACCTCCTGCCAGGCCTTGTCGGTGACTTCCGCCTGCCGGGCGCGGCTGACGTGGGTGTAGATCTGGGTGGTGTTGGCCGAGGTGTGGCCGAGGAGATCCTGGACGATGCGGATGTCGGCGCCGCCATCGAGGAGGTGGGTGGCGAAGGAGTGGCGGAGGAGGTGGGGGTGGACATCCTCGGGAATGCCGGCGGCAAGGGCGTAGCGGCGAACGGCGTACTGGACGGAGCGGGCGCTGAGGCGCTTGCCGTTGCGGTTGAGGAAGAGCGCGGGCTCGGGGCCACCGGCGAGCTCGGGGCGTCCGACCGTGAGGTAGGCCTGCAGGGCACGGATGGCGGGCTCGCCAAAGAGGACGGCACGCTCCTTCTCGCCCTTGCCGAGCACGATGGCCTGGCCGGCGATGAGGTCGAGGCCGGCGACGTCGAGGCCGACGAGCTCGGAGATGCGCAGGCCGCCGCCGTAGAGCAGCTCGAGCATGGCGCGATCGCGGAGGCCCTGGGGGGTGTCGGTGTCGGGCGCCTCGATGAGCGCCTGGAGATGGGGCGGCTCGATGACCTTCGGGAGGCGCTTCGGTTTCTTGGGGAGGGCGACGCCGTAGAGGAGGTCACGGTCGGTAGCGCCTTCGCGCTGGAGGTAGCGATAGAAGCCGTGAATGGTGGTGGTGCGGCGGGTTACCGAGGCCGGCGCCATCTCCGCCTCGCGGAGGCTGGCGAGGTAGGTGCGGAAGGTCGCGCGGGTGATGGCAAGGGGTTCGATGCCGCCCTCCTCGCAGAAGCGGAGGAAGTGGCCGATGTCGTTCCGGTAGTTGCGGATGGTGTAGGGCGAGCGGCCGCCGAGACTCTGCAGCTCACGCAGGTAGGCATCGAGGAAGGCCTCGGCTGTCTTGTGGGCCGGCGGGGAGGCCATATCGACAGAATACGACAGGATTCGTAAAGGGGGACGAGCGCGCTAGCTCGCGCGACGGCGGCGAGTGGTGGAGCGGCGGGTGGTCCGGCGGCCCCTCTTCGAGCGAGCCTTCGCCTTCTCGGCAGCGGCCTCGCGCTCCTCGGCGGTACGAACGGGGGACAGCTTGCCTGGCTCGATGCTGTTGGTGGTGTAGGTGCAGTCGGGGTAGTTCCAGCAGCCGTAGAAGACGCCGCGGCGGGCGCGCTTGGCGACGAGCTGCCCTGAATCGGGCTCCTCGGGGCAGGCAACGCCAACGGGTTTGCCGGCGCGGAAGTCACACTCCTTCGAGTCGCGCTTCACGCAGTCGATGTACTCGCCGTAGGGCCCGTGCTTCAGCTCCGTGCCGGAGTCGCAGCGGGGGCACTTCCAGTCGGTGGGCTCCGGATCGGGGGACGGCTGGGGTTCGCCTTCCTCGGTGAGGGGCATGGCGTTCTTGCACTCGGGGTAGCCGGAGCAGCCGAGGAACTTCCCGTTGCGACTCCAGCGCACGACCATCTTCCGCTCGTTGCACTTCGAGCAGAGGATGTCGGTCTCCTCGACCTGCTTGCGGGCTTCCTGCTTGGCGGTCTCGAGGGCGGTGTTGAAGGGTTCCCAGAAGCCGCGCACGACCTCGCCGTAGTCGCGCTCCCCGGAGGCGATCTCGTCGAGCTCTTCCTCCAACTCGCTCGTGAAGGGGACGGCGACGTAGCGGTCCATGTGCTGGACGAGCAGGTCGTTCACCGCGAAGCCAAGCTCCTGTGGCACGAGCGAGCGGCCCTCCCGCACGACGTAGGCGCGGTTGAGCACGGTCTGGACGATGGAGGCGTAGGTGCTGGGGCGGCCGATGCCCTCCTCTTCGAGGGCCTTTACGAGGGAGGCCTCGGTGAAGCGGGGCGGGGGTTCGGTGAAGTGCTGGTCGCCATCGACGGAGCGGCGGTCGAGGGCGTCGCCCTCGGCAAGCTCGGGGAGGGCGGCGACGGTCTCGGGAGCGTCGGCGTTGGGACTGGCGGCGCGCTCCTCGGTGGCGTCGATGCCTAGGGCGGCGAGATGCCCGGGGAAGATGAGGCGCTGGGCGTTCGCGCGGAAAGCGCCGCGCAGTTCGCCGGACTCGCGCGCCTCGATATCGACGGCGACCGTGGCGTAACGCGCGTCGGCGAGCTGGCTCGCCATGAAGCGCTGCCAGATTAGGGTGTAGGCGCGGAGCTGGTCGCGGTTGAGGACGGTGCTGAGCGACTCGGGGGTGCGGAAGGCGGAGGTGGGGCGGATGGCCTCGTGGGCCTCCTGGGCGCCACGGGCGCGGGAGCGGTAGACGCGCTCCTTCTCGGGAACGTGGTCGCCGCCCCAGCGGTCGGTGGCGAAGCGGCGGGCCTCGCGGCGAGCAACGGGTGAGATGCTGAGGGAGTCGGTGCGCATGTAGGTGATGAGTCCGACGGGACCCTCGCCGGGGATGGTGACGCCTTCGTAGAGCTGCTGGGCGAGCGCCATCGCGCGCTGGGCGCCAAGGCCCATACGGTTGTTCGCGGCCTGCTGGTAGCTACTGGTGGTGAAGGGGGGCGCGGGGCGGCGCTTGCGTTCGCCCTTCTTGACGGACTTCACGGAGAAGTCGGACCGGCGTAGGGCGGCGAGGAGCTCGTTGGCGGTGGCCTCGTCGGGAATGTCGCGCTTCTCGTCGAGCTTCTTGACGCCGGGAAGGCCGGTGAGCTTCGCACCGAACTCCTCGCCGTCCTTCGCGACGCGAGCGTGGATGGTCCAGTACTCCTGCGGGGTGAAGGCCTCGATCGCGCGCTCGCGCTCGACGATGAGACGAAGAGCGACGCTCTGGACGCGGCCGGCGCTGGCGCTGCGGGCAACCTTGCCCTGGACGAACCAGCTGAGGGGGTAGCCGATGAGGCGGTCGAGGACGCGGCGGGTCTCCTGGGCCTCGATCAGCTCGCGGTTGAGCTCGCCGGGGTGTTCGAAGGCGGCCTCGATGGCTGGCTTCGTGATCTCGTGGAAGACGACGCGCTGGGTCTTCTCGGCCGGGATCTTCGCCGCCTCGAGGATGTGCCAGGAGATGGCTTCGCCCTCGCGGTCGGGGTCGGTGGAGAGGAAGACACGCTCGGCCTTGCCGGCGGCAGTCTTGATCTCCTTGACCACGTCCCGCTTGTCCTTGAGCACCTCGTAGGTGGGCTCGAAGGAGCCGCCCTTCACGTCGACGCCGTAACCGTAGTTCGGCAGGTCGCGGACGTGGCCGACGGAGGCGATGACGCGGTACCTGTCGCCGAGGATGCCCTCGATGGTGCGGGCCTTGGCGGGGGACTCGACGATGACGAGGTCCTTGCCGCCACGGGCGCGCGAACCCTTCGCGGCGCCGTTCGCAGGGGCGCGCTTCGCGGCCTTCTTGCCGCCTGTCGCGGTGGCGGAGGAGGTTCGTTTCGGCATCGTTCTTCGTCTACCCGGAGGCGCCGGAGGGCGTCCCTGGTTCCCGAGCGTAGAAGGGAGTACGCGAGTTTGTCGAGTCCGGGTCAGGCGCGGGGGCGCGTTTCCCAGCGAGCGCGCTGCTCGGTGCGGGCGGCTTCGTCGGCGGGCTGGTAACGGGCAAGGAACTCGTCCGCGAAGGCATCGAACACGCCCTTGAGAACGGCCTCGCGCATGCGCTCGCAGAGGCGGTGGATGTAGCAGAGATTGTGGATGCTGGCGAGGCGGTAGCCCAGCAGTTCGTCGTTGCGAAAGAGGTGGTTGAGGTAGGCAGCGGAGTAGTTCCCGCAAGTCGTGCAGCCACAGTCGGAGTTGAGGGGCGTGCCGCGGTCCCTGAAGCGGGCGCTCTTGATGTTCACCCGGCCATCGTCGGTGAAGAGCGAGCCCGTGCGGCCAAGCCGGGTAGGGAGGACGCAGTCGAACAGATCAACGCCGGCGGCGACGGCATGCACGAGGTCCTCGGGGCTGCCGACGCCCATCAGGTAGCGAGGACGGTCGACTGGAAGGTCGGCGCATGCGACCTCGGTCATGGCGTACTGCTCGGCCTTCGATTCGCCCACGGAGAGGCCGCCGATGGCGTAGCCGGGGGCCTTGCGGGCGGCGAGCTCGCGGGCGTGCCGGCGGCGCAGGTCTTCGTCGACGCCTCCCTGGACGATGGCGAAGAGAGCCGGAGCCGGGTCGAGGGCCCGGGAGCGGTCAAACCAGCGCAGGGTGCGCTCGGCGGCATCGCGCTGGTCGGGGGCAGGGGCGTCGCCGGGGAGGACGTGGTCGAGGGGCATGGCGATGTCGACGCCGAGGGCGCTCTGCACCTCGATCGCGAGCTCCGGGGTGTAGTGGTGCTCGGAACCATCGAGGTGGGAGCGGAAGCGGACACCCTCGTCGTCAACGCGCAGAAGGCGAGCGAGGCTGAAGACCTGGTAGCCGCCGCTGTCGGAGAGGATGGGCCCGTTCCAACCCATGAAGCGGTGGACGCCTCCCAGCGACTCGATGAGGCGATGGCCGGGGCGGAGGTAGAGGTGGTAGGCGTTGACGAGAGCGATGCGCGCGCCGGAGCCGGCGACTTCGTCGGGGGTGAGGGCCTTGACGGTGGCGAGCGTGCCGACGGGCATGAAGGCGGGGGTGGGGACTTCCCCACGATCGGTCGTGAGCGTACCGGCGCGAGGGGAGGTGGGGCCTTCGCCGCCACCTTCCAGCCGGAACGCGAGCGCCATGCTCAGGCGAGGACGGCGTCGAGGGCGGCCTCGACGGCCGTCTCAGGCACGTCGCGGTAGACGGCGGCCTGGCCGATGCGTTCGAGGAGGACCCAGGAGATTTCCCCGGCGCGGACCTTCTTGTCGCTGCGCATGGCGGTGACGACGGCGTCACGGTCGACGCCGTCGGCGCGTTCGGGGAGTCCGCAGGCGCGGAGGAGGCTCTGCTGGCGTTCGAGGGCGGCGGCGGGGAGGAGTCCGGTCTCGCAGGCGATACGGCCGGCGGCGTGCATCCCGATGGCGACGGCCTCGCCGTGGAGGTAGCCGCTGAAGCCGGCGGCGGCCTCGATCCCGTGGCCGATGGTGTGACCGTAGTTGAGCAGCGTGCGCGCGCCCGCCTCGCGCTCGTCTTCGGAGACGACGCGGGCCTTGATTGCGGTGCTGCGGGCGATCAGCTCCTCGGTGGCGAGGGCGGCGGGGTCGCCGGCGCGAGCTTCGAGGAGCTGCACGAGCTCTTCGTCGAGGATGAAGCCGTGCTTCACGAGCTCGGCAAGGCCGCCGTGGAGGTGGCGGGGCGGGAGGGAAACCCAAAAACCCGCCCACCAGCACACCGGCG
>VXLW01000047.1 GCA_009841435.1 Dehalococcoidia bacterium | reverse complement strand
ACGCCCCCGCCGGCGGGGAGGGCGCCGGCGGGGGCCGGGCGGGCGAGGTCGTCGGCGTCGATCCCGGCGGGGAAGGCGGCGATGCGCACGATGCGGCCGTTCAGGCGCAGGTCGGGGCCCTCGACGCGAGCGCCGCAGAGGCGCTCGGCGGCCTCGCGCAGGCGATCGGCGTCGGCCTCGGTCTGGACGCCCGCGAGGTCGGCGCCGAGGATCCCGTCGAGCCAGGCGGCGAAGCGGGCGCGGGCGGGCGGCGGCAGGGAGGATTCGGCGACGGCGAGCGAGGGGAAGGGGGTGTGGAGGAAGAAGCCGGTGCGCCCCTCGAAGCCGCCCTCGCGGAGCATGGCCGGCACGAGCGCGAGCTGGTAGTCGTGCACCCAGCAGACCTCGCCGCTGGCGGCGAGGGCGGCCTCGGCGAAGGCGCGGTTGACGCGCTCGTAGGCGGCCCAGGCGGCCTCCGAGGGAGGCTCGGGGGTGGGGTAATAGGCGAGCTTGAGGGGCAGGTCGACGCGCACGAGGTGGAGGAGGGGCCAGAAGAAGCCGTTGGCCACCTCGGCGTAATGACCGCGCCAGTCGTCTTCGGGGAGGTAGAGGCGCTGGTGGCGGATGGGGCCCGCAGGCGTCTCGAGCAGCTCGAAGCCGTCGGGGTCGGTCCAGGCGCGGTCGTGGGGGCCTCGGCCGGCGCCGATCCAGGTGGTTCCGGTGGCGCCGTCCCAGGGGACCAGCACGGGCCGGACGGCCTCGACGAGCCCGCCCGTGGCGGGCGCGGGCCCGCCCGCGCCCCCGGGCGGGGCGTGGTGGTCGACCAGCGCGCGGTTGGCCAGTATCAGGTCCACCCGAAGAGTGTAGGGGAGGGCGGCGGCACGGGCTGTGAGCGCTACGGGATGGTCAGCAGACCGTGGGCAGACCGATCGTCTATCCCTGGCGCAGCACTTCGACGAGGGAGATGACCGTGGCGAGGATGGCGGCGTTGATGGTCACGATGCCGGCGCCCTGGATCCAGAGGGCGCGGAAGAGCTCGGCGCGCTGCTCGGCGAAACGCCGGTCGAGCTCCTGATCGAAGTGTTCCCTGCTCACAACGGACATCGCAGAGCGAGTGTACTCCCTACGGAATCGGCACTTCGTAGCGGACCGTGGCGGTGTAGTCGATGCTGATGACGGGGCAGGTTCCGCCGACGTTGGGGGCGCGGATGAAGTTGACCACGAACGGCCGCTCCCCGCCGTGCCCGATGGCGCCCGTGATCTCGTCCGTGACCCGCAGGACCTCGACGCCGTCCTCGTTCACGAGGGCGGCGGTGATCGTGACCTCCGTCAGCGTCGCGTTCGCGAGGTTGCGGAGGGAGCCGCGCAGGATGCGGTGGAATCCGTTCGGGTGGACGTGGTCGGTGCACTCGAGGTCGAACAGATCGACGGCGGGGGGGATGGGCCGGGGGATGGTGGCGCCGACCCAGACGTTCACGAAGCGGTACTTCCCGGCCTGGACGAAGCCGTCGTTGAGGGGCGGCACCTCGCGCGCCTCGGTCCACTCGCCGCCGTGGGGGCGGGAGGAGATGTGGTGCTGGGTCGGGTCCTCGATGTCCTCGTAGATGCGCACCTGGACCGTGGCCGTGCGCTGCGTTTGGGCGACGACCCCGGCGATCGAGAGCGCCAGGACCACGGCGAGGACGGCGATGACGGCGTTCTTGATCATTCGGGCGCCGCCTGCGGCTCGTCGTAGCGGATGGTGGCCTCGTACTCGATGGCGACGACGTGGCACGTGCCCTGCCGGCCGAGGGCGCTGAAGAAGTTGATGGCCAGCGCGCGCTGGCCCCAGGGCGAGATGCCGTGCAGAGCGATGGCCGACGCCTGCGCGACCTCCACCCCCGTGCGTTCGCGCAGGGCGGCCGTGACGGTGACGTCGCGGACGGTGGCGCTGGTGACGTTGTGGATGTAGCCGTTAAGCGTGAGGAAGGCGTTGAACTGGCTGCGGTAGCAGGACGTGTCGGTGACGTACAGGCCGGTGGGGACGGGGTCGGGGACGGCGGTGTCGATGCTGAGCTCGCTGTAGCGGTACCGGCCGTCGGGACTGACGCCGTCGTCGAAGTGGAGGCGGGGGGTTTCGGCGCCCCAGCGGGCGCCGTCGGTGCGGATGCTGACCCAGTTCTTGTGGGGCTGCTCGTACTCCTCCCAGATGCGCAGCTGGACCCGCGCCGTGGGCTGGGCCGTCCGCGACTGCGCGACGGCGCCCGCGACGAGCGTGAGCGCGATCGCGGCGACGAGCGCGGCGATGATCCAGTTCTGCACTGCCCGGCAGTGTAGCGGGGTGCAACAAGAAAGGGGCCCCGGAGGGCCCCTTTCGGGTTGTGCCGTTGACGGCGCTAGAAACTAGCGGCGGCGGCGGGCGAAGGTGTAGCTGCCCAGCAGGATTGCGAGGGCGGTTACGCCGAGGATGGCAGCCAGCGAGGTGCTGGTGCTGGTGGTCACAAGGCCGGTGCCGGTGTCGCCGGCTTCCGGAGCCATGTCGTCCATGTCGTCCATGTCATCCATGTCATCCATGTCGTCCATGTCATCCATGTCATCCATGTCGTCCATGTCATCCATGTCGTCCATGTCATCCATGTCGTCCGTCGGGCAGTCGTCGGCCATGCCGTCACCCATGTCATCCATGGGCTCTGCAGGCTCGTCCGGCTCGGCGGGCTCGTCCGGCTCGGCGGGCTCATCGGGCTCGTCCGGCATGTCGCCGTCGCCCATGTCGCCCATCTCATCCGGACACTCGTCCATGTCGCCCATGTCGTCCTCAGGCATGTCGGGCATGGCCGAGGAGGCGCTCAGGTCGAGGTCGGTGCGAGTGCCACCGGCGTAGGTGCCGGTCTCAGCCGCATCGTAGCCACCGACCTGGAAGCTGACGGTGTCGCCGTTGGCGGCGGCATCGCAGGCAACGTCGAACGAGTAGGTGGAGCCGGTCGTGACGTTGCTGGTCACTGAGCCGGAGCCACACTCGGCGCCGTTGACGATGGCGGTGACCGACGTGCCGGCGGCCGCGGGCTCACCATCGACGGTGACGGAACCGGCGAAGCGGTGAGGCGGGCCAGACGGCTGGGCCTCGGCCACCTCTCCACTGAAGAGGCCGGCGAGGCCAAGCAGCATGACCGCCGCGACGCCTCCCCCGAGCCACTTAAGAGTCTTGGTCATTCCGTTTTGCTCCTTTGTCTGTCCGTATGGCTAAAGCCCGGACCTTCCCCGGCCCCCGGCCCCGCGCGAGGCGGGGCCAGGGGTGGGGTTGGTTGCGGACAGGTTAGTCGACGACCACGAAGTACGCGGTGCCGTTCTCGAGGGAGCCGAGGTTGTTGCCACCGGGAACATCAGCGGCGTTCGGGAAGTACCCGAGCCACGTGCTGCCGTCCCAGCGCCAGATGGCGCTCACGCCCTCAGAGCCAGCGGACGGATCAGCTCCGTCCTCACCGTTCCAGACGAGGTTGTGCGTGCCAGAGGTCAGCGGCTCGCTCCACGTGGGCGCGGGGCCCTCGGGCTCCTCGACCGGCGCGGGGCCGATGTCGATGACGACGTTGTGGGAGATGGTGCCAGCGCCTTCGCCCGCGGTGACGCGGAAGACGGCCGTGCCGGACCTGGACGGGGAGAGGTAGGTGAACTTCGCGACACCGTCGCTCGTCTCGCCAGCGCCACCCCCGGCGATGACCGCGCCATCACCCTCAACCTGGGTGACCGAAGTGACAACCTTGCCGACAAGCACACCTTCGTCGTCCACCACGGTGACGGTGACTTCGGTGGCACTCAGGGCATCAACGCGCTCAGGAGCGTCCGTGGAGATGCTCGCCGGCGGGCCGCCGACCTGGATCTCAACCGCCATATCGTTGGCGCCAGTACCAGGGCCAGCGACGTGCACCGTGTGGGTGCCACGGGTTGCGTCAGCAGGATCGGTGACGTCATCGGTGTCGTCATCCGGAGTGGCGTCCCTGCCCTTCTTGGGGGCAATCACCTGGATGGCGCACTTACCGCTCGAGTCGGTACCAGTGGTGCAGCCCGGGATGTCAGCTCCTGGCGGATTCGGCCTCGCGACAGTCAGGTCTTCCAAGAGATCCACGATGTTTTCGCCTGCAGGGCCGACGACACCGTCATCATCGCCAACAGCAGCTTGCGCCCGCAGAGCCACAGGGTGGCCAGCCACAGGGTTCTCCCCGCTGTCAAGGACGGTCACAACGATAAAGGTGGACCCACCGATCTCGATCGAGGACTGGTCAGCTGCAGCGCTGATGGTCGCGGCATCGCCGTACAGGACGACTTCGACCTTTGCGCTGAAGTCGCCGCTGGAGAAGTTGACGGTGGCCACGCCCTCACGATCCGTGGGGAGCAGGGTCACGACAACTTGGCCATTCGCGTCGGTCTGTTCGGTACAGGCCTGACGACCATCTTCGCCACCGCAGCCATTGAGGACGCCAAGGGTCGTGTAGATGATTACATCCTTACCCGAGAGACCTGCCTTTTTGCTGTTCAGCAGCGTAGCGACAATTTCCTGGCCAGTAGTGGTTACGCCAGCGTCAAGTGCTGGCGAAGGAACGGCCACCTGGGGGTCAGCCGTGGAATCTACCACTGCACCCGCTGTCATCGATGCGATGCGATCGTCCGTGGAAACATCAACACGCAGCCGGCTTACAGTGCCCGACTGGGCATCAGTAGCAGTGATGAGAATGAAGCCGTTCGGCGAATCGTCATCAATGTTGATCTTCACGGTGATGGAGGCTTCGATGTCAGTGCCGTCTGTGTCCTTGCGGGTATCGCACGGAGAGCCGTTCGAGCAAACGATCGACTGCTCGCCGTTGGTAAAGCTGCCCGATGCGGTCCCACCCGTGACTTCGAACGTGACCACGCCCGCACCTGCGGGATTGGTGAACGCGTTTGTCGTCACGGGGCCGACGTCAGCGCTTTCGCCCGGTCCCGCCGCGTCGGCGGAGTTCGTGCTGGTGAGGATGCCGCTGAAGGCGACGGCCGCCACCATTGCTACAAGCGCCAGGAGCGCGGCGGACTTCCAGCCGGCGATGGCGCTAATGAGGTTCTTCTTCAAATCTAGTACCCCTTTTCACTTGGGTGTTGATTCGGTCTTGTCTGTGGCCCGTGCGGGCCGGTTCGTGTTCCGGACTCGCCCGGATCGTGCGGGCGGTTGCGGAGGGGTGCTCCGCTTCCTCTGTGGGGCCGCCCGCTCGTTCTGCCGCCAGTGCCTGGCGCTGGGCCTCCAGGCGGGTCCGGGCCGTTCCCCTGTGCGTGGTATTCGGTAGGTGAAACCCTCGCGTCTCACGTCTCTCGCGCGGGCCCTCTAGACCGGCGCGCGCGCCTCGCTCAGCGGGGGAAAGCGGCCTCCTTTCTCCATACCAGGGAAGGTGAACAGAATCACGGGAAGCCTACCGACCGGCCAACAACCGGTCAACGGTTTGCCCCGTCATTCCCTCCAGTTCCCCACGCACGGAGCGCCCCGCTACGAGAGCGGGACAGTACGTGATAGCCCTAAGAACGCCGCGCGGGGGAAAAGGTTACCGGGAGAGCGCGGACTGCGTCCGCTGAGGGGAGCGCCGAGCTGCCGCTCGGCTGAGAAGAGCGCTCGGGCCTGCGGCCCATCGTTGAGGAAAGCGCGCCGCCCAGGCGGCGCTGAGTGGAGGAGCCACTGGCCGGGCAGGTTACGTCGAACCCTGTGCCGGGCTTGCCACCGGCTTGCTGTTTAGTCCCACAACCAGGTCGTTGTGGGCGGCTCGCATCATTAGGTTCGCCACCAAGACCAACCCTGCCACACACGCGGCACTCGCCGCACTCTCCTGGCAGAGCCCCTGTAACATGGCGGACCACGCCTCCAGAGTGTGAGCCATGGATGCAGGTTCTGCATTTCGGGATTTGCCTCCCTCGTCAGCATGGCAGCTGAGGATTTGAACACCGTGGGAACAAGTGTTCGAAAGCCATAACGCCGGTACTCGGGAAAGGTTACCGGGAGCTTGCGACGCGGGCAGCGCCGACCCCGGCCACTTGCACGCATCCGCTATCCTGCTCACTCCACCGGAGGATCGAGCGTGAAGACCACGATCATCGCGGCGCTCATCGCGGCCATCGCCATCGGCGGGGCGCTGGGGGCGTTCGCGGCCACGCGAACGGTGGAGACGACGGCGGAGGTGGACGTGCGCGTCTGGCGGCGCGTCTCGGACGGGGAGCTGTACATCAGCGCGCGGCCGGCCGGTTCTGGACCCGATACGTGGATCACGAGCGAGGCGCTCAACATGAGCGGGCTCAACCAGAGTGGGCGATTCCACCTGAGCAGCCTGGTGACGGTCGAGGTACCGGTCGAGGTGGAGGTCGAGGTGGGGGAAACGGTCCCGCAGGGATCGACGGAGAGCCTTATCCCGGAGGAGGCGCCGGGCTTCACCCCCGTTGCGGGGCCCTGCTGCGCGGTGGCGGGAATGGAGACCAGCCCCACGGTCCGGGAACAGGTGGTAAAGGCAGTGCAGGACGTGATCGACTTCGCGCTGGAGGAGTACGGGATCACGCACGTTGGCACGATCACGATCAATATCGCCTACTCCAACAGCGGCCTGCTGAACCGGTACGAGGATGCGTTCGGGGTGGAGCTGGAGGAGCTGCCGGACAACTGCTCGTTCCGGGAGGGCGAGCACCTGTTCCTCACGGCCACGTGCCGGGACAACAAGCGAGCTATCGCCACGGAGTGGTTCGAGCGCGCGGTCGGGCGAGAAGACGTCACGCCAAACTGGATCGGGCACGGCCTCTTCGACTACCTCCTAACGCACTACCTCGACGGGGATCCTCCGGTTTTGACGGAGGACCGCTTCCGGCGCGTGCTCTTCTACGAACGGGCGCGCGACGTCCGGCGGGACCGGGCGAGCGACGACCTGAACACGCTGGCGATGCTGTACGCGATCACCGACTACGGGGAGTTCGCGGACTGGCGGCGGTTCTACGGCGCCGTCCTCTCAGGACTACATGCGGAGGTCGCCTTCGAGAGCGTTTTCAGCGCGACGCTGACGGAGTTCTACGCCGACTTCGAGGAGTGGGCGGACCACCAGAAGATCATCCTCATCTCGACGGCGTTCTCGTCGTGTCGGGAGGCGGCGGCGAACATCCCGCGAAAGCTGGACCCGACGGCTACCGGCCGCGGCTTCCCCGACTACCGGGTGCCGCTGGAGGCCGACCACGACGGAGACCGCATCGTGTGCGAGGACACGGCCACGACACCGACACAGTAGGGGTCGGGCGGGGCTCGCTGCGCACGAACGACGAGTCACTATTAGACTGCGCGCATGTGGAGAACGATCGGGGTTCTGAGCGTCGTGTGCCTGGGGTTCATCGGGCTGCTGGTGGGGCTGTCCCTGGGCGGGATGGGGTAGGCGGCGCGGCGCGCCGGTGTAGTGACTCGTGAATGGTGACTGGTGGCTGGTCCGCCCAGCCGCCCGCCATTCACGAACCACCAGTCACTAGTCACCAACCACCAGTCACCATGGACGGCATTGTTTCGCGACACGTGAACCGGCGGCTGAGCCGTCCGCTGGCGGCCGGGCTCGCGCGCACGCCGGTGACGCCGAACGGGGCGACGTGGTTCACGCTGGCGTTCTCGCTGGGGATGGGGGCGCTGGTGGCGGTGGGGCAGCACGTGGCGGGGGGCATCGGCATCCAGCTGGCCAGCATCATCGACGGGGTGGACGGGGACCTGGCGCGGCTGACGGGGAAGACGTCGCGCTTCGGGGCGGCGCTGGACGCGATCGCGGACCGCTACGCGGACGCGGCCATCCTGGGGGGGATGACGGTGTACGCGGCGCGCTTCGAGGACTGGCCGAACGCGGCGGTGGTGGGGGCGCTCGCGCTGGCGGGGTCGCTGACGGTGAGCTACAGCCGCGCGCGGGCGGAGGCGGAGGGGGTGTGGCCGATCGCTGGAGTCGGGGGCCGGTCGCTTATAAA
>VXLW01000050.1 GCA_009841435.1 Dehalococcoidia bacterium | reverse complement strand
CCCCTGAACCGGCCCCCGAGCCTCCCGCAGCAGCCCCCGAAACAGCCCCGGCAACGGCAGAACCGGCCCCCTCTGCTCCAGCCGAGCCCAGCGCTGAGATGGACATGGCCGCCCTTCTCGAAACCGAGGCCGCTCAGCCGAGCAGCCTCCGCCGCGGCGAGATCATCCAGGGCGTTGTCATGGGCGCCTCGCCCGATGGCGTCATCGTCGATGTTGGAACCAAGACCGAGGCCGTCATCCCCCAGAGCGAGATGCTCTCCATGGGGGTCGAGGGTCAGAGCCGCCTGAAGGCTGGCGATACCGTCCGCGTCATGGTCCTCCAGCCCATGAGCTCCGAGGGTCACGGCATCGTCTCCCTCGACCGCGCCCGCGGTGAGGAAGGCTGGGACATCCTGGCCGGCCGCCTCGAGTCCGGCGAGATATTCTCCGCCGAAATCGTCGGCCACAACCGTGGCGGCGTTCTTGCCAACGTCGAGGGCGTCAACGCCTTCATTCCCCTCTCCCAGATCGACAGCATTCGCCGCGACAACCCCGACGCCGCGAACGCCCTTGCCACCCTGGTCGGCAAGGAAGTGCGGCTCAAGGTCATCGAACTGAACCGCCGCAAGAACCGCGCCATCCTCTCCGAGCGCGCCGCCATGACCGAATGGCGTCGTGAGCAGAAGGAGCGGATCATTCAGGATCTCCAGGAAGGCGAGATCCGCGAGGGTCGTGTCTCCTCTATCACCGACTTCGGCGTCTTCATCGACCTCGGCGGCGCCGACGGTCTCGCCCACCTGACCGAGCTCACCTGGGAGCGTGGCAAGAAGGCGAAGGACCTCTTCAAAGTCGGCGACGAAGTCAAGGCCTACGTCCTTCGCGTCGACCGCGAGGCCCGCAAGATTTCCCTCTCGCTCAAGCGCGCCCACCCCGAGGAGTGGGACAGCGCCGTCGACCGCTTCGTCATCGGCCAGGTGCTGATCGGACGGGTCACCAAGCTCATGCCCTTCGGCGCCTTCGTGCGCCTCGACGGCCCCATCGAGGGCCTCATCCACATTTCCGAAATCACGAACCGCCGCATCCAGCACCCGAGGGAGGTCCTGGAGGAAGGCAACGTCGTGCCGGTCAAGCTCGTGCGTATCGAGAAGGACCGCCACCGGCTCGGCCTCAGCCTCCGCCAGGCGCGCAGCGACGCCGAGGCGATGGGCTTCGGCTTCGACCGCAACGGCTCCGTCATCGATTGGCCCGATGACGTGCGCGAGGAGTTCGGGCTGGACAAGCGCGACGCCTCCCAGAGCCGCTCCGAGCCACGCACCGCGCAGGAGACCGTCGAGCAGGCCGTTGCCAACGATCCCGAGCCCGTCTCGGCGTTCGCCCACGCTTTCGCCCAGGCGCTCGAGAATGCCGACTCCGGCAACGCCTTGAACCTCGCGGACGACGGGGAAGCCCCCGCTGCAACCGGCGAGGAAGCTACGGCCGAGGCGAGCGACGAACCCGCAGCCGAAGCGAGCGATGAACCCGCAGCCGAGGCCGGCGACGAGCCCACAGCCGAGGCCGGTGAAGAGCCTGCCGCCGAAGCTAGCGAGGAGCCCACAGCCGAGGCCAGCGACGAGCCTGCCACCGAGGCCAGTGAGGAGCCCGTAGCCGAGGCCAGTGAGGAAGCTCCCGCCGCAACGACTGAGGAGGCCGCTCCCGCCGACAGCGAGGAGCCGGCAGAGGAAGCAACAGAGAGCTCGGTGGAGGAACCCGCCGCCGAGGAAGCAGTAACCGCATCCGGCGAGGGTGGCGCTGCCACCGCCGCCAAGGACTAGCAGGAGGGAACGCGATGGCCGACCGATTCGACAAGTTCACGGAACGCGCCCGGCGTGTGCTCACCCTCGCCCAGGAAGAGGCTCACCGCTTCAACCACAACTACATCGGCACCGAGCACATCCTCCTCGGCCTCGTGCGCGAGGGTGATGGTGTTGCCGCCAAAGTCCTCTCCAACCTCGGCGTCGAGCTGAACAAGGTCCGCTCCGCGGTCGAGTTCATCATCGGTCGTGGCGATCGCACCGTCCTCGGCGAGATCGGGCTCACCCCCCGCGCCAAGAAGGTCATCGAGCTTGCCGTCGACGAGGCCCGCCGCCTCGGCCACAGCTACATCGGCACCGAGCACCTGCTCCTCGGCCTCGTGCGCGAGGGTGAGGGCATCGCCGCGGGCGTCCTCGAGAGCCTCGGCGTCAACATCGAGCGCGTCCGCGCCGAGACCACGCGCATCCTCAGCCAGTCCTCCCCCCAGGCCGCCGGCACGGCCGCGGGCGGCACCCGCCAGGCGAGCCGCACGCCGACCGTCGATCAGCTCGGCATTGAGCTGACTGCCGCCGCCACCTCCGGCCAGCTCGACCCCGTCATCGGCCGCTCCACCGAGCTGGAGCGCGTCGTCCAGATCCTCTCCCGCCGCACCAAGAACAACCCCGTGCTCATCGGCGAGCCCGGCGTCGGCAAGACCGCCATCGCCGAGCTCCTCGCCCAGCGCATCAGCAGCGGCGACGTCCCCGAAACCCTGGCCGAAAAGCGCCTCCTCACCCTGGACATCGGCTCCCTCGTCGCCGGTACCAAGTACCGCGGCGAGTTCGAGGAGCGCTTGAAGAAGGTCATTGAGGAGATCAAGACCGCGGGCAACTGCATCCTCTTCGTCGACGAGCTCCACATGCTCGTCGGCGCCGGCGCCGCTGAGGGCGCCGTCGATGCCGCCAACATCCTCAAGCCTGCCCTCGCCCGGGGCGAGCTCCAGTGCATCGGCGCCACCACGCTCGACGAGTACCGCAAGCACATCGAGCGCGACGCCGCCCTCGAGCGCCGCTTCCAGCCGATCGTCGTCGATGAGCCAACCGTCGAAGAGACGGTCGAGATCCTGCGTGGCATTCGCGGGCGTTACGAAGAGCACCACAACCTCAAGATCAGCGATGACGCCCTCTCTGCCGCGGCCCGCATGTCGGACCGCTACGTGACCGAGCGCTTCCTGCCCGACAAGGCCATCGACCTGATCGATGAGGCCTCGAGCCGCGTGCGCATCCGCCGCGCCGCCACCCCGCCCTCCATGCAGGAGGCGCTCAAGGGGCTCGAGAGCCTCCGCCGCGAGCGCGACCAGGCCACGGAAGCCCAGCAGCTCGAGTACGCCTCCGAGCTCACCGATCGCGAGCAGAAGCTCCAGATCAAGATCGATGAGATGGGCGAGTGGAGTGAGGGGACCGGTGGTGTCGCCACCCCCATCGTCAGCGAGGAGGACATCGCCGAGGTTGTCGCCATGTGGACCGGCATCCCCGCCGCCCAGATCGCGAGCGAAGAAAGCGCCCGCCTCCTGAAGATGGAGAGCGCACTCCGCACCAAGGTCATCGGTCAGGACGAGGCCATCGAGTCCATCGCGCGCTCCGTGCGCCGCGCCCGCGCCGGGCTGAAGGACCCGCGCCGCCCCATCGGCGTCTTCCTCTTCCTCGGACCCACGGGCGTGGGCAAGACGTACCTCGCCCAGCAGCTCGCCGAGTTCATGTTCGACTCACAGGACAACATGATCAGGCTCGACATGAGCGAGTTCAGCGAGCGCCACACCGTCGCTCGCCTGATCGGCGCCCCTCCGGGCTACGTCGGCTACGACGACGGTGGCCAGCTCACCGACACCGTCCGCCGCCGCCCCTACTGCCTCATCCTCCTCGACGAAATCGAGAAGGCGCATCCGGACGTCTTCAACCTGCTGCTCCAGATCTTCGACGAGGGCCGCCTCGCCGATGCCAAGGGCCGCAAGGTCGATTTCCGCAACACCATCCTCATCATGACCTCGAACGTCGGCTCCGACCTCATCAAGCGCGATTCCAATCTCGGGTTCGCCATCGCCCAGGATGAGGTGCAGACACACGAGGACCGCTACAAGCGCATGAAGGACAAGGTGCTCAGCGAGCTGAAGAATGTCTTCAAGCCCGAGTTCCTCAACCGCGTCGACAGCACGGTCGTGTTCCACGCACTCACGCCCGAGCACATCCGCCGCATCGTCGACCTCGAGCTGTCGCAGGTGGAGCGCCGTCTCGCGCTCCGCGCCGTCACCTTCGAGGTGACGGAGGCCGCAAAGGAGTGGCTCGGCGACAAGGGCTACGACCAGGTGTTCGGCGCCAGGCCGCTCCGCCGTGTGATTCAGGACAACATCGAGGACAAGATCAGCGAGATGCTCCTGGGCGGCGAGTTCGGAACCGGCGATCGGCTCCTGATCGACCGCGATCCCGACGAGGACGGGCTCACGATCAAGCCCGTCAGTTCGCCGGCGGCCGTCGGCTAGCCCGCACCTGCAGCCAGGGCCGGAAACACAGCGTTTCCGCGCCCGAAACTGTTGACATCGCGCGTCCCTTGCCGTAATCTCAGAATGGCGTGCTGTGCCATCGCGCAGAACCCCCGATTCGTGACCTTGCCGAACTGTGCCATTCAGAACCCAGGGCCTGAAGGAGTCGCCTGTACATGACCGCGACACTTGATGGGACGCGGACGGGCGAGCGCGCCCCGCTCGCCGTCCAGTCGTTCAGCACTATTTCGAACGTCCTCGAGATCCCCAGCCTCATCAAGCTCCAGCTCGATTCCTTCGACTGGTTCAAGCGTGAGGGTCTCCGCGAGCTGCTCAACGAGCTCTCGCCGATCCAGGACTTTACCAGCACGAAGATGGACCTCATCTTCGGCGAGTACGAGTTCCGCGAGCCCAAGCACAGCCAGGAGGAATGCCGCGAACGCGACATGACCTTCTCCGCGCCTCTCTTCGTCGATGTCGAGCTGCGCATCAAGGACTCTGGCGAGATCAAGGAACAGCGCCTCTTCTTCGGCGACTTCCCCCTCATGACCGATCGCGGCACGTTCATCATCAACGGCGCCGAGCGCGTCGTGGTGAGCCAGCTCGTGCGCTCCCCCGGCGTCTACTACACCGTCGAGACGGACGTGCAGAGCGGCCAGCGCCTCGCCAACGCCAAGCTCATCCCCAGCCGCGGGGCCTGGCTCGAGTTCGAGACCTCCGCCAAGCGCATCCTCAGCGTCAAGATCGACCGCAAGCGCAAGCTGCCCGTCTCCGTGCTTATCCGCACGATCGACGAGCCCGGCCTCCTGCCCGGCGACCACGACAACCCCGCCTTCGCCAAGTACTTCGCCGCCCAGAAGCGCCTCGACGAGGAAGGCACCGCCGCCGCCGAGAAGGCCCGCGACGCCGCCCGTCGCGAGTGCGAGAAGGTGCTCGGCACCGACGATCGCGTCCTCGCCTTCTTCGAGGCCGTCGACGTTGAGGGCGACCTCTCCTACCTCACCGCTACCCTCGGCCGCCGCGAGGGCGGTCGCAACAACGATCCCTGCGAGAACAAGCACGAGGCGCTCCTCGAGCTCTATCGCAAGATTCGCCCGGGCGATCCTCCCACCCACGAGAACGCCCGCTCCCTCGTTAACCAGCTCTTCTTCAACCCCCGCCGTTACGACCTCGGTCGCGTCGGCCGGCACAAGCTGAACAAGCGCCTCGCCCTGGCCGACGCCACCGACCAGCGCTGGCTCCGCCCCATCGACCTGATCGAGCTCACCCGCGAGCTTATCAACGTCAACCTCGGCCGCAGCGGCACCGACGACATCGACCACCTCGGCAATCGCCGCGTGCGTGCCGTCGGCGAGCTCATCCAGCAGCAGTTCCGCATCGGTCTCGTACGCATGGAGCGCGTCGTGCGCGAGCGCATGACCATCACCGATCCGGCCGAGGCCACGCCCAGCGCCCTCATCAACATCCGGCCCGTGGTCGCCGCCATGAAGGAGTTCTTCGGCGGCAGCCAGCTCTCCCAGTTCATGGACCAGACCAACCCCCTGGCCGAGCTGACCCACAAGCGCCGCCTCAGCGCCCTCGGCCCCGGCGGCCTCTCCCGTGACCGTGCCGGCTTCGACGTGCGCGACGTGCACCACAGCCACTACGGCCGCATCTGCCCCATCGAGACCCCCGAGGGGCCGAACATCGGCCTCATCGGCTCACTGGCGACGTACGGCCGCCTCAACGACTTCGGCTTCATCGAGACGCCCTACCGCCGTGTCATCAGCGAGATGGCCTCCGACGACCCGAAGCTGGTCGGCAGGGAGACTCGCGAGGACGTGACGGACGCCGACGGCAAGGTTATCGCCGCCGCCGGGACCGTTGTCGACAAGAGGACCGCCACCCGCCTGAAGAAGGCCGGCCTGCGCGTTCCCGTCCAGGCAGTCGTCGCCGATGAGGTCACCTACCTCACCGCCGACGAAGAGGATCGCTTCGTGGTCGGCCAGGCCAACACCCGCGTCGGCGAGGATGGCCGCGTGCTCGATGAGCGCGTCGAGGTGCGCGTCAACGAGGAGTTCAAGCTCGTCGCCCCGCACGAGATCGACTTCCTCGACGTCTCGCCCAAGCAGATGGTCTCCGTCGCCGCCTCGCTCATCCCCTTCCTCGAGCACGACGACGCGAACCGCGCCCTCATGGGCTCGAACATGCAGCGCCAGGCCGTTCCCCTCGTCCGCCCCGAGGCCCCCCTCGTGGGTACGGGCATGGAGGGCCGCACCGCCATCGACAGCGGCCACGTCCTCGTGGCCGAGGGCGCCGGCGAGGTCATCGAGGCCTCCGGGACCCAGGTCATCGTCAACTACGACGACGAGAACCTCGGTACGCAGCGCATCCCCCTCATCAAGTTCCAGCGCTCCAACCAGGGCACCTGCCTCAACCAGCGCCCGCTCGTCTTCCGTGGCGAACGCGTGCAGGAGAACCAGCCCCTCGTCGATAGCTCCAGCACCCAGGGCGGCGAGCTCGCCCTCGGCCAGAACGTGCTCTGCGCCTTCATGAGCTGGGAGGGCTACAACTTCGAGGACGCCATCATCATCAGCGAGAACCTCGTCCGCGAGGACAAGTTCACCTCGATCCACATCGAGAAGCACGAGATCGAGGCGCGCGACACCAAGCTCGGCGCCGAGGAGATCACGCGCGATATCCCCAACGTCGGCGAGGAAGCGCTCGCCAACCTCGATGAGGAAGGAATCATCCGCATCGGCGCCGAGGTCCGCGAGGGCGACATTCTCGTCGGCAAGATCACGCCCAAGGGCGAGACCGAACTGACCGCCGAGGAGAAGCTCCTACGCGCCATCTTTGGCGAGAAGGCCCGCGAGGTGAAGGACACCAGCCTGCGCCTCCCCCACGGTGAGCGTGGCAAGGTCATCGACGTCCGCGTCTTCAGTCGCGAGGACCACGAGGGCCTGCCCGCCGGCGTCAACAAGCTCGTGCGCGTCAGCACCGCCCAGCGCCGCAAGATCGCCGAGGGCGACAAGATGGCCGGGCGCCACGGCAACAAGGGCGTCATCAGCCGCATCCTCCCCCGCGAGGACCTGCCCTACCTCCCCGACGGCACCCCCGTCGACATCATCCTCAACCCCATCGGCGTCCCCAGCCGCATGAACATCGGCCAGGTGCTTGAGACGCACCTCGGCTGGGCCGCCAGGGCGCTCGGCTTCCGCGCCAGCACCCCCGTCTTCGATGGCGCCGACGACGGCGACCTCGACGACTCGCTGGCGCGCGCCTGGATGGCCGCCGAGAGCGGTGCCGTCTACTACATCGACCCGCGCGACTACGGCTTTGACGAGCCCGTCGCCGCCGAGTGGCTCAAGGAACACGGCTACGACGCCGGCCCCATCTTCGAGCAGCCTGAGAAGGGCGCCGCCAAGCGCGCCTGCCTCGAGATCTGGCTCAAGCAGGCCGGCGCCAAGCCGAGGAAGTCCGCCACCATCGAGGCCCTTGAGGAAGAAACCCAGCGCATCTTCGCCGAGACGGGCGCGGTGCCGCCCCTCTTCGGCAAGACCACCCTCTACGACGGTCGCAGCGGCGAGCCGTTCGACCAGCCCGTCACCGTCGGCTACATCTACATGCTCAAGCTCATCCACCTGGTTGAGGACAAGATCCACGCCCGCAGCACGGGCCCCTACTCCCTCATCACCCAGCAGCCGCTGGGCGGCAAGGCGCAGTTCGGCGGCCAGCGCTTCGGCGAGATGGAGGTCTGGGCGCTCGAGGCCTACG
>VXLW01000024.1 GCA_009841435.1 Dehalococcoidia bacterium | reverse complement strand
GCCTCGGCCCGCCCTCAAGCGCCGCCCCCACCAGCTCCCCGACGCCCTCGGTGCTGGCCCGCAGCGCGTCCCGCTCCTGCCGCTCGATCAGGGCGAGGCCGTTTGCCATCGCCGCCTCGACCGCGCAGGTGCCCGTCCCGGCGATGTCCAGCACGTGCGCCGTCCGCGCCCGCCCGAGCGCGTCGTGCGTCGTTACGGCACGCTCCTGCCCGCCCGTGGCCCGTGCGAGCGCCGCCAGGAAGCCTGGACCCCCGTCCGAAAGCGGCAGCTCCTCGATCGTCCAGTCCGGCCGCGCGGCGGCGATTCCGCGGGCAATGGCCGAGGCCGCCTCTTCTGCCGTCAGGCTTTCCTTGAACTCCTGGGGTGCGACGAGGACGCGCATCGCCTCAGAGCCCGTTGTCCCGCACGAGGTAGATGATCGCCAGCAGGACGATCGCGATCACGTAGGCCCACCCGATGCGGCGCAGGACGCGAAGCGCCTCGATCGCCCGCCGCCAGCGGAACACCACCGCCCCCACCACGATCCCGACCGCGATCAGGACCAGCGCTCCTGCTATGAATCCCGTCAACGCATCGTCCCCTTTACCGGCGACCCCATCGTGGCCTCCCCGCGCCGCAGCCGCCACCCCCGCTCTCCGGTACGATGAACCTCCACGTGCGACGCGCCTCACTTCGCTTGACGCTTCTCCCCTTCCTCGCGGCTCTTGGGCTCGTGTTCCTCGCCGCCTGCGCCGGCGAGGAGGAGGAGTTCGCCACGGACCTCCCCGACGACGCCTACCCGCTGGAAGACATGCTCCTGGACCTTGAGGACCTGCCCCTCGCCATGGAGAACGCGAACACGAACACCTTCGACAACGGGGAGTGGGCGCAGCTCTTCGATGTCGAGAACCTCCGTGGCAAGGTAAACCAGCTCGAAGCGCGTGGGCGCATCCTCGGCGCCGTGCGCGAGTTCTCCTGGGAGGAGCCCTTCACCCACCTCGGCGGACCCGCGCTCATCACTATCCAGTCCACGCTCTACGCCGATGTCGAGTCCGCCGAGGACTCGATGAGCCTCTACTGCGGCAGCCTGATCAACGAGCGAACCGTCACCGACTACACGGACTTCTGGGTCGCTGACATCGGCGACGGCGCCGAGGGCTTCATCGTGGGGCAGCCGACCACCGAGATCGGCCGCCTCGTCGAGACGGTCGTCTGTTTCCGCACGGGCCGCATCGTGCACGCCGTCGCTCAGAACGGCCTCGAAGGCACCGAGGACATCGCCCTCGGTGTGCGTATCGCGACCCGCATGTACGAGCTCGTGCGCACCGTCTTCGCGGACCTCGACCTGGAGGCCGCGGCGGAGGCGGAGGAGAGCTAGCCGCCCCGGAAGGCGTACAGCGTCCGCCCCTTCGCACAGAGCCGTTCCTGCTCGTCGAGGATGCTGACCTCGATCATCGCCAGCTGCCGGCCCCGCTTCACCACCGTCCCCTCTGCGTAGATGCGCGCCCCCAGCGCCGGCCGAAGGTAGGTGATGTTGAGATCCGCCGTGCCCGCCGGTTCGTGCCCCGGCCTCTGTACAGTCGAGAGCGCCGCCAGCATGACGATGTCGACCAGCGCCGCGAGGATGCCCCCGTGCAGCCCGCCCGCTACGCCACCTTGCGTGACCGCGCTCGGCGCTATGGAGATGCGCGCGAAGTCCTCGCGTCGCTCCTCCAGCCGCACGCCCAGCGCCCGGTGCAGCGGGTGCTCGGCGAAGTGTCGCGCGAACGCCTCGGAGTTCGCGTCGCCGGGCGCGTCGCTCACCAGGTCGCGGCGCTCGGGCGGGCCGTGCCCGGAGGCGCCTTCCCGTAGTCCTCGAAGGGGCCGTCGCGCCAGTCGAGCGCGGCCTTCAGCCCCTTCTCCCGCGAGATGCGGCCGAACTCCCCACCCCCGGGACGCACGGAGCTGAGGGCCTGGATGTCCGCCCCCACTGCCATCGAGGTGCGAATCCCCATGATCTCGTAGACGCGGTTCACCTGGCGTTTCGTCATCTGCAGCATCGGCGAGTCGATGTTGGCGATGCGCTCGGCGAACGCCTCCGTTACCTCGCACAAATCCTCGACCGGCATCGCCCGGTTCGCCCAGCCCACCTCCACCGCCTCCAGCCCGGTGAGGCTGTCGCCCGTGTAGAGCAGTTCGCGCGCCTTTTTCTGATGCATGTGCCAGGGGTGGTAGATGATGTCGACGCTCGTCATCGCCCGCACCGGCGGATACCCGATGATCGCGTCCTCGGCGATGAACATCAGGTCGCACATCGTCGCCAGCTCCGTGCCCCCCGCGAGGCAGTAGCCGTGCACCTGTGCGATGACCGGCTTTGTCAGGTCCCAGATTTGCCAGTAGCCGCTCAGAAGGTGCTGGGGCCACTGGCCCTGGCCTGGATGGATTGGCCCGACGCCCGGGAGTCCGCTCCGCGTATCGACATAACTGTGCTCGTCCGGGGGCGTCCCCGAGAGGTCGTACCCCGCGCTGAAGGCCCGGCCCGACCCCCGCAGGATGATGACCTTCACACTCTCGTCGAGCTCGAACTGCTTCATCGCGTCGAACACCTCGGCGCGAAGGTTGTGGCTCAGCGCGTTCATCTTCTCCGGTCGGTTGAGGGTGATGATCGCGTGGCGGTCCCGCTTTTCGGTGAGGATGTCCTGGTAATCAGCCATGGCGGAATCCTAGAGGACCGCGCCCCGCCCCGTCACCGCCCCGCTACCGCTTCCGCGCCACCGCCCGCGCGAACGTCAACAGCCGTTCCCCCGCGGCGTCGTCCCTGATCGCCGCCTGCTCGTTGGGTTCTGTGTGCTGGATGAACTCCTCCCAGATGGCGTCCGACTCCGGCGGCTCGTCCGCGCACGTCACTTCCACCAGGCCCGTCTTGCGCCAGTGGTCGCGCCACCAGCCGGGGGTGTGGAACGAGTAGGCGCCCATGCCGTAGTACTGGGCGAGGTACTCCGGCACGTCGTCGGGGCCGAGCTCCCGGCGGAAACCGGGACAGACGATGCCGATCTCCCCGTCCGACCGCAGGAAGCGGGCGAGGTAGTCCAGGTAGAGGACCGCGTCGCCGAAGTAGTGGTAGGCGTCCAGGCTCACGATCGCGTCGAAGAAGCCGTCTGCGTACGGCAGCTGGTGCGCTTCCGCGTAGATCGGACGCACCTGCCCCTCCAGCCCCGCCTCCCGGATGCGCTCCCAGTTCTCCGTCGGCTTGATCCAGAGGTCGGTCGCCCACACCTCGACGCCGAACTCGCGCGCAAGGAACACCGAGCTCAGCGCCCTGCCGCAGCCGAGGTCCATCACCCGCATCCCCGGCTCCAGCGTCATGCGCTCGGTCACCGACTCCGCCAGCCAGAGCACGTTCGGCCCCATGCGGTTCGCGTTGACCCAGTCCTCGTCGTAGGCGGCGCTGCGGGGAAACAGGTCGGTCATCGGCGCGCGACCACCCGTGCGAACGTCAGCAAGCGTTCCCCCGTCGCGTCGGCACGCAACGCTTCCTGCTCGTGCGGACGCGTGTGGGGGACGAACTCCTCCCAGATCGCATCCGACTCGGGTGGCTCGTCCGCCAGCGTGACCTCCACGACCGCGGCCTTGCGCCAGTGGTCGCGCCACCAGCTGTTCGTGTGGAAGGCGTGAAAGCCGCCCTCGCCATAGAGGTCGGTGAGGGAGTCGGGTACGTCGTCCGGGCCGACTTCCCGCCGAAACGCGGGGCACACGATGCCGATCTCCCCGCCCGGCCGCAGGAACGTCGCCAGGTACTGCACGTAGAGGTCGGCCGTGCCGAAGTACTGGTAGGCGTCGAGGCTCACGATCGCGTCGAAGAAGCCCTCCGCGTACGGCAGCTGGTGCGCCTCTGCATAGATAGGGTGCACCTGCCCCTCCAGTCCCGCTTCGCGGATACGCTCCCAGTTGTCCGTGGGCTTGATCCAGAGGTCGGTCGCCCACACCTCCACGCCGAACTCGCGCGCCAGGAACACCGAGCTCAGCCCCCTGCCGCAGCCGAGGTCCATCACCCGCATGCCGGGCTCGAGCGTCATGCGCTCGGCCAGCGACTCCGCGAGCCAGAGCACGTTCGGCCCCATGCGGTTCTCCGTCACCCACGACTCGTCGTAGGCGGCGCTGCGGGGGAAGAGGTCGGTCATCCGCGCCGCTACTCGTCCGCGAAGCCGACCGCGAGGTTCACGAGCGCGCGCACGACCTGGCCGCTCGCGCCCTTCGTGATCCAGCCCTTGTCCTTCGAGGCCATGTCTACGCCCGCGATGTCGAGGTGTACCCACGGCTTCTCGTCGACGAAGTGCTCAAGGAACTTTGCCGCGGTGATGCTTCCCGCCGGGCGCCCCCCGATGTTCTTGACCACGCTGACGTTGCTCTTGAGCTGGTCCCCGTACTCCTTGAACATCGGCAACCGCCAGCTGCGCTCGCCGGCGGCCTCGGCAGCCGTCTCGAAACGCTTCGCGAGCGCGTCGTTGTTCGTCATCAGGCCGTAGCACTGGTCGCCGAGCGCAACGCTGATCGCGCCCGTGAGCGTTGCCACGTCGACGAGGTGACGGGCGCCCAGCTCCCGCGCGTAGCAGAGACCGTCCGCCAGCACGAGGCGTCCCTCGGCGTCCGTGTTCAGGATCTCGATCGTCTTGCCGTTCATGGCCGAAACCACGTCCCCGGGACGGGTCGCGTTCCCGCCGGGCATGTTTTCGGTGCAGGGCGCGATCGCGAGGATGTCGGCCTTTGGCGCGAGCGCCGCGACCGCCTGCATCGCCGCGATCACCGAGGCGGCGCCCGTCATGTCGGCCTTCATGGCCTCCATGCCCTGCGCCGGCTTGATGCTGATCCCGCCGGTGTCGAAGGTGATGCCTTTCCCCACGAGTGCGAGGTCGTACCCCTCGCCGCCCCGGCCCTTGTAGCTGATGCGCACGAGCTTGGCCGGCTGCACGCTCCCGCGCGCCACCGAGAGCAGCGAGCCCATGCCCTTCGCCTCCATCTCCTCCTCTTCCATCACCTCCAGCTCGAGGTTGGGTGCGCTCGCCACTTCCGCCGCTCGCCCCGCGAGGTCGGTCGGATTCAGGTTGTTCGCAGGCTCGTTCGCGAGGTCCCGCGCAAGGTTCGTCGCCTCCGCCATCACGCGACCGCGGTTCGCCGCCGCCGCCATGCCCTCCACCTTCGAGGCGTCGTGCTCGACGATCGTCAGTTTTCCGATCGCGGCCTTGTCGTCGTCGTCGTCCGCCTCCGTCTTGTAGCGAAGGAACTGGTAGGCCCCCAGCAGCGCCCCTTCCGCAACGGCCTGCGCGCAGGCATCCGGGTCAAGCCCGCCGATGCCAGCCCCGTGGACGACCGTGGCGACGGTGTTCACCGCCGGCTTCCGGCAGGCGCGCGCCACCTCCGCCGAGAGGTTGCGCACGGCGTGGACGTCGAAGTCGTCGGCCTTGCCCAGCCCCGCCACGAGCACGCGTGGCGCCGGGATCTTGCCGAAGGTGTGGATGGTCGTCCGTTCCCCCGCCTTCCCCCGGATGTCGCCCAGCTCGATGAGCTTGCTGATCGCCCCGTCGAGCGCTCGGTCGACGGCGCCGGTGGCCCCGCCCGGGCTTGTCACGCCCTCGAACAAATTGACGATGACGACATCCGCCTCCGTCGTGCTGATGTCACCCTGGACGACTGAAATGTCCATCGTTGGCCCTCTTCCGGAAGTTTGGTAGCGTGCGCCACCGGAGAGTGTAGCCGTCCCCCCTGCGGCGGCAAGCCGCGATCCATTCGCCATGGCCATCAGCATGGAACTCTCGCGAGCCAACGCCCTCCGCTTCTGGCACTTCGCCCGGCGCACCGGCATCCAGGAAGCGGTGGTCGTCGTGATCGCCTTCCTCGTCTATTTCTTCATCCGCGGCGCCGTCGTCGACCGTGCCGGGGAGGCCCTCTCCAACGGTCTCGACCTCATCGAGCTCGAACGCGCCCTCGGTTTCTACTGGGAGGTCGAGTGGCAGTCCTGGATCATCGATGAGTACTGGGCCGTCCGCGCGATGAACTGGGTCTACTTCTGGGGCCACATGCCCCTGGTGATCGTGCTCGCCGTCTTCCTCTGGGTCTGGCACCGCTCAACCTACGGCCTCATGCGCACGGCCTTCCTCGCCTCGGGTGCGATCGGCGTCGTCATCTACGCCCTCTACCCGGTGGCTCCACCCCGCCTGGTCCCCTTCGCCGGCTACATCGACACCATGGCCGTCCTCGACCGCGTCGGGTATCAGGCGCAGGAGGCCCAGGCCTTCGTGAATCCCTACGCGGCCGTGCCCAGCCTCCACTTTGGCTGGTCGATGCTCCTCGGCGGCGCTTTCGCCTGGGTGGGACGCCGCCACGCCTGGATCGTCGCCGGGGGCATTCTCTGGCCCGTCCTCATGTTTTTCTCCATCGTCGTGACGGCGAACCACTTCATCATCGACGCCGTCTACGGGGCCATCGTCTCGCTGGCCGGGCTCGCCGTCGCCGAGGCCATCCGGCGCGTCCAGCCCGAGGCGATGCGCTTCCTGCGGGCCGCCCTCGCCCGCTTCCTGCCCGCGCTCGCGCCCGGCTAGACCCGCCCCGCGGGCACGCCCCTCCTCGCGACCACCCGCGCCACGCGCCGGCCGTCCATCGCTGTCACCTGGAACTCGAAGCCCGCTTCCTCGAACCGCTCGCCCACGGCGGGAATCCGACCCAGCCGCTCCATCACGAAGCCGCTGACTGTGTCGAAGTCCTCTCCTGTGCCTTCGAGCTCGATCTCCGCCACGTCCTCCAGGTCCGACACCAGGGCGAGGCCGTCCAGCAGCAGGTTCCCGTTCGGCAGCGAGCGCACGCGCTCGCCCGCCTGCTGGCGGGTTCCCGCGTGCCACTGGCCAAGCAGCCGCGCGAGCACGTCGTCACCGCTCAGGATGCCGCTCGTGCCGCCGTGCTCATCGATGAGCACGACCAGGTTCGCGCCCTGCGCACGCATCTCCGTGACCGCGACCTCAAGGCTTACCGACTCGGGAATCGCGACTACCGGACCGATGACGGAGCGCCAGTCCTCCCCGCCCTCTCGCACGACCCGCATCAGGTCCTTCGTGTCCAGCAGCCCGATGACATGGTCGAGATCTCCCTCGTAGACCGGGTAGCGCCGGTGGGGGTGCTCGCCCGTGATCGTCAGCACCTCGTCCATCGAGGAATCCGCATCGATCGCAGCGACGTCCCTGCGCGGGGCCATGATCTGGTCCGCCTGTATCTCGCCGAATTCGAGGCCCCGGCTCGCCAGCAACACCTCTGCCGTCGAGAGCAGCCCCGCCCGGGCGCTCGCCTCCATCACCAGCTCGAGCTCCTCCGGTGCAAGCGTCGACTGTCGTTCCCGCACGGGCCGGACGCCCGCCAACCGCGCGACGCCCACGCCCATCCCGTTCAGGAGCCAGATGAAGGGCCGCAGGATGCGCGTGAAGACCTCGATCGGAGCCGCCACCAGGAGCGCTGTGCGCTCGGCTCGGGCCAGGGCGATGTGCTTGGGCGCCAGTTCCCCGAACACGATGAGTACAGCTGTGATGAAGATGAACGCAACCGTCACCGCGATCGTGTGGGCGGCGGCCGTCCCCAACGCGTCCCCGAGCAGGTCCTCGAGCCCGGGCTCGATCAGGCTCGCAAGCGCTGGCTCACCCACCCAGCCGAGCCCGAGGCTCGACATGGTGACCCCCAGCTGCGTCGTCGCGATGCACATATCGAGGCGCTTGAGCGAGCCCAGCAAGAGGCGCGCGCGCGCATGGCCGCGCCCCGCGAGCTGCTCGATCTGCGTGCGTCGCACGGCGACGTACGCGAACTCGGTCGCGACAAAGAGGCCGTTCGCAGCTATGAGCGCGACAACGGCCAGCAGGCCGACGATGATCGTGACATCCGACACGGAAGACTCCTTCGGTCTTCCATGGTACGGCCAGTGCTGTTGGGCGCAGCCGTGCCGCTAGTGGAACATCGCCCGGTAGGCGCTGCTCCCCACGAATCGCGTCAGCAGTGTCCGGGCCTCACCCGGCAGGCCGGACGCGTCGATGTCGACTGGTGCCACGTAGCGGAGCGAGGTTCCGGCGGGCGGATCGAGATCGTCGAGATCGAGGTCCGGGTCGCAGTAGTAAACGTGATGGTTGGCCTCTCCGTTGCGAAACAGGTGCAGCTCTTCCAGAAGCTCACCCGTTGTCTCCTCGAACACGCGGAGCGCCCCGGCATCGGCGCTCTCGCCCTCGCGCAGGATCGCCGAGGGCGGACCTTCCCCTCCCACGAGCACGCTTCCCCAGCGGTCGAGCGCCAGCACGGTCACCCGCGACCTGCCCCGTCCCGGCTGCGTTTCGCTCACGGTTTTGCCTCCCCGCTCGGCCCCTCCCTGCCCCCTGTCTCCCCGTGGCGATACCATACCGCCATGCCCCGCCGCCCCGTCGCGTCCGTGCTCACCCTCGGCTGCAAGCTCAACCTCGCCGATAGCGAGGCCATCGCCGCCCGCCTCGGCGCTGCCGGTTACGACGTCGTCTATGCCATATGCGAGGCCGACGCCGTCGTCGTCAACACCTGCTCCGTCACCCACGCTGCCGACCGCAAGTCGCGCCGCCTCATCCGCGCTGCCCGCCGCCTCTCCCCCACCGCCC
>VXLW01000051.1 GCA_009841435.1 Dehalococcoidia bacterium | reverse complement strand
ATGCAGCGGAGATCAGCCTGCCAGAGGACGTTCGCAACACGGTCTCGGTTGGTACGCCAGAGAGGATTCGAACCTCTGACCTCTACCTCCGCAGGGTAGCGCTCTATCCACTGAGCTACTGGCGCACGTTCTCTGGTGCCGAAGGTGAGATTTGAACTCACACGCCCGCAAGGGGCACTACGCCCTGAACGTAGCGCGTCTGCCTGTTCCGCCACTTCGGCGCCAACGACCATTATCTTCCGGCGTCCCCTCGCCTTCAAACTGCGCCCCCTGACGGTGGCGGATGCGGTGGGCCGGCCCTAGACTCAGAAGGCTTGGGCGGTTAGCTCAGATGGTTAGAGCGCGTCGTTCACACCGACGAGGCCACTGGTTCGAGTCCAGTATCGCCCACCATTTTCGGCCTTACTTGACGTAGACAGCAAACGCCAGCGCTCAGGCGCTCCGCCACCTTCTTTCGCAGTTCTTCCCTATGGACCAAGCAGGGGTGAGCCGCGTTCCGACCAGATCTGCCGGTAGGCGTGGGCCCAGCGGGAGGGGCGGAACGGCAGCATGACGAGATTCAGCAGGAGCCGGCGCACGGGGCCGGGCATGTCCAGCACGTATGGGTCCCAGGGAGACTCCCGCAGGTAGTCCCGCACGTCCCCGGTGGCGGGGCTCCGTGGTATCCCGAGGTTGAGCAGTAACAGGCTCGACGTGCCGGGCGAGGCCATGCCCCGGGGCGCCTATGGCTCGAATCCGGCCTCGCGGATCAGCTCGATGGTGCGTTCCAGGCTGGTGCCGAGACGGTCGAACTCGCCGAGATGGATCGGACCGGGCGGCTCGGCGTTAACCCCTTCAAGCTCGACTCCCGTGGCGAGCGGGTACTCGAAGTTCGCCTGGCCGAAGTACTCCTGGGCGACCTTGCTGGTGAGGAAGCGGATCAGCTTCTGGGCCACGTCCTTGTTGCCGGAGGCGGTAGCGCCGATGGCGGTGGCGATGGTCACACCACCGGGATCGCCATCCCTGAAGCGGTGGTTCTCGCTGGGGGTGGAGGGGTCCTCCACCTGGATGCGCAGATTGTAGTAGTGGTTGACCAGCCCCAGCTCGATCTCGCCGCGGGCCACCGCCTGCACGATGGAGACGTTGTTTGGGTAGACGGGCGCCCCGCCATCGTGGAGCGTCTTGAGCCAGGTGAGGGCCGCGTCGTCCCCGTCGGAGAGGCGGAAGAGGGTAAAGAAGTCCTGGAACGAGCCGTTCGTGGGGGCGAGGGCAACGCGCCCGAGCCACTTTTCGTCGGTGAGCTCGTAAATGGAGGTGGGGAGGTCGGCCGGGTCGAAGGGTTCCTTGTTGTAGACGAGCACGCGTTGGCGGCCGGTCAGGGCGACCCAGTAACCGGAGGGGCTGGAGGGGGCGAGCCCAAGCACATCATCGTCCAACTCGGCAAGCAGGCCGCGCTCGGCAAGGAAGCCGATGGGGCCGGGGCTGCGTGAGATGAACACGTCCGCCGGCGTCCTGTCGCCTTCTTCCTGGAGCAGCAGGGCGAGATCAGTCGAGCCGCCGTAGCGCACGCGGACATCGATTCCCGTGTCTTCGGCGAACCGCTCGAGGAGGGGGCCGATGAGGTTCTGGCTACGCCCTGCGTAGACCGTGATCGTCTCCTCGTCGTCGGAGCATCCCATGGCCGCGACGGCGCCAAGGACGAGCGCGAGCACGAGAGTGAGGGCAATCCAGGTCCGCCTGATGGGTGCAGTGCGCCGCGAGGCTTGAGTGGTTGACACAGTCACATCCTTGGAGAGTTAGTATCACCTAAGTAATTTCGATAGGTGAAGCGCAATACTGGACTACGTTCGTATAGGGTGCAAGAGCCTGTTGGGGCACTGGAGCGGAGGACTCCTGGGAAGGCATCCGGGTGGTGTCGCCAGCGGGCAAGGCAAGGCGCCACACCAGTCCTACCGAGCGAGGGTTCGAGAACCCTCAAGCACGAGGACCACGGAGAAGCGGGCACAGAGCACGCGGCTACCGACAAACTCGCGTCGTCTCGCGCCCTCTACGGGAGCCGCGATTGCTCGAGGGCGGTGTGGTTCTCGACGATCCTGGCAACAACCGCCGACAGTGTTGCCAGCTCCTCGTCGGTGACCCCCTCAAGCAACCCCGAGTGCTCCGTCTGCATCCGCGTGTGCAGCCTCCAGGCAAGGTACCGGCCACGTCGAGTCAGTGCGAGCAGCATCGCCCGCGGGTCGCTGGTTCGACCCTGCCGCTGGAGTAAGCCCCGGTCCACGAGCGTCCCGACCACAAGCGCGAGGCCCTCGCGCTCGATCGGAAGGGCGTCTGCCAACTGCGAGAACGTTCGCTCTTGCTTCTCGATGAACGCCCCCAACAGCGTGAACTCGGAAGCTGTGAGGCCATGCCTCGCGGCCTGACGTTCGATGCCGGCTGCGATTGCGTGGGCCAGGCCCGCGACCCAGTTCTCCAGATCGAATCGAGATGTGCGGGTGTGAGGTTGGGGGTTCCCTTCAGCTTGCTGGTCCATGTCACCATATCCCGTGCTACAACACTGACATGTGCGTGTCAGTATTCCCCACGGCCAACCGTGTGGACAAGCAAGCGGAACACGTCGCGGCGGGACAAGCCGGTCGCCCCGGGCCTTGAGCGGGCAAAGGCGCGAGCGCCTAGCGACCCCGGCTCTGCTCCATGATGGCGTGATTGGCCAGGATCTTTGAGGTCACGGCCCGCAGCGTTTCCAGCTCCTCTGGACTGACGCCGTCCAGCAGCCGGTTTTCGTGCTCGTTCACCCGCTGCCGAAGCTCTTCGGAAAGATCCTTCCCCTGCTGGGTCAGCCGAAGCAGTACGACGCGCCGGTCGTCCGTACGGCGCCGGCGGCGCAGCAGCCCCCGGTCGACCAGCTTCGAGACCAGCCGGCTGATGCGCGGGGCATCGGCTGGAAGGACGTCGGCCAGTTGGGTCACCGTCCATTCGCTCTTCTCGGCGAAGGACTTCAGGATGGAGAACTCCATGCTGATGAGGCCCGCCGGCTCGATCTGCCGTTCGACCCCCTTCACCACGGCGTTTATCAGTTGAACAACGCCCTCAGCCAGTTGTGGGGGCGACGAACCCCCGCCCGAATACTCGTCGGTTCCTGTCGCATCTGCTGTATTAGTTATGTTTGAAGACACCGGTCACTCCACCAATTGGTGCATAGCGCAGTATGTCTCACTCGATAGTCTCTCGCATACACGAGGTCGGCCAAAGGTGTGAGCATGCTGACATTCTGTACCGGAAAGCCCGCGAGGCAAAGAGGCTCTGACTAAATATGACACGATTTTGGCCCGTGGGTCGGTACCTCGCCCGGACAACCCCCTGCCTGCGAACGGTAATCGAGGCATGATCAGGCCTCGTGTTCGAGGAGTGGTGGGGCCAGTTCGCACTCGACGTTGCGGTGATCGTGCTGGCGGCAACGCTCGACCGCGTCCTGCCGGAGCCGCCGCCGGCGATCCATCCCGTCGTCTGGATCGGACGCGCCACCGACCTGCTCGCCCGCCGTAAACCCGGCGCTCCCCTCGCCGCCTTCAGCTACGGAGCGGCAGTCGTGGTGCTCATGGTCGGCGTTTCCGGATTCCTCGCGTGGCTCGTCATGGAAGCGCTCATGACTCTCGGGCCCGTCCCCTACGTTCTCGGCGGGGCGGTGCTCTTCCGCACGACGTTCACGGTGCGGGGTCTGGCCGCCGCCGCCGACAAGACCCGGCGCGCCCTCGAGGAGGACCGCCTCGATGATGCCCGCGAGAGCCTCAAGGCCCTCGTAAGCCGCGATGCCGCCACCCTCACCCCACCGCTGGTTGCTGCCGCCGCTGTCGAGTCGGTCGCCGAGAACACGACCGACAGCTACATCAGCCCCTGGCTCGCCTTCGCGATACTGGGAGTGCCGGGCGCGGTAGCCTACAGAGCCGTGAACACCCTCGACAGCATGCTCGGGTTCCGGGGCCCCAACGAGTACCTCGGCAAGGCCGCCGCCCGCCTCGACGACCTCGTGAACCTCATCCCCGCTCGCCTCAGCGCCCTCCTGCTGCTGACGAGCGGCGCGGCGATGCGTCTCCCCGTCGCTCGCGCCTGGCGAGGGATGCTGCGCGACCAGCGCATCACGGAGAGCCCCAACGCCGGCTGGACCATGGGCGCCGCCGCCTGGCTGCTCGGGATCGAGCTGGAGAAACCAGGCCACTACCGCCTCGGACAGGGTCTGCGTGACCCGCAGGCGCGCGACATTGCCGCCGTTACGCGTCTGTCCGGGTACACGGCCGCCTTCGGCGCGCTCCTGGCGATTGGCGTGCTCGCCGCGCGCCACGCCATCGTGGGCTAGGGACCGGCAATGGGTCGCACGAAGACGGTGCACGGCGGACTCGACGCAGCCGAACTGCGCCACTACGACCTCCGAGTCGAGGACGTGCTCGACTTCAGCGCCAACATCAATCCGCTCGGCCCTTCCCCACTGGTCAGGGAGGCCGCCGCCGCAGCCGACCTCTCCGCCTACCCCGACCGCGATAGTCTTGCCCTCCGCGAAGCGCTCGCTGAGCGTCTGGGCGTCCCCATCGACCACCTGCTGGTGGGAAACGGCTCCACCGAGCTCATCCACATCCTCGCCCGCTCCCGCCTGCGCTCCGGCGGCCGCTGCCTCATCTTTGCCCCCACCTTCGGCGAGTACGAAGCCGCAGCGGGCGCGGAAGTGCATTGCCTCACGGCAACGGAAGCGCACGGGTTTCGCTGGCCCATTGGGGAGGCCGTCGCGGCCATCCGGGAACTGCAGCCCGCCCTCGTATTCCTCTGCAACCCCAACAACCCGACCGGGCTCTACCTCGAACGTGACGCCGTCGAACAGCTTGCCGCCGCCGCCGGCGAGCACGGTCTGCTCCTCCTCGACGACGCCTATGCCAGCCTTGCCGACAGCCCCTGGGACGCAATGCCCCTCCTCGGAAACGGGAACGTTGCCATCCTGCGCTCCATGACCAAGGACCACGCCCTCGCCGGCGTCCGGCTCGGCTACCTGGCGGCGCAGCCCGAGGTCATCGACGGCGCCCGGGCGCTGCAGCACGCCTGGAGCGTGAACGCCGTCGCGCAGGCCGCCGGCCTCGCCGCCCTCGCCGACGAGGCCCACCTGGCCGCCGCGTGTGAGGTCATCCGCGAGGGGAAGGGGTACCTCTGGGCCGAGCTCGACACGCTTGGCCTGACGGTCTCGCCTTCGGCCACGAACTTCCTGCTGGTGAAGGTGGGCGATGCAGGCGGCGTTCGACGCGCCCTGCTTCGTCGGGGTCTGGCCGTGCGCGACTGCGCCTCCTTCGGCCTGCCCGAGCACATCCGTGTCGCTGTCAGGCGGAAGCCCGAGTGCGCGCGGCTCATCGAGGCCCTTCGCGAGGTGCTGGCCGATGGGTAGCCGTGGACCCGCGAAGGTCATCATGGTCCAGGGCACGTCCTCGCACGCGGGCAAGTCCGTCCTGGCTACCGCCCTCTGCCGCATCTTCGCCCGGGATGGCTACCAGGTGGCGCCGTTCAAGTCCCAGAACATGTCCCTAAACTCCTACGTCACCCCCGACGGCGGCGAGATCGGGCGCTCGCAGGCGGTCCAGGCCGCAGCCGCCCTGGTCGAGCCGAAGGTTGAGATGAACCCCGTCCTGCTCAAGCCCGAGGCCGAGGCGCGCTCGCAGGTCGTCGTCATGGGGAGGCCCCGCGCGGTTCAGTCCGCCCGCGAGTACCACACGATGAAACCGGCCATCTGGGACGAGGTGACAGCCGCTCTCGATTCCCTCCGCGAGGAGTACGACGTTGTGGTCATCGAGGGCGCGGGCAGCCCCGCCGAGATCAACCTCAAGGACTCCGACATCGTGAACATGCGCGTCGCCCGTTACGCGCAGGCGCCCGTCCTCCTGGTCGGCGATATCGACCGAGGAGGCGTCTTCGCCCAGCTCGTCGGCACCATGGTCCTGCTCGACCCGGAGGAGCAGGCGCTCGTCAAGGGACACGTCATCAACAAGTTCCGCGGCGACCCCTCTCTCCTCACCTCCGGGCTCGATTTCCTCGAGGAACGCACGGGCGTGCCCGTCGCCGGCGTGATTCCCTACTACTTCGACATCCACGTCCCCGAGGAGGACTCCCTCGGCCTCGAACCCGGCCTCCGCAGCGACGCCGACACCGTCGTCGATGTGGCCGTGATGCGCCTGCCCCACATCGCCAACTTCGACGACTTCGATCCCCTCCGCCACGAGCCCGGCGTTCGCATCCGCTACGTCGGCTCCGCCGACGCCTTCGGCACCCCCGACCTCGTCGTCATCCCCGGCAGCAAGACGACCGTCGACGACCTTGAGTGGCTCCGCGCCCGGGGCCTCGCCGACCGCATCGTCTCGGCACGCGGCGAAGGCACGCCCGTCATCGGCATCTGCGCCGGTTACCAGATGCTCGGCCGCGAGCTCCGCGACCCGGACGGCGTCGAATCCCGCCGCCCCGTCACCGAGGGACTCGGCCTCCTCCCCACCTCGACCACCTTCCTTCCCGAGAAGGTGACGCACCAGGCGAAAGGGCGCGTCGCCGAGGCGCGCGGCCTCCTGAGCGGCTGCCAGAACGCGGAGCTCACCGCCTACGAGATCCACATGGGCGTCTCCCGCCGCGTGGACGCCTCTGCTCCCTTCCATCTCGACACGCGTTCCGGCCGCCCCGTCGACTCCCCCGACGGAGCCCTCGACGAGGAGGGGCTGACGCTCGGCACCTACCTCCACGGCCTCTTCCACAATCGTGTTGTGCGGCGGGGCGTGCTGAAGTACGTCGCGAGCCGCAAGGGCGCGACCCTCCCCCCTCCAACCGACGACATCGACCCCGACGCCGAGTACGACAAGCTCGCCGCCCACGTCCGGGAGCACCTCGACATGGAGCTCGTCTACCGGGTGATGGGGCTCGAGGCCGAAGGCTAGTCAGCGCCCCCGCTGAGCTGCTTGAGGTTGAGCGGCAGGCCCGCTGCCAGGAAGAACACGTCGTCGGCCGCCGCCGCCACCATCTGGTTCGCCCGTCCCAACTCGTCCGCATAGAGGCGCCCAAGCCTCGTGGGCGCCACCACCCCCAGCCCCACCTCGTTGCTGACCACGATCCACGACGCCGTCCCTCGCTCGTACACCTCCAGCAACATCCGGACCTCGGCGGGGATGTCTGCGTCCCCCGCCCCGTCCTCGCCTCCCTGGAGCAGCAGGTTGCTGACCCACAGCGTGAGGCAGTCCAGCAGAACCATGTCGTAGCGGTCTGCCACCGGCTCCAGCGCCCCGACGAGGTCGAGCGGCTCCTCGACCGTGTCCCACTCCGCCGGGCGGCTCTCGCGGTGCGCCTCGATCCGCGCCTCTATGTCCCGGTCGCCCGCCTCCGCCGTCGCCACGAACAGCACGCGCTCGCCGCTCGACGCGAGCTCCTGTGCGTAGGTGCTCTTCCCCGCCCGCGCACCCCCGAGGACCAGTGTCAGTCGCTTGCTCACGTGTTCCCCTCCCCGCCAGTGTCTACCAGAGCGGTGCCCCGAAGATCTCGGGGGTCGCCGAGAGGAGGGCGATTCCCAGGACAAGCACCGCCACCTCCCCCACCTCGTTGACGGCCCCGTATGTATCGCCCGTCATGCCGCCCAGCATCCCCGCTATCCAACGCCCCAGCCCCAGCGCTACTACGACCGTGACTCCGAACAGGATCGTGCCCCCACCGCCGAGGAACAGCACCGCTGCCGCTGCCGCCGTGGCGGCTCCCATCGCGATCTGCCACCAGCCCCGCCCCTCCTGGAAGGCCGTCCCCAGTCCCTGTTGCCGGACGTAGGGGAATACCGCCATCGTCGCGAGTATCCCGAACCTGGACAGGCACGGGAACACGAGCAGCAGACCGGTTCGAGCATCGTCCGGGATGCCCGCGAGGGCGCTCCACTTCAGGAGAAGCAGCGCAGCCCCGCCGATGACGGCAAACGCGCCCACGTGGCTGTCGCGCAGGATGCGGAGCTGGTCCTCCCGTGTGTAGCCGCCGAACAGCCCGTCGCAGCAGTCGAGGAACCCCTCCGTGTGAATCGCGCGTGTCAGCACCAGCAGCGCCGCGACGAGGATCGCCCCCACCACGAGCTCGGGCAGCGCCTCCCGAGCGGCAGCATCCAGCCCGAGCAGGACACCTCCCAGGCCCAGCCCCACCAGCGGGAACCACGCGCGCGCAGGGCCCATCCGCGCCTCCCTCGCGGGCGCCACCGGCAGCACGGTCAGGAACCCGATCGCCAGCCTCAGACTCGTCACGCCGTCCGCTCCCTCAATCCGCGGATTCGGCGCCGGAGACTCCCGCCTCGTCGAACGTCGCCATCTCCGAGAGGCACGCCGCTGCCGCCTCCACCAGCCCCATCGCAAGCACTGCCCCCGTCCCCTCCCCCAGCCGCATCCCCAGGTCGAGCAGTGGCCGCAGGCCCAGGTGCGAGAGTGCGATCCGGTGTCCGGTTTCCGCCGACAGGTGCGAGGCCACGAGGTAGTCGGCGACCGTCGGGCACAGCCTGTGCGCGATGAGCGCAGCTGCTCCCGAAATGAACCCGTCGAGCACGATCACCCGTCGCGCGATCGCCCCTCCCAGCACCACCCCTGGGTCTTTTACACAGCGCCGAGCCCCCGAGACGAGAGGCCCTCGGGGGTGGGGTGGGGGGGGTGGAGAAAAATGGGGGGGGGGGGGGGGGGG
>VXLW01000019.1 GCA_009841435.1 Dehalococcoidia bacterium | reverse complement strand
CGCCAGCTCCTCCCCCGACACCCCCAGGTCCTCCCAGAACGCCGGGTTCACCTCGCCCGACGCGATCATCCCCCGCGCGATGATGAGCGCATCGATCGTCGTGCCGCCTTCGGCGCGGAGCGCCCCCGCCGTCATGTTCAGCGCCTGACGCAGGTTCGGCGCCGGCATCACCCGGTCCGAGAGGGGCGTGCTCCCCTCGCCGTGGACGGCCCGCAGCGCGTTCTCCAGCGCACGCGGCTCGGGTAGCCCCGACCGCCCCTCCTCCCGCAGCACGCTCAGCGCCCCAGCCAGCAGGAACTCGACGCTCTCGATCGCCACGTTCAGGTCCGCCGCCATCCGCTCGCCTTCCGCCAGCGCCAGCTCCCCGTCCGCCGAAAGCCGTACCTCAGCCATGCCCCGAGTCTACCCGCCGAGCCTGTCCAGCGGCCTCGCTTCCGCGCTCGGCGCGAAATCCAGCACCTCCAGCTCCATCCGGTCCCCCCGCCACTCGCGATTGAGCGAGTAGATGATGTCGATCTCGTCGGCGAGCTCCGCCTCCCCCATGCGGAAGGCGATCCCCGGCCACGTCGATGCCCCTTCCCGCACCTTCAGCTTCAGGTGGCTTCCGTCCGACCCCACCTGTCGGGCATCGCGAAGCTCCACGTTCCGGCTCAGCAGCACAGGACGCCGGTTGCCGTGACCGCACGGCTCGAACTGCGTCAGCCCCCGGATCTCAACACCCGACAGGTCACCCAGCGACGCCTCCGCGTCGATTGTGACCGATGGCCGCAGATCCTCCGGCGCGAGCTGTTCCGCCGCCGTGTTCACGATGCGGTCCTTGAACAGGTCCAGGTGCTCGTTCCGGATCGTGAATCCCGCCGCCGCCCGGTGTCCGCCGTGGCGCACCAGCAAGTCCGACTCCTTCCGGATCGCCTTCACGATGTCGAAGTCGCCGAACGTGCGCGCGCTCGCCCGGCTCGTCTCCGGACCCTGCTCGTACACGATCGCCGGACGGCTCCGCGCCTCCACCAGCCTGCCCGCGATGATGCCGATGATGCCCGCGTGCATCCGCTCGCCCCCGACCATCGTCAGCGGGTCGTCACTTGCCCCCAGCAGCGTTTCCGCCTCCAGCAGCCCCTGCTCGCACTCCGCCTGCCGCTGCCGGTTCAGCACGTCCAGTTCCTCCGCGATCTGCCTCGCGGCCACGGGCGTTTGCGCCAGCAGCAGGTCGAGCGCCGTGCGCGCGTGCTTCATCCGTCCCGCCGCGTTCAACCGCGGGCCCAGCCCGAATCCGAGCGTTTCCGAGCGGATGCGGTCCGCGCTCGTGCCCGCGATCGACGCCAGCGCCTCCACCCCGGGCCGTGGCGACTCCCGCATGAACCCCAGCCCCGACGCCACGATTGCGCGGTTCTCGTCCTCCAGCGGCGCCACGTCGACGACCGTCCCCAGCGCCACCAGGTCGAGGAAGTCGCGCTCCGGAAGCTCCCGCCCCAGCGACTCGTACAGCGCCTGCAGGAAGCGGTAGGAGACGCCCACCGCCGCCAGTTCCGTGAACGGGTACGGCGATCCCTCCCGCTTCGGGTTGATCACCGCCAGCGCCGCCGGCAACTCCGCAGGCACCGTGTGGTGGTCGAGCACGATCGCGTCCATGCCCAGGCTGTTCGCGTGCGCCACCTCCGCCACCGAGCTCGTGCCGCAATCCGCGCTGATGAGCAGCCCCGCCCCCGCTTCCCGCAACTCGTCGACCGCCCCCACGTTCAGCCCGTACCCCTCCCGGAAGCGATCCGGCAGGTACGGGATGGTCACCGCTCCGAGCCGTTCCAGCGCCAGTTTCAGCAACGCGATCGAGGTCACCCCGTCGACATCGAAGTCGCCGAACAGTGCGATCGGTTCCCGCGCCTCGATCGCCTCTCGCGTGCGCCGCAGCGCCGACTCCATGCCCGGCAGCAGGAGCGGATCGTGTCGCCCCTCCAGGTGTGGTTTGTAGAAGCGCTCCGCCGCCTCCCGTGTCGTGATCCCGCGCGCCGCCAGCACCGTGCCTACGACTGGGGGGAGGTTGGGGAGTCGTTCCTGGTGCGCAAACGCGCGACGCAGCTTCCAGCGCGGGGTTGGCCGCGCCGGTCCTGTCATGTCGAGCGCGCGTGCTGGCGGAAGACGAGCGAGCTGTTGTGCCCCCCGAACCCGAATGCGTTCGTCATCACCGCCCGCAGCGGCGCCGATCGCGCGGTGTTCGGGACGTAGTCGAGGTCGCAGTCCGGGTCGGGTGTCTCGTAGTTGATCGTTGGTGGGATGGCGCTGTGCTGGAGCGCCATCACTGAGATGCCCGCCTCCACCGCCCCCGCAGCCCCCAGCAAATGCCCCATCGCCGACTTCGTCGAGCTCATCGGGAGCGTGTACGCGTACTCGCCGAACACCCGCTTCGCCGCCATCGTCTCGAACTTGTCGTTGAGCGGTGTCGAGGTGCCGTGGGCGTTGAGGTAGTCGATGTCGTCCGGTGTCGCCCCCGCATCCTCCAGCGCCGCCTGCATCGCCAGCACCGCCCCCGAAGCGTTCTCCGCCGGCTGCGTCACGTGGAAGGCGTCGCTCGTCGCGCCATAGCCCGCCAGTTCCGCCAGCACCGGCGCCCCGCGCGCCAGCGCGTGCTCTTCGTCCTCGAGCAGCAGCACGCCTGCCCCCTCGCCGATGACGAAGCCGTCCCGGTTCAGGTCGAACGGCCGCGAGGCCGTCTCCGGGTCTCTCGACTCCGTCAGCGCCTTCGCAGCCGCGAAGCCCGCCACGACGAGCGGCGAGATCGCCGCCTCCGTTCCCCCCGCGACCGCCACGTCCACTTCCCCGCGCCTGATCATCGCCGCGCCCACGCCGATAGCGTCGGCGCCGCTCGCGCAGGCGCTCGTCACGGAGAAATTCACGCCTTTCGCCCCCAGCCGGATGCTGAGCTGGCCCGAGGCCATGTCCGGCAGCATCTGCGTCATCAGGAACGGGCTCACGCGGTTGGGCCCGCGCTCGCGCAGGACCTCCCCCTCCCGCGCCAGCGACAGCACGCCGCCCACCGCCGTCCCGATGATCGTCGCTACTCGATGCCCGTCGTCGCCGGGCGTTTCGTAGTCGGCCTGCCGCAGGGCCTCGTCGGCGGCTACGAACGCAAGCTGCGTGAAGCGGTCCGCGCGCCGCGCTTCCTTGCGCTGCATGAACTCGGTCGGGTCGAAGTCCTTGACCTCCGCCGCCACCACGTCCCCGAAGCGCTCGTCTTCGAATTGCGTGACAAGCCCCACGCCCGAACGCCCCGCGAGGAGCGCGTCCCAGGTTGCCTGTGAGTCAAGGCCGAGCGGCGTGACCATGCCCAGACCGGTAACGACGACGCGTCTGCTCATGCCTGCCCTGCCGGGGCGCGAGTATACATCAGCCCTCTCCGAGCTCCCTCACGACGCCCGGCAGCCGTGTGGCGATCTCGCCCGCCAAAAGGCCGCCGTCTCCGTACTCCGTGCGTAGCGCTTCGCCCACCGCCGCGTGCAGGTACACACCAAGGCTGGCCGCGTCGAAGGGGCTCAGTCCCTGCCCCAGGTACGCGCCGATCATGCCCGCGAGCACGTCGCCGCTGCCGGCGGTCGCCAGCAACGGGTTCGCGAACGGCGAGATACGCGCCCGCCCCTCCACGTCCGCCACCACCGTGTGCGCCCCCTTCAGCACCACCGTGCAGCCGTACCGCTCCGCCGCCTCCCGCGCCGCCCCCACCCGGTTCGCCTGTACCTCGGCCACGCTCGACCCCAGTAGCCGCGCCATCTCGCCCGGATGTGGCGTGAGCACCGCACCCGCGGGGGTGCGTTCCGCCCCGTCCTCGAGGACCGCCAGCGCGTTCAGCGCGTCCGCGTCGATCACCACCCTTCCCCCCACGTCCTCCGACGCGTCCGGCAGCAGCGCCCACACCAGAGCCTGCGTCTCACCCGTGTGCCCCATCCCCGGCCCTACCACGCCCGCATCGAACCCGGCCCACTCTCGCCGCAGCGCCACCGCCGCCTCCCCGATGAGCCCGCCGTCTTCCGCCACTTCCTGCGGGAGCCACGTCGTCTCCGCCGCCCCCGCCGCAATCGAAGCGATGACCGGCTCCGGGCAGGCGATCGTCACGAGTCCCGCCCCCGCCCGGTAGGCCGCTGTCGCGGCCAGCGCGGGAGCGCCCCGGTAACGCGAGCAACCCCCCACCACCAGCACCTTCCCGAACGTGCCCTTGTTCGCATCCTCCGGCCGCGCGGGTAGCGCCTCGCGCGTCCACCGCGACGTGATCAGTTCGAGCGCCGCCGCCTCCATCGCCTCCGCCGGAATCCCGATGTCGACCACCTGCACCCGCCCCACCACGCCGCTCCCCATCGCCTGGTACATCCCCACCTTCGGCAGCCCGAACGTGACCGTCACGTCCGCCGCCACCGTCAAGTCGTCGACCCCGCCCCCATCCGCGTCCAGCCCCGTCGGCAGGTCGACCGCGAGCACCTTCGGCGGCTGCGAACCCGCACGCGCCTCCGCCAGCACCGCCAGCGCCTCCCCGATCGGCTCACCCGACTCCAGCGGACGCGCCTTCCCCACCCCCAGCAGCGCGTCGACCACAAGGTCGGCGTCTCGCATCCGCTCCAGCGCTGCCAGGACGTCCTCCCCCTGCACGACTGCGACCTCGCGCACCGTCAGCTGCTCCAGGTTCGAGTCCTCGGACCGACCGCGCGGCGCGACGACGACGACTTCTGCCCCCCAGTCGTGCAGGTGCCGCGCCGCCACGAGCCCGTCCCCGCCGTTGTTCCCCGGCCCCGCCAGCACCACGATCTGCCGCCCCTCGAGCGTCCCGAGCAGCATCCACGCCTCCTGCGCCGAAGCCAGCCCCGCCTCCTCCATCAGCTGCGCCTCGCTCGTCCCTGCCTCGATGGCGGCGCGCTCCATCGCGCGCATCTCCTCCATGGTTACCAGCTTCACGAGAAGCTCTCCTTGCCTGGCCGAAGCTTGAATCCGACGGCGGCGCCAATTGCTGGTGCTTGAAGGTTCAACGCAGGCCCTCCTCGCGCACGAGCCGCTGCGCCGCCTCGCCCATGCGGGGCATGTCCTCCGCTTCCGTCAGGGCCCGCTCACCGACGACCGAGGCCATCGCGAACTCCTTCGAGTGCGTCAGGCTGATGTCCAGCCCCCGCAGCTCGATGCGCTCCGCCCGCCCCGCCCCGCGCCGGTAGAGGAACACGAGCGGCTTTCCCCGGCGGTTCGGCAGGATCTCGATGTCGCGCCACCCCACCCCTCGGATCCCGGTACCGAGCGCCTTCATCACCGCCTCCTTGGCGGCGAACCGGGCGGCGAGCTCCGGCACGCGGCCGCGGCAGTGGCGCACCTCGTCCTCGGTGTACACGCGCCGCAGGAAGCGCTCGCCGTGCCGGTCGAGCACGGCCCGCACGCGTGCGATCTCGATGATGTCGATGCCGTGGGCGAACTTTCGGGCCACGTCATGATCCTAGCCCCTCGCCCTTCCCCACGCCCGGACCGTACCCTTGGCGCATGACCGCCGACATCATCGACGGCCGCGCCATCGCCGCCGAGCTCCGCGCCGACCTCGCCGGCGAGGTCGCCGAGCTCGCCGCGGGCGGCGTCACGCCTGGCCTCGCCGCCGTCCTCGTCGGCGACGACCCCGGCTCCGTCAGCTACGTGACCGCCAAGGCCGAGGCCTGCGCCGAGATCGGCATCTTTTCCGAGACCATCCGTCTCCCCACCGACATCTCCCAGAACGCCTTGCTCGGCCGCATCGGCGAGCTCAACGGCGACCCCCGCTTCCACGCCATCCTCCAGCAGCTTCCCCTCCCCGCCCACATCGACGAACGCGTCATCCTCGACGCGATCGCCCCTGCGAAGGACGTCGATGGCCTCCACCCCACGAACCTCGGCCGCCTCCTCCGCGGCGAGACCAGCGGCCCGATCCCCTGCACCCCCCAGGGCGTGATGCATCTGCTCGCCCAGTCCCGGGTCGACCCTGCCGGGGCGCACGCGGTCGTCGTCGGCCGCTCCTCCCTCGTCGGGAGGCCCCTCGCCGTTCTCCTCGCCAACAAGGCCGCCGGGGCGAACGCAACCGTCACCCTCTGCCACACCGGTACCGCCGACCTCGGCGCCCACACCCGCAGCGCCGACATCCTGGTCGTCGCTGCCGGACGCCCCGGCACCGTCACCGCCGACATGGTGAAGCCCGGCGCGACCGTCATCGACGTCGGCACGAACCGCATCGACGACGCCTCCCGCAAGCGCGGCTGGCGCCTCGTCGGCGACGTCGACTTCGCGGGCGTCTCCGAGGTCGCAGGACGCATCACCAAGGTGCCCGGTGGCGTCGGCCCCATGACCATCGCCATGCTCCTCGCGAACACGGTCCGTGCCGCCCGTGTCGCCGGCGGCGGCTAGCCCCTCACCCCGATCCTTGGGACACTGGCGCCATGCACCAGCTGCTAGGCCAGGCCCGCGACCTACTCCTGCGCATCTCCGACACCCTGGTGCGTCTTTGACCTCCCCGTAGCGGAAGAACGTCTCGCCGAGCTCGAGGCCCGCTCCTCCGAAGCCTCCTTCTGGGACGACTCCGAGGCTGCTCGCGGCGTCATGCAGGAGCTCGCTTCCCTGCGTGAGCGCATCGAGACCTGGCGCGGCCTCGAGCGGCGCGCCCGCGACCAGATCGAGCTCCTTGAGCTCGCCGCCGAAGAGGACGACGACTCCTTCGCCGACCACGCCGCCGAGGACCTGGGCGCCCTCGAAAGCGAGCTTGAAAAGCTCGAGTTCGAGCTCCAGCTCTCCGGCGAGTACGACCACCGTGACGCCATCCTCGCCATCCACGCCGGCGCCGGCGGCACCGAGTCGCAGGACTGGGCCGAGATGCTCCTGCGCATGTACCTGCGCTGGGCCGAGGCCCACGGCTACGCCACCGAGATCCTCGACACCACCGAGGGCGAGGAGGCCGGCATCAAGAGCACGACCGTCGAGATTCGCGGTCCCCTCGCCTACGGCTACCTCGCCAGCGAGCGCGGCGTCCACCGCCTCGTTCGCCTCTCCCCCTTCGACCAGGCCCACGCCCGCCACACCAGCTTCGCCAAGGTTGAGGTCATGCCCGAGGTCGCCTCCACCAGCGAGATCGAGATCAGTCCCGACGACATCCGCGTCGATGTGTTCCGCGCCAGCGGCCACGGCGGCCAGAACGTCCAGAAGAACTCCACCGCCATCCGCATCACCCACATCCCCACCGGCATCGTCGTGACCTGCCAGAACGAGCGCTCACAGCACCGCAACCGCACCAGCGCCATGAAGGTTCTCGAGTCCCGCCTCCTCGAACAGGAGCTGCTCGCCCAGGAGGAGGAGCGCGCCCGGCTCAAAGGTAAACATGTGGATATGGGCTGGGGAAACCAGATACGAAGCTATGTCCTGCACCCCTATAAGATGGTCAAGGACCACCGCACCGACTTCGAGACGAGCAACACCACCGCTGTGCTGGATGGAGACCTGGACGACCTGATGGGAGCCTACCTGCGCGCCGGCATGGGAGAAGACGCTTGAAGCGTGTGCTCCTCCTGCCGGTGCTGGCGCTTTTCGTGGGTCTGCTGCTCGGCCTTCCCGCGCCGGCCTCGGCTCAGTCGCCCGAGTTCGTCACGACCATCGAGAACGAGTTCCCGCAGTTCCTGCGCTTCCGCCTGACTGCCAGCGACCCCGGTGCCGTCACGGATGTCAGCCTTCGCTACCGCATAACGGGCTCCGGCACCCTCGCCCGCGCCAAGCCCGAGGCCTTCGAGCCGGTGCCCGCCGGCTCAGACGCTCGGGTGGAGGTGCGCATCTCCACCGGCACCCTCGGCTACATCCCCGTCGGCAGCGAGTTCGTCTACCACTGGGAGCTCGTCCTGGAAGATGGCACTGTCCTTGAGGGCGAGAGCGACACCTTCGTCTACCTGCCGCCCGACGAGGACTGGCGCAGCGCCCACAACGACTTCATGCGCGTCTACTACCACGGCGACCGCGAGAGCATCGCCCTCCGCTATCTCGAAGCCGCCGAGCGCACCTACGCGCGCATGGGCCGCCTGCTCCAGACCGAGCTCGAGGTCGTGCCCGTGAAGACGGTGCTCTTCGCCTCCGAGGCCGACCTTGAGGAGGCCCAGCCCAACCGAAGCGAGGTCTACGACGCCGCTACCTTCCTCTGCGGCAGCCAAGTCGCGAACAACATCATCTTCGTCATCGACCGAAGCTGCGGTACGCGTGATCGCAGCGACACGCTCCGCCACGAGTTCACCCACATCCTCGTCGAGGCCGCGGGCGAGAGCGCGCTCGGCAAGATTCCTGCCTGGCTCAACGAAGGCACCGCCGTCTACTCGCAGACCGAGCCCGGCCGGAGCTTCACCGACCCCTTCGAGGTCGCCCTCGCCATCGATCGCCTCATCCCCTTCAGCATCATGTTCTCGACGACGGGGGACCCCAGCGACGTCGGCCTCTTCTACGGGCAGTCCTACGCCATGGTCCGATTCCTCATAGACGAGGGCGGCGAGGAAGCGTTCGCTCGCCTCTTCGCTACCATCAAGGCGGGGAACCGCTTCGACCGCGCCATTGAAACGGTCTACGGCTGGACGATCGAGGAGTTCGAGGACGAGTTCCGCGCCTTCCACGAGCTTCCCCCCCGCGAGCCACCCCGGTCTCTTTCAAACCTCTGAGCCTGCCGACGATCTAACGGGGCTAGCTCTCGGTGGTCGGCGGAGGGGGTATAAA
>VXLW01000023.1 GCA_009841435.1 Dehalococcoidia bacterium | reverse complement strand
GGGGGGGGCCGCGGGGCCCGGTGGGCGCGTCGGGGGGGGGGGGGGGGGGGTGGACTCGTCCTCGGGAGCGGTCTCCTGGGTGGGCTGCTCCTCGGGCTCCTCGGGTTCTCCTGACTCCTCGGTCGGCTCGGGATGCTCGGCCTCCGGGGTGGTTACGGGCGTGGGCTCCGGGGTAGCTGTGGAGGCCGCCTGTTGGGTAGCCTCGGACTCTTCCGTTGGAGCGGGCGTAGACGCTTCAGTCGGGGCGGCCGTCGCAGCCTCGGCAGGGGCCTCGGTCGCCGCCTCGGTGGGGGTGGCCTGGGTCGCTTCGGGTGCTTTGGTGGCCGCGGCGGTTGCTGCTGCCCCAGGGGTGGAGGTGGGCGCTTCGGTCGCGGGAGCCTGCCCGGTGGCGCGAGGGGCCTCGGTAGGAGTGGAGGCAGCCGGTGCGGAGTCCCCACCGCCGCACGCCACGAGAGCCACGACGAGCAAGACGGCCGCGAGCAGAGCGATCCAGCGCATCGCCACTATCGTGACGGAAGAAGAAGGGTTGTGCGAGAGCCACGGGAAAGGTGGCGACAAGCCGGCGAGCGGCAAGCGGCGGTTCGCCCCACAATGACAGGATGCGGGGCGGACGGCTGGTCCTGATCATGGTGGTGGGCGCGGCTTGCTTCGTGCTCGTGTTCCAGGTGCTGAGCTCACTGGAGTAGACCCCAGCCCCGCATTGACGGCAGACGCGACCGCCCCGACACTCGAACAGCGGAGGCCCCATGACAGGTCTGGGTCGACGCGTCCGCCCCCACCCTCTGGCCCTGCTGATCGGGCTGCTGGCGCTCCTGGCGCTGGCGGCGGGCAGCACGAGCGCGCCGGTTGGGGCGAGCGATTCCGCGCGCGGACCTCGGCTTCCCTTCCAGGTCAACGCCTCGCTCTCGCCGGAGAGCAAGGAGCACACGGCCATCCTCGTCCAGAACAACAGCCGGCAAGCAGCGACGATCGTGATGGACTTCTACACGCCGGGGGGCGTGCTCATTCCCCTCGCGAGCGAGATCCACCCGGAGGTCCCGGCGTGGAGCACGCGCACCTTCAGCCAGGCCCTGAACCAGGGGCTGCTGCCGGGCTTCCGGGGCGTGGGAGTGCTTTCGAGCGACCGGCCGCTCAACGCCCTGCTCATGCGGGAGGCCGTGGGGACGGGGAACACGAGGTCATACGCGGTGCACAACGCGTATGCGGACAGCGGGGTGCGGGTGGCGCTTCCGTACGTGGCCAACCAGCTCGATGAGGACGGGACGGTCACGAACACCCGCTTCTCGATCGCGAACGCGGGGCTGGACGTGGCGTGCGTCACGCTCACGTACGAGCTCGTTCCCGGCCGGGGAGCGGCATCGTCGAACGGGGGTACGACGCTCGTCTCCAGCGACGTCGCCAGCGAGAGCTGTCCCGAGGGAGGCTGGGCCATACCCGCGGCAGGACAAATCACGCTCGCGCCCGAGCAGGGAACCCTGGCCGCCGCCATGCCCTCGGGCACGGTGAATGCCCTGATGAGCGTCATGGTCGACTCGACGCAGCCCGTGACGGTGGCGGTCGACATCTACGGCGGGGGCAACGGCAGCTCCCGGCTGGCCTCGTACAACGGGTTCATCGTGGACAAAGACAGGCCCGGCACGACCGAAGACGACATCTCGAGGCGGGTGGTAATGCCGCTCGCGCAGAAGTCGGTGGGCGGCTACTGGACCGAGTACGCCATCGCCAACCCGTGGGGAGAGGCCATCAGCGGGAGCATCGTCTACCAGGGCACCATCGACGGCGATCCGGGCCGTGACGTGCTCGTGACGGTCGAGATCGAGTTGCCCGCGGGAGGCGGCATCACGCACAGCGTGTACGACAGCGACGAGCTTCCTGAGGGCTTCGAGGGCTGGGCCATGGTCTACGCGGACCGGCCGGTTGCCGCCCTGCTGCTACGGGCGAGCTCGGACGACACGGATTCCTTTGCCGCGGCGAACGGCGTTCCCAAGGGGCGGACGACGCAGAGCGCGAAGTTCCCGCTGGTCTTCCGCAACGTTCACGGCTGGCAGGACCAGGAAGGCACCAATAGCTGGATCGGGATAGCGGTCGCGGACGGGGGGAAGGCGGAGCTTGAGATCGTGGCCGTGAACAACCCCGAGGCCGGGATCAAGGGCTGCGAGGTCCTGGCGCTCTTCCAGACCACCATCACGATCGAAGGGTCGTTCGTCTTCGACCAGGGCGCCGACGACAAAGACGCGACCGGGCTGGGGGCCCTGCCGACCTGCATGATGGGCGGCATGGTGATCAGGAGTAACAAGCCGATCGCCGCCATCGGAGGGGTCACGTCCGACCTGCAGGTCGGCGACAACGACGCTCTCTACAACGCCTTCCCCTAGATCTACGGTCTACGGGCCGGCGGCGCCTTCCGGATGGCGCGGCAGGGGAACGGGCAGGCCGCTCTCGGGGTCTTCCAGGACGAGCATGGGCACGCCGAAGACCTCCTCGAGGGGCTCAGGGCGAAGCACTTCGCGCGAGGGACCGTCGAAGGCGATGCGGCCGTCGCGCATGCCGATGACGCGCTGCATGAAGCGGCCCGCGAGGGCGAGATCGTGGACGACCACGATGATGGTCATGCCCTCGGCGTTGAGGCGGGTGAGGAGGGCCATCACCTCAACCTGATGCTGCACATCGAGGAAGCTCGTCGGCTCGTCGAGGAGGAGGACGCGGGGCTGCTGGGCGAGGGCGAGGGCGATCCAGGCGCGCTGGCGCTCCCCGCCCGACAGGCTGCCGAGGGGGCGGCTGGCGATGTGATGGACATCCGCGGCCTCGAGCGCCCAGTCGACGGCCTCGTGGTCGGCAGGCGTCGCGCGCTGGAGGATGCCCTGGTGGGGGGCGCGCCCGCGCCAGACGAGCTCGTGCACGGTGATGTCGACGCCCTCCGGGTGCTCCTGGGGGAGGACGGCGAGGCGGCGGGCGACGCTCCGCGAGCTGATGGCGCGAATGTCGTCGCCGTCGAGGAGAACGTGTCCGGCAACGGGCCGGAGGAGGCGGGAGAGGCCGCGCAGGAGCGTGGTCTTGCCGCTGCCGTTGGGTCCGACGATGGCGATGAGCTCGCCGCTCTCGAGGTCGAGCGTGACCTCGTGGACGGCGTCGCGACCGTTGTAGCTCAGGCTGAGGCGCTCGGTGGACAGTCGCATCTCTACACCTTGAACCGCACGAGGTAGAGGAGGAAGGGAGCGCCCACGGCGGCGGTGATGATGCCCATGGGAATCTCTGAGGGGGTGATGACGAGCTTCGCGATGAGGTCGGCAGCGGTGACGATGATCGCGCCGACCAGCGCGGAGGCGGGGATGAGGTAGCGGTTGTCGGAACCGGCGACGTAGCGGGCGACGTGGGGGCTGAGGAGCCCCACGAAGCCGACGAGCCCGGCGATCGCCACGGCCGAGGCGGTGAGCACGCCGGCGATGACGAGGATGGCGAGGCGGGTGCGGTCGGCGAGGACGCCGAGGCCGGTGGCAACCTCGTCGCCGAGGGAGAGCACGTTGAGGCGGCCGGCGAAGACAAGGGCGGCGGCGAGGGCGGGGATGGCGTAGGGGAGGATCGAGCGGAAGTCGGTCCAGTCGGAGCCGTAGAGGCCGCCGGCGAGGAACCCGAGGGTGGTCTGGATGAAGGTGCGTACGCTGGCGATGAGCCCGACGGTGATGGCCCCGAAGAGCGCGGAGAGGGCGACGCCCGCGAGGGCCAGGCGCACGGGCGAAACGGCGCCGCGGTAGGCGATGACGAAGAGGATGCCGGCGCCACCAAGGCCTCCGACCATAGCCGCGAGGACGATCCCCCACTGGGGAATCTGGGGGTTGATGGAGATGGCGGTGGCGGTGGCGAGGCCGGCGGCGGCGGTGAGCCCGAAGATGGTCGGGTCGCCCAGCGGGTTGCGGGTGACGCCCTGCAGCAGGGCTCCGGCGACTCCGAGGGACGCGCCGACGAGGATGGCGTCGAGGAAGCGGGGCAGGCGAATCTGCCCGACGACGAGCCCGGAAAGGGTGTCGGAGCCAGCCGCAAGGCCACTCAGGGCCTCGCCGGCGGAGAGATTCACCGCACCGAGCATCATGGTGAGGAGGCCGATGACTGCGAGGACGAGCACGCCCGCGCAGGCCAGAACGAAGTGCCTTCGGGACCGGCCGCGGGGCACCAGGAAGGACATTCCCGAACGCGCCTCGGCTGCGATCCCCGCCATCGCCTGGCTCCGGCCTACTGCTCGCTGCCGGTGACCGCCTCGACGATGGCGGCAAAGGCTTCGATGACGCGCGGTCCGGGCGCCTGCACGAGGAGAGAGACTTCGACTTCGATGACGCGTCCGTTCGCCATGGCCTGCAGGCCGCTCATGCCGGGGAAAAGGCCGAGCATGCCACTGAGGCGCGGGGCCGGGGGCGGAGCCGGGGTCACCGTGAAGATGTAGACGGGGTCAAACTCGAGGAGGGCCTCGGGGGCGACACGGGTGAAACCGGGGAAGGGACCAGAGTCGGGCTGCACGTCGGCGGGATTGGCAATGCCGAGCGCATCGAGGATAGAGCCGCCGTAGCTGCTGGCCTTGGCGGCGTAGAGGTTGCGGTCGCGGTCACCGATGAGGATGACGGCGGAGAGCTCCTGGCCAGCGAGCGCCTCGCGGGCGGCGGCCAGGGCGGCCTCGATGGCGGCAACGGCCTCGGCGGCGCCCGCAGGGTTGTCGAGCACCTCACCCAGCAGGGTGAGTCCGGTCAGCACCTCATCAACACTGGCGGCTCCGGCGAAGATGACGGGCACGCCGAGCCCTTCCAGGGTCTCGCGAACGTCTGGGGCGATGTGGATGGTGGAGTCGGCCACCACGAGATCGGGCTCCAGGGCGAGGATCGCCTCCGGGTTGGGCTGATAGGCGTTACCGATATCGGTCGCCTCGAGGGCCTCGGGCGGGTAGTTCACCGTCCGCGTGCGGCCGATGACCGTGCCGCCGACGGCGTAGACGAGCTCGGTAGCAGTGGGGCTGATGGCAACGATGGCCTTCGGGAGGTCGGGGATGGTGACGGTGCGGCCGAAGAGGTCAACGACATCGCGGGGGTAGCCGGGCGCGGGCGGGGCCTCGGTCGCTGCCTCCGTGGGCTCGGGGGTAGCGGCCTCGGTCGGGGCTGCCGTAGCGGCCTCCGTGGGCGCCTCAGTGGGTGCAGGAGTGGCAGTCTCCGTCGCGGCTTCCGTAGGCGCCTCGCTGGGGGCGGGGGTGGGCGCGGGGGGAGCATCGTCGTCGTCGCCACAGGCAACGAGCAGGGCCACGCTCAGGAGGGCGACGAGGGAGAGGAACAGGCGAGACCTTCTCGCGAAAGGTAGCAAATCTGTCATTACGGCCGTTTCTGGTCCTACGTGTGGGAGGTTTGCCGGCCAATAGTAGGGTTCGCGCAAGCAAGCGGCAACCGCCCGCAGAACCGCGGCGTCGGGCGGCTATCCGGCGCAGCGGTAAACGCTCGCTTTCCCGCCGGTTGGGCTACAGTGTTCGTGCGGCGACTCACGGCGGAAGCCCGGCCCGAGGGGGGTCCGGCCGTCGTGGGAGCCACGACGGACGGCAGCAGTGACACAGCAGCAGCCCTTTCCCGGATCGGAGTTCCCCACCATCCCCGGCGAGCCGCTTAACCTCGAACCGATCGAGAAGGCGCTCCTGAAGATGTGCTACGGCGTCCACGTCATCGGGTCGGTCAATTCGGCGGGCGAGCGGAACCTGATGATCGCGGACTGGGTGATGCAGGTGTCGTTCAAGCCGCGGCTGGTGGCCGCGTCGATCGAGAACGACGCGCGCACGCTGCGGTTCGTGCGGGAAACGAACGCGTTCACGGTGAACCTGCTCCACGAACGCGACGGGCACGAGATCGCGCGCAAGGTGGTGATGCCGGCAGAGGGGAAGAAGATCCGGGGGCGCTCCGAGGAGGCAGCGGCAGCTGTCCACGACAAGCTCGACGGACTCGCGCACTTCCTCACGCCCGAAGGTGCGCCAATCCTCGAGGAAGCCCTCGGCTGGTACTACTGCACGGTCGAGCAATTCTTCGAGACGGGCGACCACACGCTCGTCATCGGCCGCGTGCTCGACGGCGACGTGACCCGCAGCGGCGACATCCTCACCGAAAAGGAACTCGGCTGGGAATACGCCGGTTGATCCTCTGGATCGGAGCAGGGTGTTGGCTTTCCTCTGGCCATCGCCGCGAGGGGTGGAGGCTGGCGCTGGAAGTGACTTTGGAGACGCGGACAGAGTGAACGCCCCTGAGGGTCTGGCGCGAGAGAACGAGGAGTACGCGTTCCGGGACGACCGCGGCCAGGACTGGATGCTGTCGTGGCACTCGCCGGAGCTGCCACCTCCCGAGGGGACACGGCATGGCTCCGACGGAATCTGCTTCACGCCCGACGGGTCGGTCGTGTTGGTGATCCAACGGGGCACCGCCTGGAAGTATCCCGGCGGGCGGCCTGAAGCCGACGAGGACTGGCGTGCGACCCTGGCGCGGGAGGTGCTGGAGGAGGCCTGCGCCGTCGTGCGGAGTGCGACACTGCTTGGCTACTGCAGAAGCGTCTGCCTCAAGGGCGAGGAGGCGGGCCTGGTGTTGGTAAGAGCGCTCTGGTGCGCCGATGTCGGGCTCAAACCCTGGCGACCTCAGCATGAGACGACGGGGCGGATGGTCGTGCACCCAGAGGAGGTGTCCGGCAGGGTGAGGAGCATTTGCGAGCCCATCGACCGGCGGGCGTTCCACGAGGCAATGGCCTGCCGGGGGCTGCCATGAGCGGGACGGTCGTCAGTGCGATCGCCGCACGAGCGAGGCGCGAGGGGCCTAGAATCCCCGCGCGGGGGCGAACCCCGAAGGGAGCCGGATGCGGTACCTGACGATGGAGCGGACGCCCGAGCTGCAATCGCCGGTGGCGGTGCTGGCCTTCACGGGCTGGAACGATGCCGCCAACGCCGCGAGCAACGCGGCCCGCTTCGTGGTGCGGCGGCTGGGGGCGCGGCGGTTCGCCTCCATGGAGGCGGAGCCGTTCTATGCGTTCACGGAGACGCGTCCCTCGGTGCGGCTGGACTCGAGCGGAGAACGGCAGCTCACGTGGCCGGGGAACGAGTTCTACTACGCGCGCACGGCGGGCGACTCGCCGGACTACGTCATCGGCATCGGCGCCGAGCCGAACCTGCGCTGGCGCACGTTCTCCGAGGAGTTCATGGAACTGTTCGACACGCTGGACGTGTCGATGGTGGTCTCGCTGGGGGCGCTCATCGGGGAGGCGTCGCACCGGCGCCCGATCGGGGTGACCGGGAGCGCCGCCAACCCGGAGCTGGCGGCCAAGCTCGACCTGCAGCGGTCGCGGTACGAGGGGCCGACGGGTATCGTCGGCATCCTGCACTACGCCCTGCAGGAGGCGAGCCGCCCTTCGGCGAGCCTGTGGGCGACAGTGCCGCACTACATCACGGGGGAGCAGTGCCCACCGGCGACGCTGGCGGTCCTGCAGCGCCTGGAACGCCTGCTCGGGACGAGCTTCGACCTCGGGGAGCTGGAGACGGCCTCGGAACGGTTCCGGGACCAGCTCGACACCACGATCGCGGGCGACCCGCAGATGCGCTCGTACCTGGAACGGCTCGAGAGCGCCCTGGCGGAGGTGGAGGAAGAGGAGGCGGCAAGCGACCCGCTGCCGGAAGCGACGGACCTGGTCGGCGACATCGAGGAGTTCCTGCGCGGGAATTCCGAGAACGACTAGCGTTTGAGCCCGTGCTGACACTTTTCCCCGAAGAGAGATGGGGTTCGGGTGGGGCAGTGCGACGAAGACGTGCGGTAGACTGACCCCGAACGGGTGTTCGGATGAGTTCGCCGAGCGTGCTGCATGTCGATCTCGACGCGTTTTTCGTGGCGATGGAGCTGCTGCGACGGCCCGATCTGGCGGGGACGCCGGTGGTCGTGGGGTTCGATGGGCCGCGGGGGGTCGTGAGCACTGCGAGCTACGAGGCGCGCGCCTTCGGGGTGCACTCGGCGCTGCCGACGGCGCAGGCGAAGCGTCGCTGCCCGCAGGCCACCTACTTGCCCGTCGACTTCTCCTACTACGCGCCCGCCTCGGAGCGCTTTCACGCCATCCTTCGGGACTTCACGCCGGTGTGCGAGGCGGCGGGCACGGATGAGGCGTACCTCGACGTGGCGGGGTCCGGGCGGCTGTTCGGCGACGGCGAGGCAATCGCGGCGATGATCCGTGAGCGGGTGCGGTCGGAGATCGGGATCACGGCGTCGGCTGGGGTGGCGACGAACAAGCTGATCGCGAAGGTCGCGAGCGACGCGGCGAAGCCGGACGGGGTGTGCGTGGTCGCCACGGGGGAGGAGGCGGCGTTCCTGGCGCCACGGCCGGTGCGTGAGCTGCCAATGGTGGGGGCGAAGCTGGAGGAGCGACTGGCGCAACTGGGCCTGCGCACGATCGGGGAGGTAGCGGCGTACCCCGCGGACGCGCTGCGCGAGCGCTTCGGGCGCATGGGGGAGGAGCTGCACGCGCGCTCGCAGGGACGGTTCGAGGCCGCGGTGCTGGAGCACCGGGGCAAGGCCAAGTCGGTTAGCCGCGAGGCGACGTTCGGGACGGACGTGGGCGACCGGGGGCGGCTCCGGGCGATTCTGCGGACGCAGGCCGAGCGGGTCGCGCGGGACCTGGCCCGCAGCGGGCTGGCGGCGCGCACGGTGGTGCTGAAGCTGCGCTTCCCACCGTTCGAGACGCTCACCCGATCGTGGACGGGGGTGGGGCAGGTGGCGCTGGCGGACGAGATCTTCGAGGCGGGGGCGGAGCTGTTCGAGCG
>VXLW01000042.1 GCA_009841435.1 Dehalococcoidia bacterium | reverse complement strand
CGCCAGCACCCCCCCGAGCGTCGCCTGTCCGGCGTGCGGCGGGTCCAGCGGCAGGCGCTGCCCCGACCCCGCGAGTTGCGCGTCGAGTTCCCCCAGCGTGACCCCCGCCGGCGCGAGCGCCGTCAAGTCCGCCGGTTCGTGCTCGATCTCCCCCGCCAGCGCCCCGCGTATGTCGACCAGCGTGAACGGTTCGCGAGGCGGCCCCCCGAGATCGAGCTGCGTGCCCGCCCCCACCGGAACGAGCGTGCGTCCGTCGCGTTCCGCCACCAGATCCCGCAACTCGTCGAGGCTCGCGGGCGCGACCACCGTCTCCGGGGGGCGTCCCGCCACGAGCGGTGGCGCCTGCGCCGCCGCCTCAGACATAGGCTTCGGGGCCGGCTGCCGCCAGTGCCCCCTTCTGGTGCGCCATCTCGCCGCAGCCCGTGCCCTCCGGCAGCACCTTGCACGGGTTGAACGCGCCTTCGTTCCCGAAGACGCCCCGTACGCGGCGCATGTTCTCCAGGTCTTCCTCGCTGTACAGCCACGCCATGAAGCGGTTCTTCTCGAAACCCACGCCGTGCTCGCCCGTGAGCGCGCCCCCCGCCTCGACGCAGATCCGCATAATCTCCGCCCCCGCCTCCAGCACCCGCGCCGTCGCCCCCTCCTCGCGCTCGTCGAAGAGGAGGCAGGGATGCAGGTTGCCGTCCCCCGCGTGGAACACGTTCGCCACGGGGAATCCGTACCCCTCCCCGATACGCGCCACCTCCCCCATCGTCTCGACCAGCTTCGAACGCGGCACCACCCCGTCGAGCAGGTAGTAGTTCGGCGCGATTCGCCCCAGCGCCCCGATCGCGCCCTTCCGCCCCTTCCACAGCAGCTCCCGCTCGGCGGGCTCGGTGGCCGTGCGGATCTCGGTCGCGCCGTGCTCGTTGCAGGCCGCCCGCGCCTGCGTCACCTGCCCCCGAACCACCTCATCGATCCCGTCGAGCTCGATCAGCAGCACCGCACCGGCGTCGGGGGGATAGCCGCAGCGAAGCCCCGCCTCCGCCGCCTGCAGCGTGACCGTGTCCATCATCTCCAGCGCCGCCGGCACCAACCCCGCCCCAATCACCGCCGAGACCGTCTCGCTCGCGCTCTCCACGTCGTCGAAGATGGCGAGCAGCGTCACAACCGTTTCCGGCACCGGCACGAGCCGCACGACCACCTTCGTAGCGATCCCCAGCGTGCCCTCGGAACCGATGAACAGCCCCCGCAGGTCGTAGCCGGTGGGCTCGGGCCCGTGGCTCCCCAGCCACTCGACCTCCCCGCTCGCCGTCACGACCTCCATCCCGATGACGTGGTTCGTCGTGACCCCGAGCGCGAGGCAGTGTGGTCCGCCCGCGTTCTCGGCCACGTTCCCGCCGATCGTGCAGGCCTTCTGGCTGCTCGGGTCGGGCGCGTAGAAGAGCCCGTGTTCCGCAGCGATCTCGGAAAGGCGGATGTTGGCGACGCCCGGCTCGACCGTCGCCGTCCGCTCGACCGGGTCGACGTCGAGGATGCGCCGCATGCGCGCCGTCGCCAGCACGACGCCCTGGCGCGTGGGCACGGCCCCACCGCTCAGCCCCGTGCCCGCCCCTCGTGGCGTCACGGGAACGTCGAGGGCGTTGCAGGCGCGCACAACGCCCTGCACCTCCTCCGTGTTTGCGGGGAACACCACCGCGTCCGGCAGCGAACGGTCGATCGTGCCGTCGAGCTCGTAGACGAGCAGGTCTTCGGGCTTGTGCAGCACGTGCTCCCGCCCGACCACGTCGCGCAGCGCCTGCAGCAGCTCGGCGCTCACGTGTTCGCCCCCTCCCGGCACTCCTGGCAGACGCCGAAGATGGCGAAGTGCTGGAGGTCGGCCTGGAATCCGAAGTCGCGTCCGACTTCTTCGGCCAGCCTTTCCAGATATCGGTGGTCGAGCACCTGCATCCTGCGGCAGGTCGAGCAGATGAGGTGGTGGTGCGCCTCGCCCGCCGACCACTCGAAGAGGAGGTCGTCGCCGCCCATGTCCGTCACCGTCGCGAGATGGAGGCGCTTCAGCATCTCCACGGTCCGGTACACGGTGCTCAGGTCCACCATCGGGTAGACCGTGCGAACCTCGTCGGCGATCTCAGCCGCGCTCAGGTGGCGTCCCGCGTGCCGCAGCGCCGACGCCACGAGCAGCCGCTGGGGGGTTACGCGGAAGCCCGCCTCCCGCAGGGTGTTCGCGGTCTCCTGTTCGCACGCCATCGGACACGCCTAGTCTACAGCCGCTCCCAAACGGCCCCGGGACGCTGACGGAGGGGATCCTGCCTTGTGTGGCCTACCAGATGCCGAGCGCCATCTTGACGTCTTCGCTCGCCATCGTGCGCGGATCCCAGGGCGGGTTCCAGACGATCTCGACATCCACGTCCTCGACGCCCGGCAGGTCCTTCACCTTCGCGTAGACGGCGCCCCGGATGATCGGGCCGAGCGGACAGCCCGGGCTCGTGAGCGTCATCTTCACGTTCACCGTGCCCTCGTCCCACTCAATCTCGTAGACGAGCCCCAGGTCGACGATGCTCAAGTCGATCTCGGGGTCCTTCACTTCGCGAATGCGCTCGCGCAACTCCTCGTCCGTCGGTCGGGTCTTCGTCTCGGCTTCGGCCATGTCGCCCTCCTTAGGGGGTCGTCGTCGCTTCGCGTTCGTCTATGTTCAGGGCTTCGCGCAGCACTTTCCAGCAGAGGAGGGCGCACTTCACCCGTACCGGGAACTGTGCCACACCCTGCAATGCCTCGAGATCGCCCAGCTCGGGATCGGGCTCGGCCGCGTCGACGAGTTGCGCCTCGAAGAGCTGCATGACCTTCCGTGCTTCGCTGATCGTGCCGCCACAGATGCGCTCGGTCATCATCGAGGCGCTGGACTGGCTGATCGAGCAACCCTGTCCCCGGAACGCCATCTCGCAGATCACGTCCCCCTCGATGGCGACGTCGAGCTCGATCTCGTCGCCGCAGACGGGGTTCGCGCCCTCCGCCTGGTGCGTAGGCGCCGCCAGCGATCCCGCGTTCCGCGGACGCCGGTAGTGATCGAGGATCACCTCGCGATACAGCTCGTCAAACTGCGGTTCGGCTCTCGACACGCCCAAATACCCGTTTCGCCTCGTCGAGCGCCTCAATGAGCGCATCGACTTCGCGTTCTTCGTTGTAGAGGTAGAAGCTCGCCCGGTTCGTCGCCGGAACGCTCAGGTGGCGCATCAGAAGCTGTGCGCAGTGATGCCCCGCCCGGATCGCGACGCCGTACGCATCGACGATCGTGCTGATGTCGTGTGGATGCACGCCGTCCACCTCGAAGCTGACCGCCCCGCCCCGCACCTCCACGTCGCGCGGACCGTGCACGGTGATGCCGCCCGACTGCTCCAGCGCCTCGATTGCGTAGGCCGTGATGCGCTTCTCGTGCTCGCGCACATCCGCCATGCCGAGCGCGTCCAGGTAGTCGAGCGCCGCCCCGAAGGCGATCACGTCGGCGATGTTGGGCGTGCCCGCCTCGAACTTGTGCGGCCCCTCCGCCCACGTCGACCCCTCCGGCTTCACGATCGAGATCATCTCGCCGCCGCCCAGGAACGGCTCCATCTCCCCCAGCAGTCCCGCGCGCGCCCAGAGGACGCCCACGCCCGTCGGACCCAGCATCTTGTGCGCCGAGAAGGCGAACACGTCGCAGCCCAGCGCCTCGACGTCGACCGGCAGGTGCGGTGCGCTCTGCGCGCCGTCGACGAGCAGCAGCGCGCCCGCCTGCCGCGCCATCTCCGCAATCTCCGCGATCGGGTTGATCGTGCCCAGCACGTTCGACATGTGCGTGATGCTCACGAGCTTCGTGCGCTCGCCTATGAGGCCCCGCAGCTCGTCGAGGTCCAGTTGCCCGTCGGCGTCGATGCCCGCGTAGCGAAGCTGCGCGCCTGTGCGGGCCGCCAGCAGCTGCCACGGCACGATGTTCGAGTGGTGCTCCATCAGCGTGAGCACGATCTCGTCGCCCTCGCGCAGGTTGGCGTCGCCCCAGGCGCGCGCCATGAGGTTGATGGATTCGGTCGTGTTCCGCGTGAAGACGATGTCCTCGGCGTTCCCCGCGCCGATGTGCCGTGCGGCCTTGGCCCGTACGCCCTCGTACGCCTCCGTCGCCTCGACCGCGAGCGTGTGGATGCCGCGGTGGATGTTGGCGTTCTGCGTCTCGTAGTAGCGCGTGAGCGCGTCGATGACCGCCCGCGGCTTCTGCGTCGTCGCGGCGTTGTCGAGGTAGACGAGCGGACGCCCGTTCACCTCGCGACCCAGGATGGGGAAGTCCTCCCGCAGCCGAGCCGTATCGATACTCATGTGCCCGATCCCAGGGCTGTCAGCTTGGCCTCGACCAGCCCGCTCAGCTCCTCGCGCACGCCCTCACGGAGCGCGCTGCGGTCGAGCGGTTCGCCCAGGAAGCCCCGCACCAGCAGCCCCACCGCCCCTTCGCGTGTCAGCCCCCGCGACTGGATGTAGAACAGCTCCTCCTCGTCCACCGGTCCCGCCGTCGCGCCGTGGCTGACGCGCGTCACGTCGTTCGTGAGGATTTCGAGCACGGGGTCGCTGTCCGCCTTGGCCGCGCGGCTCAGAAGCAGGTTGCGGTTTTCCTGGTTCGCGTCCGCCCGGCGCGCTCCCAGCCCCACCTTCGTGAGCCCGTAGTAGACCGCCCGCGATTGCTCGCCCAGCGCCGACTTGAACAGCAGATCGCTGCGCGTGTCCTCCGCCACGTGGTCCTGGAGCGTGTAGAAGTCGACGTGCTCCTGCCCCGCCCCCACCGCGATGCCGTACATCTCGCTGCTGGACCCGCGTCCCTCCAGCGACGACGTGATGTGGCTTTTCACGAGCCGCCCGCCCGTCACGAGGCTCAGGCTGCGCACATCCGCGTCCCGCTCCGTGACCGCCCGCTGTTCGGCGAAGACGCGCGTGCGTGCGCCCCAGCGGTGCAGCGACGTGTAGTTCACGACCGCCCCCGGCCCGATGAGCAGCTCGACCGCGGGCAAGACCGCGAGCGGCTCGTCCCCAGACCGATACTCCTCGATGACCGTCAGGCGGCTGTTCACGCCCGCCACGATCAACGTGTGCGGCGTCGCCAGCGTTCCCGCTTCGGAGTACTCCCGTGTGAGCCGCACCGGCTCCGCGATCTCCGCGTTCGCCTTCGTCTGGATGAGTACCCCACCCCGCAGGAAGGCGTAGTGCAACGCCGTCAGCTGGTCGCCGTCGAACGCCACGGCCTCGCCCAGCCGGTCGAGTGCTCCGTCAGGGGTCTCAGCGAAGTCCGCCAGCGTGAGCCCATCGATCGATGGCCCGCGCCCGGCGGTGGCACCGTCCCGCAGGAGCAGCGCTCCCGCGGGGAGGGCTTCGTCCCAGGCCGCGGAGTCTGTGCCCGGTGGCGTAAAGCCGTCGAGGTCGAGCGCAGCCGGGTCCACGTACTTCCACGGTCGGTCCAGCGCCGGCGACGGCATGGCGAGCCCGTCGAGCGCTGCGGCCCCGCTCGCGCGCAGCCCCGCGACGGCCGTGCCGTCGCCGAGCGCCTCGCCGAGGGCGCGGCTCGCCTCGGTCGTAAGGAACGAGGCGGCGGTGCTCGGGGCTGATGTCATGCGGTTCGCACTCCTCTTGAGGCGCGGTGCGCAGGCGATCGCCGTCTCCGGCTCCGCCTCGCGCGGCGCTGTTCGCGTGCCGGCCTAGCCGATGGCGCCTTCCATCTGCAGCTCGATCAGACGGTTGAGCTCGACGGCGTACTCCATCGGCAGCTCCTTCACGATCGGCTCGACGAAGCCGTTGACGATCATCTTGGCAGCGTCGTCCTCGCTCAGTCCGCGGCTCTGCAGGTAGAAGAGCTGCTCCTCGCTCAGCTTGGAGACGTACGCCTCGTGCTCGATCGACACGTCGGGCGCGTCCACCTCCATCGTCGGGTAGGTGTCCGAGCGCGACTCCTCGTCGAGCAGCAGGGCGTCGCAGCGCACGCTCGAGCGCACGTTGTCGCACCCCTCGTAGACCTTCAGCAGACCGCGGTAGCTGGTGCGCCCGCCGTCCTTGCTCAGCGACTTCGACACGATCGTCGAGGTCGTGTCGGGGGCCATGTGGACCACCTTGCCGCCGGCGTCCTGGTGCTGTCCCTCGCCCGCGAACGCCAGCGAAAGGATCTCGCCGTGCGCCCCCGGCTCCATCAGGAACACGCTCGGGAACTTCATCGTGAGCTTCGAGCCGAGGTTCCCGTCGACCCACTCCATCACCGCGTCCTCGTAGGCTGCCGCCCGCTTCGTGACGAGGTTGAAGACGTTGTTCGACCAGTTCTGGATCGTCGTGTAGCGGACGCGCGCGCCCTTCTTCACGATGATCTCGACGACCGCGCTGTGCAGCGAGTCGCTGCTGTAGGTCGGCGCGGTGCAGCCCTCGACGTAGTGAACCTGGCTGCCCTCGTCCGCGATGATCAGCGTCCGCTCGAACTGCCCCATGTTCTCTGTGTTGATGCGGAAGTAGGCCTGCAGCGGAATGTCCACCTTTACGCCCTTGGGCACGTAGATGAACGACCCGCCCGACCACACGGCGCTGTTGAGCGCGGCGTACTTGTTGTCTCCCGGCGGGATCACCGTGCCGAAGTGCTCCTTCACGATGTCCTCGTACTCCGCCAGCCCCTGGTCCATCCCCAGGAACACGACGCCCAGCTTCTCCAGGTCCTCGCGGATGTTGTGGTAGACGACCTCGGAGTCGTACTGCGCGCCCACGCCTGCCAGGTACTTCTTCTCCGCCTCGGGAATCCCGAGCTTGTCGAACGTATCCCGGATGTAGTCCGGCACGTCGTCCCACGAGCGCTCATCCCGGTCCGTCGCCCGCACGAAGTAGTGGATGTTGTCGAAATCGATCGTCTCGAGGAGGTCCGTGCCCCAGGGCGGGTTCTCCATCTCGTTGAAGCGCTCAAGCGCGTTCAGCCGGAAGTCCCGCATCCACTGCGGTTCGTCCTTCATCTCCGAGATGGTGCTGACGATCTCGGGCGTGAGCCCCTTGTTCGCCTTGAAGAGCGCCTCTTCCTCGTCGTAGAAGCCCCACTTGTAGCCGTCCTCGCGGACCAGTTGTTCCGGTGTGGAGGTCATGGCTCGTCTCCCTCAGGCCGTCGAGGCGGCCGCTTCGATGGTGTCGTACCCGCTTTCCTCGAGCTCTTCGGCGAGCTCGGGACCGCCCGAGCGCACGATGCGCCCGTCGATCAGCACGTGTACGAACTGTGGCTTGATGTAGTTGAGCAGCCGCTGATAGTGCGTGATCAGCAGCAGGCCCATGTTCTCGTGCATCAGCGCATTCACGCCGTCCGCGACCGTTCGCAGGGCGTCGATGTCGAGCCCCGAGTCCGTCTCGTCCAGCACCGCCATGCGCGGCTGCAGCATCGCCAGTTGCAGCATCTCGGCGCGCTTCTTCTCGCCGCCGCTGAACCCGTCGTTCAGGTAGCGTCGGGCGAAGTCGCGATCCACCTTCAGCAACTCCATCTTCTGGAACAGCTCCTGGCGGAACTCCCGTACGGGAACCTCCTCCCCGCGGACGGCGTTCACCGCCTGCCGCAGGAAGTTCACGACCGTCACGCCCGGGACCGCCACTGGGTACTGGAAGGCGAGGAAGAGCCCTCGTCGCGCGCGCTCGTCCGGGGCCATCCCGTCGAGCGCATCGCCGAGGAAGCGAACCTCGCCGCCTGTCACCTCGTAGCGGGGGTTGCCCATGAGCGTGTTCGCGAGCGTGCTCTTGCCGGAGCCGTTCGGCCCCATGATGGCGTGCACCTCGCCCGGGCGGATCGTCAGGTTCAACCCGGTGAGGATCTCGTTGCCCGCCACGTTGGCGCGCAGCGCGTCGATTTCGAGAAGCGGTGCTTCGGTCATGCGTTTCCTTCGGTGGCGTCGCTCGCGGCGACGCCTTCGTGTTCAGGTTCGGTGTTCAGTTGCACGCGATACTCGCAGCAGAGCGAGCCGTCCACGATGCGTTCGATCTGTTCCACGTCCTTGCCGATCAGCAGGCTGATCGCCTGACGGTCGGCCTCGCAGGGCAGCCGCGAAAGCTCCGCCGCCTGCGGATACGGGCAGCACGAGTTGACGAGGTGGAAGCCGTCGTCTTCGGCCCGCCACGTCTCCAGGATGCCCTCGCGACGAAGACTCTCGGTCACGTGCTCGATGAGGTCCTCGCCGTCTTCGGACCCGGCCACTTCGTCCCGGTGCCGCTCGGCGAGCGAGGCCGCGACACCCGTCGCCACCGCCTCGTCGATGTGCTCCTTGCCAAGCCACCCCAGGATGCGTGCGAACAGGTCCGCGTACGCGGGCGGCGCCTCCCCGGCGCCCTTGGCCGTGGGGTACCAGCTCAGGAATGGCCGGCCCGTCGCCTGCTTCACCGGGCGCGACTCGATGAGCCCGTCGGCACGCAGGTGGTCGAGGTGGCGCCGGATCGCTGCGGCCTTCACGCCCAGCGCATCCGCCACTTCCTCCACGCGCGCGCCGTGGTGTTCGACGACATAATCGAACACGCGCTCCCGGGTCCCGTGCAGGTGCGGTTCCATGCCCCGATCGTAGGAGGGACGGCCCTCACAGGCAAGGGTTTTTCGATCATTTTGTAGCGAAAGTTCCCTCTCGGGAGGCGGTCCTTACAGACGGTAGACTCGCGGTCGCCGTGAAGCGCCCACTCCTGCTCCTCGCCGCCCTGCTGGCCCTCGCTGCCTGTGGCGGTGGCGAGGACGGCGCCCCCACACCTGAAACGCATGCCGACACTCCGGTCCCCGAGACCGCCACCCCATCCCCCGAGACCGCGACCCCTGTCCCCCCGACCCCCACCCCCCGCGCCGCACAGCC
>VXLW01000121.1 GCA_009841435.1 Dehalococcoidia bacterium | reverse complement strand
ATCACACTTTTGCCTTTTGTCTGTGGCGTTCTTCTATTGGTATAAGAGAATGGATCGTGGGTGGGGACGGGAGAGGCGGCGGGGGAGGCGGTCACGCTGCGCAGTCTAGAACATTTGAGCGTCAGGCGGGCAAGTGCGGGCGTCCGACGGGTAGGCTAGGCGCATGCCGGACGGGGACGGGATGCGGTTGCGGCTGGCGCACCTGTACGCCGACGTGATGAACGTGTACGGAGACCGCGGGAACGCGATCGCGCTGCGCTATCGCTGCGAAGCACGCGGGATCGCGCTCGATGTGGACGGCATCGGTATTGGGGATACGTTCGACCCGGGCGAATACGACCTGCTCATCATCGGCGGAGGGGAGGACCGCGAGCAGCGGCGGATCGCCGACGACCTCGTGGGGAGGGGCCCGGCTATCCGGTCGGCGATCGAGGACGGGCTGCCGACGCTGGCGGTGTGCGGGGGGTTCCAGTTGTTCGGCGAGCGGTATGTGGACGCAGATGGGGGCGTGCTTCCGGGCATCGGCGTATTCGGCATGGAGACGCGGCACCCGGGGGAGGGGGAGGAGCGCGCGATCGGGAACGTGCTGCTGCAGACCGGGTACGGCGAGGTGGTGGGGTTCGAGAACCACGGAGGCCGCACCTGGCTGGATGACGGGCAGGAGCCGTTCGGCACCGTGATCGCGGGTCGGGGGAACAACGGGAAGGACGGATCGGAGGGGGCGCGCGTGGCGAACGCGATCGGGACGTACCTGCACGGGAGCCTCCTTCCGAAGAACCCGGCGGTCGCGGACTTCCTGCTGGGCACGGCGCTCGCTCGGCGCTACGGGGAGGGGGCCAGGCTGGAACCGCTCGACGGGGCGCTGGAGGAATCGGCGCGGGCGGCGGCGAGCACGATCACGAGGCGGGGCGACGGGGAGGGGCTGCGGCGGCGCCTGCGGGGGTTGCTGCGGAGGTAGGCGGGGCGGGCCGCGGGGTTGATTAGCACTCTTGCGGTAAGAGTGCTAACATACGCGCCATCGAAATTCGGGAGAGGTACTGACAGGTACATGGCCAAGCAACTGCTTTTCGATGAAGACGCCCGCCACGCGATGAAGCGTGGCATCGACGCGCTCGCCGACGCCGTCAAGATCACGCTGGGGCCCAAGGGCCGCAACGTGGTGCTCGACAAGAAGTTCGGCGCGCCGACGATCACGAATGACGGTGTGACGATCGCCCGGGACATCGAGCTGGAGGAAGCGTTCGAGAATATCGGCGCCCAGCTCGCCAAGGAGATCGCCTCCAAGACGAACGACATCGCCGGTGACGGCACGACCACGGCCACCGTGGTGGGCCAGGCGATTGTGCAGGAAGGCCTGAAGAACGTGGCCGCCGGCGCGAACCCGATGTCGCTGAAGCGTGGCCTCGAGAAGGGCGCCGAGGCGGTCGTGGGCCGCGTTGGCCGCAACTCGATCAAGGTGAACGCGCGCGAGCAGATGGCGCAGGTCGCGTCCATCTCGGCGAACAACGACCCGACCATCGGCGAGCTCATCGGCGAGACGATGGAGAAGGTCGGCAAGGACGGGGTGATCACGGTCGAGGAGTCGAAGGGCATCCAGACCGAGGTCGAGTACGTGGACGGCATGGCGTTCGACCGCGGCTTCATCAGCCCCTACTTCGTGACGAACCCGGACCGCATGGAAGCGGAGATCGAGGATCCCCTGATCCTCATCACCGACTCGAAGCTCTCCTCGGTGCAGGAGCTCCTGCCGCTGCTGGAGAAGATCGTTTCCCAGTCGAAGAACCTGCTCATCATCGCCGCCGACGTAGACGGCGAGGCGCTGGCGACGCTGGCGGTGAACAAGCTGCGCGGCACGATGAACGTGCTCGCGGTGAAGGCACCGGGCTTCGGCGACCGCCAGAAGGACAACCTGGGCGACATCGCGACGCTCACGGGCGCGCAGGTCATCTCCGAGGAGATCGGCCGCACGCTCGACAGCGTGACGCAGGCCGACCTGGGCAGCGCCCGCCGCGTGCTCTCGACGAAGGAAGACACCACGATCATCGAGGGCCGGGGCAAGAAGAAGGACATCGACGCGCGCGTGGGCCAGGTCCGCGCGATCCTCGGCGAGGCGAAGAGCGACTGGGACCGCGAGAAGGCCCAGGAGCGACTCGGCAAGCTCGCCGGCAGCGTCGCCGTCATCCGCGTCGGCGCGGCCACCGAGGTCGAGCTGAAGGAGAAGAAGCACCGCGTGGAGGACGCGCTGAGCGCGACCCGTGCGGCTGTCGAGGAAGGCATCGTGCCGGGCGGCGGCGTCGCCCTGCTGAACGCCATCTCGGCGCTGGACCGCGTGAAGCTCGACGGTGACGAGGACACGGGCGCCCGCATCCTCCGCCGCGCGCTGGAGGAGCCCCTCCGCCGCATCGCCATCAACGCCGGCAAGGACGGCTCGGTGGTGGTGGAAGAGGTGAAGGAGCTGAACAAGGGCCTCGGCTACGACGCCCAGATGGACGAGTTCGGCGACATGGTCGACAAGGGCATCATCGATCCGGCGAAGGTCACCCGCGCCGCCATCGAGAACGCCGTCTCCATCGCCGCGATGGTCCTGACGACGAACTGCCTGGTCACGGAGAAGAAGGAAGCCGCGGCAGCCGCGGCCGTTCCGCCGGCTCCGATGTACTAGGCTCACTCTTCAACCGCCTGTCACGACGGGCGTACGAGGAACTCCGGCGAGGGGGCGCGGCGAAAGCCCGCCCCCTCGCTTCACATCCGGGGGTACCGCCCATGGCCCACTCGGAGAACGGCCTGCAGGTCGACCTGGAGGCGTTGCGGGAACGGCTGGAGAACGCCGACCTGATCGTCATCGGGTTCCACGCCTTCCCCGAGCGGCTGCTGCTGGACGCGCGCAGCTCGCCCAGCGAGGGGCCGCTGGTGGCGGTGGTGGCTCCGGTCTCAACTGTACAGGAGCGATACGCGTGGCTGGGGAAGCACCGCAGCTCGTTCGGAATGCCCGACGACTTTACGTTCGCGATGTGGCCCCACTCCATCTCGCTCATCCGGGAGCACGACGTACTGGCGCCGATGGGCGAGCGCATGGCGGCCGTGTCGAACGAGGCGGACCTGGCGATGTCGCGGGCGATCGCGCGGCTGGAGGTGCTGGAACGCCGCACGATCCGGGAGGCAGTGCTGGGCGGTCCGAGCTGGGAGACGCTCTGGCCGGACGAAGACGGGGACGAGGACTAGCCCGGCGGCGCTAGCCGCCGATGTGGGACATCTCGACGCGCTTGAGGTCGGCCGTCGCCTCCGTGCGGAGGTCGGAGTAGCGGTCGTCGCGGATGCGCCAGACGCGGGCGATGGCGTCCGCAAGCTCGTCGTCGGTCGCGCCGGCGCGCAACAGGGCGCGGAGGTCGAAGCCGGTCGACCCGAAGAGGCAGGTGAAGAGCTCGCCCTCGGGGGAGAGGCGGGCGCGGGTGCAGTCGCCGCAGAAGGGCTGCGTGATCGACGTGATGACACCGAGCTCGCCGCCGCCATCGCGGTAGCGGTAGCGCCGTGCGACCTCGCCACGGTAGTTGGGGTCGAGGGGTTCGAGGGGGAGGGCGGCGTCGATGCGCTGGACGATCTCGGCGGCGGGCACGACGTGGTCGAGCACCCAGCCGTTGGTCGTGCCGACGTCCATGTACTCGATGAAGCGCACGATGATGCCCGTGCCGTGGAAGTGGCGGGCGAGGTCGACGATGGTGTGGTCGTTGAGGCCGCGCTTGACGACGGCGTTCACCTTGATGGGCCAGAGACCCGCATCGCGTGCGGCATCGATACCGGCGAGCACGACATCGACGCCAACGTCGACATCGTTCATCTCGCGGAAGGTGGCGTCGTCGAGCGAGTCGAGGCTGATGGTGATGCGTTCGAGACCGGCGTCTCGGAGGGGACCGGCCTGGGCGGGGAGGAGGGCGCCGTTGGTGGTGAGGGTGAGGTCCTGGAGGCCGTCGAGGGCGGACAGCTGCTCGATCAGGAGGGGGAGGTCGCGGCGGACGAGGGGCTCGCCGCCGGTGACGCGGATCTTCTCAACGCCATGCGCAATGAAGAGGCGCGAGAGCCGCACGATCTCCTCGTAGGTGAGGATTTCGTCGCGGTCGAGGAACTGGAAGGACGGCCCGAAGACCTCCTTGGGCATGCAGTAGACGCAGCGGAAGTTGCAGCGGTCCGTCACGGAGACGCGGAGGTCACGCAGTGGCCGGTCAAAGGTGTCGCGCACTGGCATCAGGGGTAGCTTACCGGTCCGTCGGCTTTCGATGTGCTGGCTTCAGCCTATCGCCTGGTCGCCCGCAGCGACGGGCGGGGCGGCCTCGGTGAAGCGCCGCAGCATCTCGTCGTGCTTCTCGAGGCGCTCGGCGAGCTGGACTCGCATCTTCTCCATCTTCGCGACCTTCTGATCGAGCAACGCGATCTGGCGGAGGGTGACCTCACGGGCGATGCGGACCTTCTTCGCCTTTTCCTCGGCCTCGTCGTCCTTGTTCCACTCGGCGCGGATCTGCATGCGGACGTCCTCGGCTTCGAGCATCTCCTTGATGTCAGCGAGGGAGAACCCGAGGAGCTCTTTCAGCGCCTTGACGCGCTCGATGCGCTCCATGTCGGCGGGGGAGTAGAGGCGGAAGCCGCCGACCATGCGGGTGGGCGGGGGCAAGAGGCCGCGCTCCTCGTAGTAGCGGAGCGTGCGCTGGGTGAGCTCCGACCGTTCGGCCGCTTCACCGATCTGCAGGTAGCCGTCGTCGCGTTCCATGCCGTATTCGTAGTCTAGCGGCGGTGGCAAGCGCGTCAATGCGCCGTGTCCCGCAGTGGCCGGGCAGCGGCCCACGAGCGCGAGACCATAAGCCGGATGAGGCCGTGAAAGGTCCGTTAATGAAGCCGCGCAGGGGGGCGAAAGTGGTTGCCGCCCGCGGAGGTGGAGCGCTAGCCTTCAGGGGTCGCGCTGAGGGGCGCGGCACCTTCTGAATCATCACCGATGAAGAGAGAGCCGGGGGCGCGCGTGCGCCCCGGGGAGGGAGCGCGCACGCCCGTGTCAGGTGGGGACCAGGACTCGGCGAAGGCATTGCGGGGCACCTGGCAGGCCGTGCTGGGCCGGCTTGAGCTTGAGGTGAGCCGCGCCAACTTCGAGACGTGGTTAGCGGGTACCACGGCGGCCTCGCTGAGCAACGGCGAGCTGCTGGTGGAGGCTCGCTCGGCGTTCCGAGCGGAGTGGATGAACGAGAACCTGGCGCCGGTAGTCGAGCGCTGCCTGGGGGCGGTGGAGGGCGGGGGGCTGGCGGTCCGTTTCGTCGCGCCGGGTGAGGAACCACACGCGGCGGCGGAGGCGGCATCCCCTGGCGGAACGGCGCCGCCGGGCCGGGAGGAGGTTGTGGGACAGGTGAACGGAGCGTTCACCCTGGCCCGCTACTTCCGCTCGGAGGGGAGCGCCCTGGCCCTCGCAAGCTGCCTGAGCCTGGTGGAGGACCGGGAGCCGGCAATCAGCCCGGTGGTCGTCCACGGGCCGCCGGGGGTGGGGAAGACGCACCTGCTGCACGGGCTGGCGGCGCAGGCGAGCGGTCGGGGACAGCGGGTCGCCTGCCTGAGCGGGGAGGGATTCACCTCGCGCTACCAGCGGGCGCTGCGGGAGGGAAACGTCGAGACGTTCCAGGACGCCGTGCGGGGCGTGCAGCTGCTCATCATCGACGACCTGCACGACCTGGCGGGGAAGACGGGGACGCTGCGGGAACTGGTGCACACGCTGGACGCGGTGACGCACGGGGGAGGCGCGGTCGTGGTGGGGAGCGAGCTGCGGCCGCGGGAGCTGGGGCTGCCGGAGCGGCTCTGCTCACGGCTCGAGGCGGGAATCGTGGCGACGGTCGAGCCGTTCGCGGCGGGCGAACGGCGCGCGTTTATCGAGCAACGGCTGGCCGACCTGCGCGTAGCGCTGCCCTCGTGGTGCCTTGAGCAGCTAGCCACGGGAACGGGCTCGGTGCGGTCGATCCTGGCGGGCGTCCATGCGGCGGTGGGGCTGCAGCGGCGGGGGCTGCTCAGCGAGCTGCGGCTCGCGGCCGAGGTGGGAGCGCTCGCACTGCAGAGTCGCGGGAACGAGACGACGAAGGCGGTGATCGAGCGCATCGCGGAGCATTTCGCGGTGGCCGTGGGCGAGGTGGAGGGGCGCAGCCGCGCCCAGAAGCTGGCGCGCCCACGGGCGGTGGCGGCGGCGGCGCTGCAGGAGCGCGGGTGCAGCTACAGCGAGATCGGGGCTCTGCTCGGGGGACGGAGCCGGAGCACAGTCAAGGGCCTAGCGGAGCGGGGCCGGGCGCTGGGCGCGGAGGATCCGGCGGTGGGCGACCTGCTCCGGGCGGGCTAGCCGTCCAGCAAGAGGGCGACGGCAGCGGCCACTCCCGCGATCCCGAAACCGGCGACCACGCCCGTACAGGCCGCGCTCACCGGGGAGTGGGCCTCGCCGTCCCAGGCGTCCTGCTCCACAAGGATGACGTTCGCTTCGACGGTCCGGACGGCGCCAGCAATCACCTCCGCGTCAGGGAGACCGTCGACGCAAAGCACGACATCGCCACCAGTCTGCCGAAGGGCGGCGGCGACCTCCCCGGAGGTCGCGCAGGGGCGAACCTCCACGCCCTCCGGGAGCGGGGGCGGGGCAACGCCGGCAGGCAGGATGACAAGGACGCCGGCCATCAGAGGCTCGGGCCGGCGGCGTACTGGGGGTCGTCGTTGGTGGCGTTTGCGGTGTAGAGGGCCTCGATCTCGGCGTCACTCATGCCGAGCAATCCGGAGAAGACCTCGCGGTTGTGCTGGGCGAAGAGGGGAGCGGGGCGGGCGATGGCGCCGGGGGTCTGTTCGAAGCGCCAGGGGAAGCCGGGGAAGACGTGCGTCCCGGCGACCGGGTGGCGCACGGTCTCGAAATAGCCGCGGTCGTTGAGGTGGTTATCGCTCACGACCATCCAGTTCGGCATGACGGGGGCGGCCGGGACGCCGGCCTCCTGCAATGCGGCGGCGGCCGCGGGGACCGTCTGCTCGCGTGACCAGGCCGTGATGGCGTTGTCGATCGCGGCGGCGTTCGCGCGGCGGCCCTCGACGGAAGCGAGCTGCGGGTCGGCGGCGAGTTCAGAACAGCCGACGACTTCTGCGAGGGCGGCGAAATCGCGTTCGTCGCGGACGGTGAGGGCGAGCCAGTTGTCCTCGCCGGCGCAGGGGTAGAGGCCCTGGGGGGCGTGAACGGGGGAGGCGTTGCCGATGGGTTCGGGAGCTTCGCCCGTCACCGCGTAGGTGAGCAGTTCCTGGGAGAAGTAGGGCAGGACGGCCTCGAAGAGGGAGACATCGATCCAGCGGCCCTTGCCGGTGGCGCGACGGGCGTGGAGGGCGGCGAGCATGGCGATCGCGCCGTGATTCCCGGTGACGGGGTCGGCGTAGTAGCTGCCGGTGCCGTAGTACTCGCCGGGGCCGTAGCCGAGGACGCTGGCGAGGCCGCTCATGGCCTCGATGTTGCTGCCGTAGGCGGAGTAGTTGCGCTCGGGGCCGGTGGCGCCGAAGCCCGCCATGGAGCACATCACGAGGCCGGGGTTGACCTCGCGGAGGACGTCCCAGCCGATGCCGAGCTGGGTCATGACGCGGGCGGCGTTGTTCTCGATGAGGCCATCGGCCTGCTTGACCAGCTCAAGGAGGACGGCGCGGCCCTCATCGGTGGCGAGATTGAGACAGACGGCGCGCTTGTTGCGGTTGAGCTTGTTGAAGTAGCCGGCGCGGTGGTAGTGGTCAGGCCATATGTCGGCCGGAACCCAGGCGAGCGTGCGGGTAGCCGGCTTGGTGTGCAGCTCCACCTTGATGACATCGGCGCCGAGGTCGGCGAAGTGGCGCCCGGCGATCGGCCCCGCCCAGTTGGCGGTGACCTCGATGAAGCGGAGGCCCGCCAGCGGCCCCTGAACCGTGGGGGTGGCGGTGGAGTCGGGAGGGGCGACGCTCGCGTTCGCCCACGGGAAGTCCGGGGCGAGGACGGCATCGGTGTGTTGGCCAGGGGTGGCGGCGGTGGTAGCGGGGTCGAGGGCCGTCTCCGGGAGCTTGTAGGGGAGGCCGGGGGCGAGCAGTTCGCGGTCGCCGAGGCAGAGCGTTCCGAACCAGGCGCGGGCGGCGAGCTGCTCGCTGGCGGCGACGTCGGCCATGGTGTTCACGGGGGTGACGGCGATCCGGAGTTCCTGGGCGGCGTGGTAGATCTCCTGCTTCGTGCGGGTTTTCGTCCACTCGCCGAAGGCCTCCAGCACCTCGTCGAAGCGCTCGGTCCAGACGAGGGGCTGCTGCAGGGCCTCGTCTTCCAGAAGGTCGAAGCGCTCGATGAGGATGAAGAGGTTGGGGTAGGGCGCGAGGTTGAAGAGGAAGACGAAGCCATCGGCACAGGGGACGAAGATGCTGCCGGTACGGCTCTGGATGACGCCCTGGTGGGTCCAGATGGTGGTGAGCCAGGCGTGGTCGTTAAGGATGGCCTCCTGGTGGGAGACCTCGATGCGCTGCCCCTGGCCGTGTTCGCGGGCGTGCCGGAGCCCGGCGAGGGCGCCGAGGGCGCCATGCGTGCCCGCGTGGAAGGGCACCTGGTGGCCGGGGAGGGCAACGGGCTCGCGGTCGGGGTCGCCGCCGAAGTAGTGGTAGCCGCCCGTGGCGTACTCGGTGAAAGAGGTGGCCTGCCAGTCAGCGCGCCCACCGCTGCGTCCGTAGGGAGAAAGGGAGAGGACGACAGCCCGCTCGTTCGCGTCGACGAGGCGCTCCTCGAAACGGGCGGCGGCTTCGCCGCGCTCGCTGTGGACGATGATGTCGGCGTGGGCGGCGAGCTGCTCGATCCGGGGGTCGTCGAGCGCCAGCGTCGCATTGAGCTTGCCCGCGGCGAGCCAGGCGAAGAAGGCACTCTCGCCATCGACGAGGGGGAGTTCGGCGCGGGCGGGGTCGCCCTCGAGGGGCTCGACCTTGACGACCTGCGCGCCGAGGTCGGCGAGGAGGCGGCCGCAGTAGGGACCGGCAACGCCCGTCGCAAGCTCGAGGACGACGACATCGGCGAGGGGCGGCGGGGCGAGGTTGGGGACGGGGGCCGTCACGAGGCGGCCTCGGGGCTAAGGACGGCGAGGACGCCGGCGGCGGCCTCATCGGGGGCGGGTGCGTCTCGACCGACGACGGTGATGCGGGGTCCGCCGGCCCCGAGGTGGGCGGAGAGGGCGGCGTTGAGCGCCTTGTCGTCCGCGGGGTCGCGTTCGGGAGCAACGAAGACGACGGCACCGCCACCCTTTTCGCGCATGAGCTGGCCGAACGCCTGAGCGGCGAGGAGGGGCGTGCGGTGGCGACCGGCGAAGGCGCGTTTCTCCTCCACGGGGGAGTCGGGGCTGGGGGTGGGCAGGGAGGAGACAACGATGATGGCATCGCAGCGA